>CBFGMY010000077.1:0-17251 GCA_965650055.1 uncultured Devosia sp.
GTCACAGCGTGTTCCTTGAGTCAGTCGGTCGAATGGGGAGAAGGGGGAGAAGGGGGCGTCTGCAGCATATTGGCGCGGACGGCCTCGAGATGACGGCGCATGGCCGAAGCCGCGGCCTGCGCATCGCGCCGCTGCAAGGCCTCGGCAATATCGAGATGCTGCTGCTGGTAATTGGACCAGGAGGCAGCATCGGTATGCCCCTCCTTGGCGCGCAGCCAGGGTCGCTCATGACGGATGCCCACGACCGCTTCGTAGACGGTAATGGCCAGCCGGTTGTGGGTCGCACGAACCAGGTTGATGTGGAATTCCCGGTCGCATCGCTCCCAGGTATCCAGATCGTTGGCATCGCGCCCGGCATTGGCGCTCTCGACGATATCGGCGATCTCGCGCGCGCTGGCATTGAGCACGATGGCATTGGCAAGGCCGGGCTCGAGCGCCAGGCGAAACTCCATGAGCTCGGACGGGCTCGTATCGAGCAGCGTCAGAGCCGGCGCATCGCCACGCGGCTGGACGACAGTACCGCTTCCCACCTTGCGGGCAATCAGCCCGGCGGCTTCGAGCTCGGCCAGCGCGTTGCGGACCACGCTGCGCGACGCGTCGAACTGACGAGCCAGGTCACGCTCGGTGGCGATCTTGTCGCCGGGCTTGAGATGGCCATCCAATATCTGCCGCTCGATCAGCGCTTGCAGTTCAGCCGATTGCTGGCGTGCGCGACCGCGTGACCCGCCGGCAGAAAAGGACGAGGCGACACTGTCTGTCATGAGGAGACCTCCATGAACCATATCTAGACCAATTTGCCTTGCTTGGCCATAACCATTCGCATTCTGGCCAAATTTCTCAAATTGGTTCGCATTTCAGCGTATTCTTCGAACCAAATCTGTGCCATTTGTAGCCAACATCAGATTTTCGGAGCGGCAGATGAGGAATTTCGAGGAGCCCGGTCGATCGCTGGCCATGTCGCGCAATGCCATGGCCGCCACCTCCCATCCTGCCGCCACGCTGGCGGCACTCGACATCCTGCGCGCCGGCGGCAATGCGATCGATGCAGCAGTCGGCGCTTGTGCCGTGCAATGCGTGGTCGAGTCGGGTTCCACCGGCATCGGTGGCGATTGCTTTGCGCTGATTGCCAAAGGCGGTTCCGACCAGGTCATCGGCTACAACGGCTCCGGGCGCACCCCGGCCGCCGCGCATCTGGACTGGTATCGGCAGCAGGGCATCGACAGCATCCCCCGCCAGTCGCCGCATGCGGTCACCGTACCCGGCGCCGTCGAGGCCTGGGCCAGGCTGGTCAAGGACCACGGCCGCATGGGGCTGAAGGACATTCTCGCCCCGGCCATCGCCTATGCCCGCGACGGTTATGCGCTGACGCCGCGTGTCGCCCGGGACCTGTCCTTGCAGCGCGATTTGCTGACCAAGGACGCCAATGCGAGTGCGATCTTCCTGGTCGATGGCCAGGCGCCCGCCGCAGGCTCGACCCAGCGCCAGCCGCTGCTGGCCGATACGCTTGAAGCGATCGGTCGCGAAGGCCCCGATGCCTTCTATCGCGGCGAGGTCGCCAGCGACATGGTGACCTATCTGCGCGATCAAGGCGGGCTGCACACGCTCGAGGACTTCGCGGCGGCGCGTGGTGACTATGCCGAGCCGGTTTCGGCGACCTATCGCGACCACACGGTCGTCGAATGCGCCCCCAACGGCCAGGGCATCATCCCCCTGCTCATCCTGGCTATCCTGGAGCGGTTCAGCATCGCCGGCGATCCTCTGTCGGTCGACAACCTCCACCGCGAAATCGAGGCGACCCGCCTGGCCTATTGGGTGCGCGACCACATTCTCGCCGACCCAGACTACGCCGATGTACCGGTCGAGCACGTACTTTCAGCCGGCTTTATCGATGACATGGCGGCCCGGATCGATCTCACCCGCGCGCTGCCGCTGGATGGCGCCCCGCCATTGGCCGGCGCCGAGCATCAGGACACGGTCTATATCAGCGTCGTGGACAAGGACCGCAACGCGGTCAGCTTCATCAACTCCATCTTCCACCCCTATGGCAGCGGCCTGATGAGCCCACGCTCGGGTGTTTTGCTGCACAACCGTGCGCAGAGCTTCGTACTCAAGCCCGGCCACCCCAATGCAATGGGTCCGTCCAAGCGGCCGCTGCACACCATCATCCCCGGCATGCTGACCCGTAACGGGCGTGTGCTCATGCCGTTCGGCGTCATGGGCGGCCATTACCAGGCCATGGGCCATGCCCATTTGCTGTCCAAGGTGCTCGACTACGGCATGGACCTGCAATCGGCGATCGATCTGCCGCGCCTGTTCCCCCTGCCCGGTACCGACACCGTCGAGATCGAAGCCCGCCTGCGCGGCACGGTCGGCGGCGAGTTGGAAGCGCGCGGCTTCAAGGTCAAGCCACCGGCCTGGGCCATTGGCGGCGCCCAGGCGATCTGGATCGACTGGCAGACCGGCAACCTCCTGGGTGGGTCCGACCCGCGCAAGGATGGCTGCGCCCTCGGCTACTGATTGCCTATCCAAGCTCTTCGAACTCGAGGCGGTCAGATCTGACCGAGATGCCATGCACGCCATTACCAGTTTCGCCAAGGCAAACAGCTACATCCTGCTGTTGATCGCAACGGTTGCCATCGCCGCTGTGCTGCCCGTCTCCGGCGCAGCCGCCAAGGTCGTGTCGCAGATCAGCTACGGCGCGGTGGCGCTGCTGTTCTTCCTTTATGGCGCAAAGCTGAAATCGGAAACGATCATTGCCGGCATCACCAACCTGCGGCTGCAAAGCCTGGTCGTCGGCTCAACCTTTGTGCTGTTCCCGTTGCTCGGCCTCGTGATCGTGCTGGTCGCAGGGCGCTTCATTCCCAGTGAATTGAGCACCGGCTTCCTCTTCCTGACCCTGCTGCCGTCCACCGTGCAATCGTCCATCGCCTTTACCGCCATGGCGCGCGGCAATGTGCCGGCGGCAATCTGTGCGGCATCCCTGTCCAACGTCCTGGGCGTCGTGGTCACGCCGGTGCTGGCCGCCCTGCTGCTCAACACCAACGGGCTGCGCATTGATGGCAGCACGATCATCTGGATCTGCCTGCAACTGCTGGCGCCGTTCCTCGCCGGGCAGTTGCTGCGCCCCTGGATCGGCGCGCATGTCGAGCGGGCCAAGCGGCTCACCACCATCGTCGATCGTGGCTCGATCCTGCTGATCGTCTATTCCGCCTTCAGCGCCGGCATGGTGGCCGGCATCTGGAGCAAGCTTAGCTTGGCCCATCTTGGCGTCGTCGTGGCGATGGACATGACGCTGCTGCTGATGGCGGTCGGCCTGATGCTGTTGCTCGGCCGTCGGCTCAAGCTCGACCATGCGGATTCGATGGCGTTGCTGTTCTGCGGCTCGCAGAAGAGCCTCGCCAGCGGCGTGCCCATGGCCAATATCCTGTTTGTGGGTAGCGTCACTGCCACCACCATCCTGCCGCTGATGCTGTTCCACCAGCTGCAGTTGATCCTGGCGGCCACTATTGCCCAAGGCGCCGCAAACCGGGTCCGCGACGCCGAAGTCCTGATCCCCAAGACGCCCTAAGGCTCGGGCAGACCGATTTCACGCTGAGCTCAACGACGCGCTCTCATTGGGCTTCGTCCCCACGCTCACGCGGCCGGGTCCAGACAATGCCGTCGGCATCAAATCCCCACCTCCCGTTGCCCAGCGTGGGCGATGCGGTGCCCAGGGCGAGTGAGCTGCGTGAAAAGCTGATGGGTGTGCGCAATCCCGGCACCCCTTGCGGGGAGATGCGCATGCCCCGCGCTTCGATCTGCGGCTCGGCCAGGGCCTCGGCGACCGTGTTGATCGGCCCCGCCGGTACGCCCGCTTGCTTGAGGGCCGCGATCAGCTCGCTGCGCGGCCGGGCAGACGTGCGTTCCGCAATCGCCGCGCACAGCACGGAACGATTGGCGACCCGCTCGGCATTGGTGGCATAGGCCGCGTCGCTGGCGAATTCGGCCATGCCGAGCACGCCGCACAGTGCCACGAACTGGCGGTCATTGCCGCAGGCTATGATCAGATGCCCGTCGGACGCGGGAAAGACCTGATAGGGCACGATATTGGGATGTGCATTGCCCATCCGGGTCGGCGCCTTGCCCGAGGCGAGATAGTTCATCGCCTGGTTGGCCAGCACACCGACCCCGCAATCGAACAAAGCCAGGTCGACCTGCTGCCCCAGACCCGACCTGGCCCGCTCGGCCAGCGCTGCCTGGATGCCGATAACGCCATAGAGCCCGGTGAAGATATCGATCCAGGCCACACCCACTTTCTGGGGTTCTCCCTGGGGATCGCCCGTCAGGTCCATGATCCCCGACATGCCCTGGATCAGGAAGTCGTAGCCCGGATCGGCCGCCATCGGCCCGGTCTGGCCGAAGCCGGTGATCGAGGCATAGATCACCCGCGGATTGCTCGCCGACACGCTCTCATAGTCGAGACCATATTTGCGCAGGCCCCCGACCTTGAAGTTCTCGATCACCACATCAGCCTCGGCGATCAGGTCTTTGACGCGCGCCAGGTCGCCGGCATCGTCAAAGTCGCAGACCAGCGAATGCTTGCCCCGGTTGGCCGCATGATAATAGGCGGCCGCCGATTCCGTGCCGCCATGCCCATCGGGCCGGTGGATGAAGGGCGGTCCCCAGGCGCGCGTATCGTCGCCCTCAGGGCTCTCGATCTTGACCACATCGGCGCCGAGATCGGCCAGGGTCTGGCCGATCCAGGGGCCGGCTAGAATCCGCGCCAGCTCGACGACGCGAAGGCCGTGCAGCGGTGGAATCGATCTATCGCCCACGGCGTCCTCGCTCAAAAGAAGGCCTGCAGCCCGGTTTGGGCGCGCCCGAGGATCAGCGCGTGGACGTCGTGCGTGCCCTCATAGGTGTTGACGGTCTCCAGGTTCTGCGAGTGGCGCATGACGTGATATTCGATCTGGATGCCGTTGCCGCCATGCATGTCGCGAGCCTGGCGTGCGATATCGAGGGCCTTGCCGCAATTGTTGCGCTTGACGATCGAGATCATTTCGGGCGCGAATTTGCCCTCGTCCATCAGCCGCCCAACGCGCAGCGAAGCCTGCAGGCCCAGCGCGATTTCGGTCTGCATATCGGCGAGCTTCTTCTGGAACAGCTGCATGCCGGCCAGCGGCTTGCCGAACTGCCTGCGGTCCAGCCCATATTGACGGGCACGTAGCCAGCAGTCCTCGGCCGCCCCCATGGTGCCCCAGGAAATGCCGTAGCGGGCCCGGTTGAGACAACCGAATGGCCCGCCCAGGCCCTCGGCATGCGGCAGCAATGCATCCTCGCCGACCTCGACGTCCTCCATCACGATTTCGCCAGTGACCGAGGCGCGCAGCGACAGCTTGCCGCCGATCTTGGGGGTCGACAGACCCTGCATGCCCTTTTCGAGCACGAAGCCGCGGATCTCGTTGCCATGCGCCGCCGACTTGGCCCAGACGACGAAAACATCGGCAATCGGCGAATTCGAAATCCAGGTCTTGGCGCCGCTCAGCCGGTACCCAGAGGCGGTCTTTGCGGCTCGCGTCCTCATGCCGCCGGGATCGGAACCCGCATCCGGCTCAGTCAGTCCAAAGCAACCGATCCACTCCCCCGATGCCAGCTTGGGGAGATATTTCTGCCGCTGCTCTTCGGACCCATAGGCATAGATCGGATACATGACGAGCGAGGACTGAACGCTCATCATCGAGCGATAGCCGGAATCGATCCGTTCGACTTCGCGCGCCACGAGGCCGTAGGCGACATAGGAGGCGCCGATGCCGCCATACTCCTCGGGGATGGACACGCCGAGCAAACCGGCCTCGCCCATCTCGCGGAAAATTCCCGGATCGGTCCGTTCCTCCAGATAGTCGTCGACAACCCGGGGCACGAGCTTGCTCGTCGCAAAGGCCGCTGCGCTGTCGCGGATCATCCGCTCGTCGAGCGAGAGCTGATCATCGAGCAGGAACGGGTCCTGCCAGTTGAATGCCCCTCGATCGGCGACGATTTTCGCGCGCGTGGACGCTTGGGCCGTTTCGGACATTGCAGGTCTTTCGTGGAAGCCGATTTTGACAGGTCGCTGCACGGCAACGCACCGCGCATCCATGACCTTAGCGATTGAATGTCGGGCCGGAAAAGCATAGCTAGGCTTGAGTTGATGCATAAAAGGCATATTCATGTCGCGTCCGCGCCGCTTCGTCCCCTCTATCAGCCTGCTGGCAGCGTTCGAGGCCGTGTTGCGGACGGGTTCGACCGCGGCCGCCGCCCGCGAGCTGGATCTGAGCCAGGGCGCCGTCAGCCGGCTGATCCAGAATCTCGAAGTCCAGCTCGGGCGCACACTGTTCGACCGACATCGCCGCCGGCTCATCGCGACGGAGGCAGCGCGTAGCTACGGTCGCGACATTACCCGCGCCCTCGATCTCATCCAGCGCGCCAGCATGGAGCTGTCGGCCAATCCTGGCGGCGGCGTGCTGTCACTGGCCATCCTGCCGGCCTTTGGCACGCGCTGGCTGGCGCCGCGCCTAGGGAGCTTCCTGGTCGCCCATCCGGGCATCACCATCAATCTGGGCACACGGCTCAAGCGCTTCAATTTCGCGGCGGAATCCTTCGATGCCGCCATTCACTTCGGCATTGGCGATTGGCGCGAGGCAGGACACCTCAAACTGTTCGACGAAGGGCTGACGGCCTGCGCCGCGCCCGCCCTTCTCGCGGGACAGCGCTTCGAGACGGTCGACGATCTGCGTTCGCAGCAATTGTTCCAGATCGAAACTCGTCCCACAGCCTGGGCGGCGTGGTTCGCGGGCCAAGGGGTCGAGGCGTCGGCCAACCGAGGCATGCTGTTCGACCAGTTTGCCCCCATGACGCAGGCCGCGATTGCCGGTTTGGGGATCGCGCTCCTGCCGGACTACCTGGCGGAGCCTGAAATAGCGGAAGGGCGGCTCGTTCCGCTTTTCAAGCGCGCCATCACCGGCGTCGGCTCCTATTGGCTGGTATGGCCCGAGGCCCGCGCCAACTACCCACCACTGCTGGCCTTCCGCGCGTGGCTCGAGGCCGAGACGGCGACCCTGAGTGCCACGGTGGGCAAAGCCTGAGCCGCGCGACCTTCGAAAGCAGGTTCAAGAGCAAGGCCGTGGGGCCGATTCCGGGCCTGCGGTCAATGCTCACCCCGGAAAAGGCGCTGGCCCGCATAGGGCCAGCGTCGGTGCTAACGTCTCTGGCAGACCTCAGGCTCTCGATTTGAGGTAGGCGTCAGCCTGCTTTTCCATCTCGGCCTGAAGCACATCGAGACCGGCGGCGTCGGCGGCGCTTTTGAGCTTGTCGAGTTGGCTGTCCACATCGGCGACGCCGTAGAAAAGCGGGTTGGCGTGCTGGATGATGACATTGTTCATCGCCGCGGCGGCCTCGCGCACCGGGGTGACGTCCGGCACGAAGGAGGCGAAGGTGTCGGTGGTGAAGTTGTCGTAGTTCTGCGCCCAGTCAAAGACCGCCTTCTCGGACTCGGTCATGAAGGACGACCGACGTTCCAGGCTCGAACGCCAAAGCAGCGCATAACCGGGGAAGGCATACTGGCTGAGCTGCTTGACACCGTCATCGCCCGCAGGCTCCCAGTCCGTGCCCTCGATGCCGTATTCGATGAGGTCGTGGTTCTCCTTGACCGAGAGCCAGTCCTGCAGCGCCAGGGCGCGATCCACATCGCCGCCATTGGCATTGACCACGACCATGTTGTCGGCCTGGAAGGTCTGGACCGGCTTGACCGCCGTCAGCGGCTTGCCGAAGGGCATGACCTGAGCCAGCCGGGCCTCGGGGATATTGCGCTGCAGCGCGACAAGCTGATTGCTCGAGGTGCCATCGGTCATGGCCCAACCGCTGGCGAAGCGGCCCGCCTGGAACTGGCTGTCGACGGTGGCCCGGTCGACATTCATGCCGTCGGCGTTGATGATGCCGTCATTGTAGTACTGGCGGATCTTGCGCAGGGCGGCGACGACGCCTTCGTCTTCCCAGAACGGCATGGGGTGAGACGAGCCGGTGGTGGCCGCGTCCTTGGCAAAGAGGAACCGCAGGCCCGAACCGGCGAACAGGT
The DNA here is from genome assembly GCA_965650055.1 of uncultured Devosia sp. Lineage (GTDB taxonomy): Bacteria > Pseudomonadota > Alphaproteobacteria > Rhizobiales > Devosiaceae > Devosia. The sequence continues at coordinate 8,090 of CBFGMY010000077.1, forward strand.
ACTGCATGGTGTAGGGGTTCTCCCAGGAGTGCTGGTTGAACATGGCCGTCGGCGTCGGCACGGCGTAGATCCAGTGCGAGTTGGACACCAGGGAATAGGGTGTGACCCCGTCTTCCTTCTCCTTGATGGTGTAGAAGAAGCGCTCGAGGGTGTCGTAGTCGGTGATCTCACCAAAACCGTGTTTTTCGGCCAGGTCCTGGCGGATGCTGAAATGCTGGATGCGGCCGGCGCTGTTGACCTGCGGGATGCCCCACAGCTTGCCGTTCCAGGTGTTGGCCTCGATCAGCTTGGGCGCGATCTGGGTTTTGAGATTGGGCCATTTGTCGATCAGGCCGGTGAGGTCGGCAAGTGCGCCATCCTGCTGCAGCTGCGCCATGTTGAGCCAGAGCGCCTGCAGCGCAGAGTCGAATTGGGCGCCTGCCGTGAACTTGAGCAGGGCCTGCTGGCCATAATTGCCCCAGTTGATGAACTCGGCATCGAAGGTGAAGCCATGCTCGGCCTGGAGTGCGGCATTGGCCTTTTCCAGGACCGCCGCCCAGTTGCTGGGTGCCTGCGACGGCAGGACGGCGACCGAGGTACCGGACAGGCCCTGCGCCATTGCCCGCGACATGCCACCGGACATGGCGGCTCCAATTCCGGCGGCGCCGCTTAGGGCGAGGAAATGCCGGCGGTTCAAACGAAAGCTTCCCATTTGTAGTCTCCTCCTGCGGCGGCCAGGTGATGGGGGCCGCTATCCCTTGGTTGCGCCCAGGGTGATGCCCTTGACGAAGAAACGCTGCGCGAATGGGTAGGCCAAAAGGATCGGCCCGATGGTCAGTACCGTCATGGCGAAGCGGAGCTGGTAGACTGGCGCCGCCGCCTGTGCCGCCGTGGCGCCGGGAAGGGCCGCGGCATTGGTCACGTTGGAGATCAGGTTCTGCAGGATCAGCTGCAGCGGGTACCGATCGGGATCGGACAGGAACAGCAGCGGCATGAACCATTCGTTCCAGTAGGTGACGGCGTAAAACAGGCCGAGTACGGCCAGGATCGGCTTGGAGAGCGGCAGCACGATCTGGAAGAAGATGCGCAGCTCCCCTGCCCCATCGATGCGCGCGGCATCGATCACCTCCTCGGGCAATTGCCGGAAGAAGCTGACGGCCACGAAGACCAGGAAGGGCGCGATCATGATCGGCAGGATCACGGCGAACCAGCTGTTGGAGAGGCTGAGCACCTGCGTCACCAGCAGGTAGAGCGGCACCAGCCCGCCATGAAACAGCATGGGGATATAGGAAAAGATCGTCAGGGGGCGGCTGACCAGCGGCAGCCTGCGGGCGATGACCCAGGCCAGGGACGCCGTGCAATAGACGGAAAGCGCCGTACCCACCAGGGTTATGAAGAGCGACGCCAGGTAGCCGCCGAACAGCGATTGTCCGGTGAACAGCATCTGGTAGGCGGTGAGGGAAAAGGGCTGCGGAAACAGGCTGTAGCCGGTCCGCGCCAGCACCGACTCGTCGGTCAGCGATCCCGCGATGATCATCCAGAGCGGAATGAGGCAGAACAGTCCGAACAGCGTCACCACGCCATAGCTGACGAGGGTGAAAGGCTCCGCCCGTCCGCGAAGCCGACGGCGTTTGCGGGTCGCGGTGGACGAGGCCGCCGCGGGAAGCAGGTCAGACGAGCTGGCAAGATTGCTGGTGTAATCGGTCGTGCTCACAGGATGCTGCTCTCTTTCTGGAGGCGGCGCTGGACCAACACGGCGACCGTGACAAAGACGAAGCCGACCACCGACTGGAACAGGCCGATCGCGGCCGTGGTGCCGAAATTGCCGATGGTTCGCAGCGAGCGAAACACATAGGTGTCGATGACGTCGGTGGTGGGAAACAGGATGCCGTTGTCCTGCACGATGGCGTAGATGGTGGCGAAATCGCCGAAGAAGATGCGGCCCACACCGAGCACGATCAGAATGCCCATGGTCGGGAGAAGCAGCGGCGTGGTGATGGACAAGGCCATGCGGGCCCTGCTGGCGCCGTCAATGGCGGCCGCCTCATAGACTTCCTCGGATATGGAGGTGATAGCGGCCAGGAAGATCACCGACGTGTAGCCGCCAAGCTGCCAGACCTTGACGATGGTCAAGATCCACGGCCATGCCCCTGGCGTGGTGTACCAGGCCAGCTGCGGGACATCGAAGACGTTCAGCACATCGTTGATGATGCCGCCGCGCCCGCCCACCCCGGACAGGATCGCCTGCAGCATCAGGCTGATGACGATCGGCGAGACGAAATAGGGAAAGAAGATCGATGACTGGATAAAGCGGCGAAAGAACTGCCCGCGGATTTCGTTCAGCATCAAGGCCAGCAACAGGCCGGCGGCCAGGGAGGCGCTGAGGAACAGCACATTGAGGACCAGCGTATTGGCCACGATGGTCGCCGCGTCGCCGCTCGACAGGAAGTAGCGGAAATTGGCGAGGCCGTTCCACGGGCTGCCGAAGATGCCGGCACGAATATTGAAGTCCTTGAAGGCCACCACCAGGCCAACCATCGGGCCATAGGCAAAGACCAGGAACCAGACGATACCGGGCGCCGCCAGAAGAACCAGCGCCGTCATATCCCCGGCCGAAATGCGGCGTTTTCGACGCCCTGTGCGAGCTGCCTGTTGCACGACGCCCTCCTCGACGATTTCGTGTAACTAGTTTCACGTACGCTAGATCACACGTCGACACGAGTCAAGCGAGGCTGTAGAGGTCAAGCATGAGCACGAACGCAACCGACCCAAAACCGCCCCGGGGCACACGCGGACCAGACCGCGTAACCCCCGTAAACCTGCGCGATGTGGCCGCGCATGCGCAGGTCTCGGTCGCCACGGCATCGCGCGTTTTTGCCGGCAACCCGAACGTGCAGCCGGACAGCAAGGCGCGGGTTCTGGCCTCGGCGGAGGAGCTCGGTTACGTCGTCAACGGGCTTGCCCGCGCCATGACCGGGCGTGGCCCGCAATCAATCGCCTTCGTCGTTCGCGCCATGATCGGTCCCACCTTCGCGGCGCTCGCCGCCGGCGTCGAAAGCGTGGCCCGGGGCAACGGCCACCTGGTGCTGATGTCGGCCACCGAAGGCGATCTAGCGCGGGAACGCGAACTGATCCGCATCCTGCGCGAATTGCGGGTGAAAGCCGTGCTTCTCGTCGGCTCGACCGAGAGCGACGCCGCCTTCGATGAGCGGGCCGCGGGCTATGCCAAGGACCTGGCCCAGGTCAACGCCTCGCTCATTCTTTGCGGTCGCCCGCCCATTGCGAGCCACCCTGGACTGGTCAGCGTGGATTATGACCAATCCGCCGGAGTCGGCGCGGCGGTCGATGAACTGATCCGGCTTGGACATACCCACATCGCCTACATTGGCGAGGGGCACGGCATGACCACCGGCGAATTGCGGCTTGGCGGCTACGAGGCGGCCATGCGCCGCCATGGACTGGATCCGGCCCTGAGCCGGATCGCCGCCAACAATGAGGCCGATGGGGCGCGGGCCGCCGATGAGCTGCTGCGCTCGGGCCCAAAGGTCACCGCCATCGTCACCATGACCGACAACATCGCCGTGGGCGCCTACCGTGCCGCGCGGGCCCTCGGCATCTCTCTGCCCGACGAGTTGTCCATCATCGGTTTTGACGATGCCCCCGTTGTCGGCGATCTCACGCCCGCGCTCACCACAGTGCATCCGCCCTTTTTCGAACTGGGCGTACGCGCGGCCGAAATTGCCCTCGACCTGGCGCCGGCAAAACACGTGCTTCTGCCGACGCGATTCGTGCTCAGAGAATCGGCCGTTCGCCCCAGAGCGTGATTCCAGCTTGCAATCCGATCGTCGTGTAACTAGTTTCATGCAACTTCTTTGGTGCTTGGAACTGGGACGACGAGACTATGGTGATGCTGGGGACACGACAGGCCGCGGGCCAGCCGAACGCGGAAACGCCGGCGGTGCGCTTCCTGCTCCTGCTCAATCCGCCTGACCTGGCCGATCTCCTGTTCGGTCCGGATCTGGCTGCGCTCAAGGCGGCAGGCGGCGTCAACCTGCATACCGGTCCATTCACCTCGCTCGACTCCGACGAGGCGCGCGCAGCGCTCGCGACCGCTGATGTTCTCATCACCGGCTGGGGCGCCCCCGCCTTGACGGAGCAACAGCTGGATGCCGCGCCGCGCCTTCGCCATGTCTTGCATGCGGGTGGTCAGGCCTCCCACTTTCTGCCCCCGGACGTGCGGCAGCGCGGCATCCAGCTCTCCAATGCCGGATGGATCAATGCCATCCCCGTTGCCGAATTTACCTTTGCGATGATCATCCTGGCCAACAAGCAGGCCTTCCACATCCGCAACCTTTACGGCGAGCGGCGCGACTTCGTGCACCGCGAGGCCGAGTTCCCCACTGCGGGCAACCGGGGAAAGGTCATCGGCGTCGTCGGCGCGTCCCGCATCGGGCGCATCGTGATGGAGCGGCTGGGGGACATCGAGGTGTCCGTCAAACTCTTCGATCCCCACGTCGATGCCGCGATGGCGACGCGGCTTGGGGCGCAGCTGGTGCCCCTGGACGAGCTGATGGCTACCAGCGATATCGTCACCCTTCATCCGCCGCTGAATGCGGAAACAGAGGGCATGATCACGGCCCGCCACCTCGCGCAGATGCGGGACGGTGCGACCCTCATCAACACGTCTCGCGGCCTGATCATCGATCAGGACGCACTCGTCTCCGAGCTCAAAACCGGTCGCATCCATGCCATTCTGGATGTTACCCACCCCGAAGTGTTGCCAGCCGATCATCCGCTTTACGACCTGCCCAACGCCTTCCTGACCCCCCATATTTCGGGTTCGATGGGCACCGAGATCGAGCGCATAGGCGCCCATGTCGCCAGCGAGCTCAACCGCATCGTGCTCGGCCAACCGCTCGCATTCCCTGAGATGGCCCTGTGACCGGCCTCCGTACATTGCGCCTCAAGGCGGGCGATGGTCCCCGCGCGACGCTTGTCGCACTGCCTGGCCTGATGGAATCGACCGAAGCCCTGTTGCCAACATTGGGGCATTGGGCCTGTCGGGGGTTTGACATCCTTGGCATCGATCCACGCGGCCATGCCGGCTCCGCCCGCTGGACCGGCGCGCTGCTGGACCGCCACCCTGGCGACGTCATGGTCGAGGACATCCTGGCGACCCTTGAAGAGGCATCGGTCGATCCGCTCAGTCCTATCGTGCTTTTTGGGCACTCCGGCGGCGGCGCTGCGGCTGCGGCCGTTGCCGCCGCACTGTCCCGCCGCGTTCGGGCTGTCGTGCTTGAAGACCCATTCTGGCGCCTGCCGGTGACGCAGTTTCAGGACCTGGCGGCGGCCGACGGGGCGAGTGCCGAGTTGCAGCGCAAAAAGGCCCTGAGCCCGGCCCGGCGCATCGACGAGATCAAGGCGATCTTTCCGCAATGGCCCGCCGATGAACTGGCAGCCTGGTCGCGCGCCAAGGATGACATGGACCTCTCTCTCGTCGCAAACGGTCACATCATTCCCGCCCGCGGCTGGCCGACCCTGATGGCTGACCTCGCCCAATCAGGGATTCCGGTGCTCGTGGTTACCGGCACGATCCGCACCGGCATGACCACCAATCATCGCGCCATCCTGCGCGCATTGGGCGTCGAGGTCGTGGTGGTGCGCGGCGCGACGCATTTCATCCGGCGCGATGCCCGGGATCTGTTTCACAAGCTGACCGACGCCTTTCTCGACCGGCACGTTCCGACCAAAGGTTCAAACGGCGCCGTTCGAGAAGCGGCCGCGTCCGGAATATTCGACAACCTGTTGCGGGTGACGCCTCGCGATCTGCAGAACTTGGGAGGACCCTCATGGCCGAAGTGAAAATCGATGCGGTCGGCAAGCATTACGGTGCTGTCGAAGTGCTCAGTTCAGTATCCATCGACGTCAAGGACGGCGAGTTCCTCGTCCTGGTGGGACCATCAGGCTGTGGCAAGTCCACTCTTTTGCGCATGATCGCTGGCCTTGAAGAGATCACATCGGGTGAGATGTGGATTGGGCAGCGCATGGTCACCGACCTGCCTGCCAAGGAGCGCGACATCGCCATGGTGTTCCAGTCCTATGCGCTCTATCCGCATATGACTGTTGCAGACAATATGAGCTTTGCCCTCAAGCTCAAGGGCGTGAGCAAGTCCGATATCGCCGCCAAGGTGAAGGAATCGGCCAATATTCTGGGGCTGGAACATTTGCTCGAGCGCTATCCTCGGCAATTGTCCGGCGGCCAGCGCCAGCGCGTCGCCATGGGCCGCGCCATCGTGCGCAACCCCCAGGTCTTCCTGTTCGACGAGCCGCTGAGCAATCTCGACGCCAAGCTGCGTGTCGTCATGCGCTCCGAAATCAAGGAATTGCATCAGCGCCTCGGAACGACGACCGTCTATGTCACCCATGATCAGGTCGAGGCCATGACTCTGGCCGACCGGATTGTCGTCATGCGCGACGGTCGGATCGAGCAGATCGGCACGCCGCTTGAGCTCTATGACACGCCGGTAGACACCTTCGTGGCAGGCTTTATCGGTTCCCCGGCCATGAATTTCGTGAACGGCACAATGATGCAGCAGGGCTTCGCGCTCAAGGACGGGCCCACTCTGGAGACGCGCCGCTCTCCGGTCGGGGCAACGGCCTGCGGCATCCGCCCGGAGCACTTCCAGCTCGATGCGGGCGGGCTCGATTGTGAAGTGGTGGTCGTCGAACCCACCGGCTCGGAAACCCTGGTGATCAGCCGGCTGAACGGGCAGTCGATCACGGCAGTGTTCAAGGATCGCCTGGACGTGCGACCGGGCGACCGTATCAACCTCAAGCCTGATCCCGACAAGCTGCACTTCTTCGACGCCGAAGGCCGGCGCCTGGACTAGCCGGCGGCGCCAGTAATAGACCGCATCGCGTCGCAAACAGTGAGAAATAGCTGGCACGGCGACATGCTCGGAAGCACATAGCACACCCATGTAATACGGCTGGGACTCGCTGCAGCGCCTTGCCTGGCGGAAAGCGAGGCTTCTCAATGGCTTAGCTGAAAGCTGGCTGGGGTGCTAGGATTCGAACCTAGGAATGTCGGTACCAAAAACCGATGCCTTAGCACTTGGCGACACCCCAACGTGGCGCTGTTCCTACACGGTTTGGCAGGGCTTCGCAACACGGCCGCGGCACCCGCAAAAAGCCTGCGCTAGGCGCTTGAACGGGAGGGCAAGCGCGGCTATAACCCGGCCCATTGCGACAGCTGGTGGCAGCCGGAAACGGCCCCACACCACACAAATCCCGTGTCGCTTCCTGACGGAGTATAGCGCAGCCTGGTAGCGCACCTGCTTCGGGAGCAGGGGGTCGAGTGTTCGAATCACTCTACTCCGACCAATCAACCCCGGCCTCTGACGAGGTCGGGGTTTTTTTACGCCGACAGGGCGGCACCTGCCCCTGCCGCCGATGGTTCCATGACCCAGTGAGCCAAAGACGCCCGCCATCGGTGGGCGGCGCGCTTTTGTCGGCTGTGCCCGAACCACGCAATTTGCCCCCGGAATCGTGTCACATCTTAACGATGCTGTGACGCGACGTTATTCGTGGTGTAAAAGGGTTTGTATGAGGAGGGGGACGAGTGACCTAGGTCGGCCCGAACGCCAAAGCGTCGGGGCCGAATGTTGCTGCGGAGTTTGCTTTGCGGTCCCAATCGACATCGGCACTCGCCGAACTGCTTGAGCTGACGGCACGCATGCTGCATTCGCGCGGCTATGCGGAAGAGCTGTTTCCCGCGCAATGGGCGGCTCTGCGCTATTTTTCCCGCGCACCGGTGAGTCAGCGCACTGCCAGCGCGCTGGCCCGGTTCCAGGGCTTGGCCAATGGCCCGGTAAGCCGCACGGTGCGGACGCTGGTGCAGAAGGGTCTCTTGGCCAAGGCGGCAGAGCAACCAAGGGGCCGCGCCGAGCTGCTGGAGCTGACCAGCAGCGGACGAAGCAAGCTCGAGCAGGATCCCACACGGGCCGTAGAAGCGGCGATCGGCGAATTGGGCAGCAGCGAACAGGAGTGCTTTGCACGCTCGCTTGATCTCATCGTCCGCCGGCTCTCGCCGCCGCGCTAGGCAAACAAAAGGCCGGCACGGGGCCGGCCTCCTGAGAAATCGTGTTGCCGGAATTAGCGTTTGGAAAACAGCTTCCAGGCGCCCGTCACGGTCAGTGCCGCCAGGGCCATCTTGAGGATGTCCCAGACGATGAAGGGCTGCACCGCCTTGGCGAAGGCCGAGGCGACGACATTGGCCTGATCGATCCACTGGGCCTGGCCCGCCATGAACAGCAGCCAGGCAAAACCGAGCACAAACAGGACGGCGTCGCCGACCAGCATGGCGGCGAACAGGGTCAGGGGCTTGCCCGAGGCACCACGATCGGCAGCGTAGCCGACAATGGCAGCCAGCAGCAGGAAGCCGATGAGGAAGCCGCCAGTCGGGCCCATCAGATAGGGAATGCCGGCCGAGGCACCGGCAAAGACCGGCAGGCCAAATGCGCCTTCGAGCAGGTAGAGGGCCACGGTGGCCACGCCGATGCGCAGGCCAAAAGCGGCCGCCAGGGCAGCGATGGCAAAGCTCTGCAGCGTCACCGGCACCGGCCATACCGGCACGTTGATCTTGGCGCAGATGGTGATGAGCAGCGTACCGAGCACGACCGTCACGAGATTGGACGCGAGACGGGCAGCATCGCCCTTGGGCTGGAATACGCCGAGCAGCGTATTGGGCGTGGTCAAAGTCACGGCCATTTCATACCTTCCATGCTTAAGCTGAACCGGCGTCCCCTCCCGGGCCGCGCTGTCGTTCACGTGATGACCTGTTTAATCTCTCGGTAAAGTGAGTGCAATGGCGTCAGCCGCCCCCGCCCTGACCTTCGAGCGGGCCTTCGATCCGCAGACAGGCCGTTCCATAAAGGTGGCAGACGGTATCACCCGCGTCACTGCGCCCAATGCCAGCGCCTATACATTTACCGGCACCAACAGCTTTCTTCTGGGCCACGAGCGACTTGCCGTCCTCGATCCCGGCCCTGACGACCCGGTGCATATGGCCGCCCTGGTCGATGCGATCGGCGGCCGGATGGTCGATGCCATCATCCTCACGCATACCCATCGCGATCATAGTGCATCGGCGCGGCGCCTGGCGCGCGACCTGGGGGCGCCGCT
>CBFGMY010000078.1:0-17245 GCA_965650055.1 uncultured Devosia sp.
CGGGTCGCGGCTACTGGCTGGTGGCCGCCGACGGCGGGGTGTTCACGTTCGGCGACGCCGGCTTCTTCGGCTCGTTGGGCGGCGTGGCGCAAAGCCCAGCGAGGCGAGCCGGCGACGCTGCTGTGGCGACAGCGCGATCCAGACCAGGCTGCGATCGGTCTCGCTGAGCTCGCCGAACTCCTGCTGGTGCGCATTGCTGCGCGTCTGCACCTCGAAAATGCGGGCGTTGATCTGCTCGCCCATGCGGACCATCGCGCCAAACAGGCGGGCTGCCCGAAGCGGCGAGAGTTGCAGGTTGCGGTCGAAATAGATCACGACCTCTTCTAGCTCAGGATCGGGATTGTCGGCCTGGATGCGCCGCAGAACCTCCTGGCAGGTGGTCTGTTTGAGCCGGGCCGTCAGACCGTGCGCATAGGCCCTGGCGTCCTTTGGCTGCATCGTCTGGCCATCGAGGGTGGCGCCGATGGCGTAACGGCTGACGCAGTTGGGGCAGATCCACGCCGTTTCTTCGCCACGGACGACCTCATAGGTCAATCGCAAGGTATCGCGCTGACAAAACCCGCAGCTGCTGCTGAGGGTCACATCGTCATTGAGTTGCCAGGTGTAGGTCCAGTCCTGCGGATTTCCGACGTGGTCGCACAATGTAAAACGGGTTCGGGCCAAGGGCGCACTCTCTTGCAGCTTGCGGGTCATGGTGGGGCGGCCGCTTCTGCAGCCCAGTCCTGAATTGCCAACTCCGGCGCCAAAGGGCGGAACGGGATGGAATCGCTCATCAGGCTCGCGCGATGTAAGAGTTCGATGGTGGGAGCCAATTCCGGCCACAGCAAGGCCAGCAACCGCATGGCAGCCGCGCTTGCCTGAGCGGGAACCTTGTCGCTCGGCGCGATTTCCACGCCAGCCTGCATGCATTTCGGTTCCATAATATATATTATGCGAATGACGGATAGGCGCGATTGGCCTTGTTACGGCCGGTCGTTGGTCGCAGTTTGTGCTGCCAGGAAAGGCCTGCCCTGCAGCTGCGACCTGCTCGGTGCGCGCACGCTTGGTCATGAACGCGCTTGGCATGAAGGAGACGAGGATGGATCAGGTCACCGGCGGTTGCCTGTGCGGCGGCGTTCGCATCGTGGCAACCGGACGCCCATACCGGGTTGGCATCTGTCACTGCCGCGATTGTCGCAAGCACCATGGCGCGCTCTTTCATGCCTCGGCGATCTTCCCGCTGGATGCCGTTACCGTCTATGGCGAGACGCGCGACTATGCCGGCCGGTTCTTTTGCCCGCATTGCGGCTCATCGGTCTTTTCGCGCAGCGACGACGAAATCGAGGTGAACCTGGGTTCGTTCGACGAAGCCGATCAGTTCAAGCCGACCTACGAGCTGTGGACCATACGGCGCGAATCCTGGTTGCCGCCCTTTCCGACTGCCCGGCGGTATGAGCGCGATCGCGCCGCTGGCGGTCGGTTTGAGGAGTAAGGCGGACGCCGAAGGCATATAAGCTTGGCGGATCGATTCCCAAGCTTGAGTCCAACATGCAGCCCTCCCGCGATATCGCCCGCCTGATTGAAATCATGGCCGCACTGCGCAATCCGGTCGGCGGCTGTCCCTGGGATCTCGAGCAGGATTTCTCGACCATCCGCCACTACACGATCGAGGAAGCATACGAGGTCGCCGACGCGATCGAGCGCCAGGACTTTGCCGATCTGCGCGAGGAACTGGGCGATCTGCTGCTGCAACCGATCTATCACGCCCAGATGGCCAGCGAGGCTGGTCACTTCGATATTGGTGACGTGATCTATGCCATCACCGACAAGCTGATCCGCCGCCACCCGCATGTGTTCGGCGATGTCGAAGCCGGCACGTCCGCGGCGTCGGAAGGTCGCTGGGAGGCGATCAAGGCGCAGGAGCGAGCTGCCAAGGCCGCGCGCAAGGGGGAAACGACGCCCTCAATCCTCGATGATGTTCCCAATGTGCTCCCTGCCCTGGCTCGGGCCGGCAAGCTGACCAAGCGTGCGGCCAAGGTGGGCTTCGACTGGCCGGACTTTGCCGCCGTCAAGGCCAAGGTCGACGAGGAACTCGACGAAGTGGCGGAGGCGCAGGCATCAGGCGACGCTGCGGCCGTGCATGAGGAGATCGGCGACCTGCTGTTCGCCGTCGCCAACCTGGCGCGCCATGCCGGCGTCGATGCCGAGGCGGCGCTGCGGGACGCCAATTACAAGTTCACCCGGCGCTTCCACCATGTCGAGGCGCGCTGCCGCGAGGACGGGATCGAGCCCAAGGATGCCGGGCTCGATCGGCTCGATTTCTATTGGAACGAAATCCGGGCCTCGGACAAGGCCTAGCTTGCTTCGAAACGACCGTTGAAGCGCTCGAGGAACGCCGCTTTGTGGCGAGGCTCGACCCGAACCACAAAGCCGGAGCCCTGCTCCGTCGGCTCGTCGCGCGAAACGATTTCGGAATGGGAATGGAGCCACCCGATATCGGCGCCGGCGGTATGCGGCACATGGACGTGGTAGGTCCGGCTCTTTTCGCCCAGGGCCTTCTCGATAGTCAGTTTGAGCTCATCGAGCCCCTGCCCCGTCAGCGCTGATGCCTGGACGACACCGGCGACCTTGCCAGATGGTACAATACCGACGACCGCGTCCGGGCCAAGCAGGTCGATCTTGTTCCAGACCTCGATGATTGGCGTCGTCTCCGCGGAGACGCCGAGATCGGCCAGCACCTTGAGCACGTCATGCGCCTGCGCGACGTGATCGGGGTTGGCGATATCCCGGGCATGCAGGATCACGTCGGCGTCCAGCACTTCTTCGAGTGTGGCGCGGAATGCCGCCACAAGGTCGGTCGGCAGGTCCGCGACGAAGCCGACCGTGTCGCTGAGGATAATCTCGCGGCCATGCGGCAGTGACAGCTTGCGCACGGTGGTGTCGAGCGTCGCGAACAACAGGTCCTTGGCAAACACCTCCGCCCCGGTCAAGCTGTTGAACAGGCTCGATTTTCCGGCGTTGGTATAGCCGACAATCGCGACGATTGGCGTGCCATCGCGCTGCTGGCGCTGCTGGGCGCGGGTCTTCTTGACCTTTTCGAGCCGCTCTTCCAGCAGCACGATGCGGTCCATGATCTGGCGACGATCACTTTCGATCTGGGTTTCGCCCGGTCCACCCATGAAGCCGCTGCCACCGCTACCGCGCTGCCGCTCAAGGTGGGTCCAGGAGCGTACCAGGCGCCCCTTCTGATAGTTCTGGTGGGCCAGTTCGACCTGCAGCACGCCCTCGCGCGTCGCCGCGCGCTCGCCGAAGATTTCGAGGATCAGCCCGGTGCGGTCGAGCACCTTGGCGCCGGTCTCGGTTTCAATATTGCGCTGCTGGATGGGCGTGAGGCTGGCGTCGACCAGCAGCAGCTCGATTTTGTCTGCCTTGACCCTCGCGGCCAGCGCTTCGGTATGGCCGCCACCAATGAAGGTCGCGGGCTTGATCTCGCGCACCTTGACGATTTCGGAGAAGAGCACGTCGAGCCTGATCGCCCCCGCGAGCCCCTCGAACTCGGCCTGGCGCGCCTCGATCGAGTGCTGGGAGAGCTGGCCGCGCACGTCAGGCACGACCAATCCAGTGCGCGTGGGCTGCGACCGCTGGTCTATGAACGCCTTTGGGCCGCCCCGCTGGACGGCCTCGTCATCGTCAAATTCGGTCAAAATACCGCCTGTCAGTCGCTGTCGTGGTTCTGCTCGGGGTCGAACAACTGGATCGGCGCGCCCGGCATGATGGTCGAGATCGCGTGCTTATACACAAGCTGCGACTGCGCATCGCGGCGCAGCAGCAGGCAGAAATTGTCGAACCAGGTAATCACACCCTGAAGTTTGACGCCGTTCACCAGAAAAATCGTGACCGGCACCTTCTGCTTGCGAACATGATTGAGGAAGGAATCTTGGAGATTTTGTTGTTTTTCGTTCGCCATTCAGGCCTCTTTTCGCGGCATTGCTTGTCGCTGTTGTCGTTGCAACCACCTGCCATTCCAGCCTTGGGACTGCCGCCCAGTCCCTGCTGGCATGAATACACGCGCGGTCATCACTATGGCACATATCATTTTTCGTGCCTACCGCGCCCGGCGCATGGCGGCCGGTAATTTTCAGCGGTTTTTCAGAGTCCGAGCGACTTGATCTTGCGGTGCAGGGCGCTGCGCTCCATTCCAACAAACTCCGCCGTCTTTGAGATGTTCCCGCCAAACCGCTCGATCTGGGCCAGCAGATACTGCCGCTCGAACACTTCGCGGGCGTCACGCAGGGGCAGGCTCATCAGGTGAGCCGACGCATCGGTATCCCCCACCGTCGGCAATACCTCACCGATGTCCGACGGCAGCATGGCGGCCGTAATCACGCCGTCGGCCGGCTGCTGGTCCTTCATCAGGATCAGCAGGCGCTCGATGGAATTGCGCAATTGGCGCGCATTGCCCGGCCATTCCTGCGCCTGCAGGACGGCAATGGCATCGTCGCCCACAGTCACGCGCTGCAGGTTGTGCATGCGGCAGACCTGCTCGATGAACACATTCACCAGCGGGGGCACGTCCTCGCGCCGCTCCTTGAGCGGCGTCAGCGGCAGCGGCACGATGGACAGCCGGTGGAACAGGTCCGAACGCAATTCGCCCGTCTCGATCTGCGCCGCCACGTTCTGCGAGCTCGATGAGATGATGCGCACGTCGATCGGCACAGCCTGCGTGCCGCCGACGCGATTGAACCGGTTTTCCACCAGCGTCCGCAGCAGCGCCGCCTGCGTCTGCGCCGGCAGCGTCGTTACCTCGGACAGGTACAGCGTGCCGCCATGCGCCTTTTCCAGCGCGCCGACCTCGACCTTCAGCAGGCCAGTCTTTTCCCGCGCCTCGCGCCCGAACAGCACCACCGAGACCTCCTCGGGGGCGTAGAGCGAGGCATTGATCTCGACGAAAGGGGCTTCCGAACGCGGGCTGCGCTGGTGAATGAGGCGGGCGACCAGGCCCTTCCCTGCCCCTGATGGTCCCGAAATGAAGATGCGGGAATTGGTCGGTGCGGACTTTTCGATGATGCCGCGTACCTGCTGCAGGGCTGGCGACGTGCCGACCATGTCGGCGCTCTTGGTCGCCGAGCGCTCCTTGAGTTCGGCGACTTCGTTGCGCAGTCGCGTCGCTTCCATGGCGCGCTGGGTGATATGCAGCAGCCGGTCGATCTTGAAGGGCTTCTCGATATAGTCGTAGGCGCCGCGGCGGATGGCGGAGACGGCCGTTTCCACATTGCCGTGGCCCGAGATCATCACCACGGGCATATCCGGGTGCTGGCTCTGGAACACGTCGAGCAGCTGCAGTCCGTCCAGCCGCGAACCCTGCATCCAGATATCGAGGAAAACCAGGCTGGGCCGCCGGCGGGCAATCTCGTTGAGGCCACTGTCGGCGTCATGCGCCTGCCGCGTCTCGAACCCCTCGTCCTCGAGAATGCCCGCGATCAGGTCGCGGATGTCGTCTTCGTCGTCGATGATGAGAATGTCGAGTGCCATTACTTATGAACCACCGCGGAAATGAGCGGTTCCTCCTGTTGGGCGGACGGATGGTCGATTTCGATCGGACCGGCCGCCTCTGAAGATCTGATGGGCGATTGCAAGGGGAGCGTGAAGGTCACGCAGGCGCCGATCCGGCCCGTCGGATCGGGTTCGGCGTCGATCAGCTCGACGATGCCGCCATGCTGTTCGATAATCTTGGCCACGATAGCCAGGCCCAGGCCCGTGCCCTTTTCCCGGGTCGTCATATAGGGTTCCAGCAGCCGCTGCCGGTTATCCTTCGGCCAACCTTTGCCATTGTCGGACACGGCGACCCGTGCGTGGTTGGCTTCCACCTGGGCTTCCACCGTGATGGTCGGGCTCCAGGTATCAGATTTCTCCACCGTTTCAAATGCTTCCACAGCATTCTTTATCAGGTTCGTGAGCGACTGAGAAATGAGGCGACTGTCGAACCAGGCGTAGATCGGCTCTTCGGGCAGCGTGGTGTGGATGGTGATCTCCGGCAGGCGGACGCTTTCGAGGAACACCGCCTGGCGCACCGTGTCGCTGAGATCGGCCATTTCGGGCGCTGCCTCGGGCATGCGCGCAAAGGCGGAGAATTCATCGACCATGCGGCCGATATCGCCCACCTGGCGCACGATGGTATTGATGCACTTGTCGAACACATCGCGATCGTCTTCCAGCCGTGCGCCATAGCGGCGGCGCAACCGCTCGGCGGACAGCTGGATCGGCGTCAGTGGGTTCTTGATCTCATGCGCAATGCGCCGCGCCACGTCCGCCCAGGCGCTGGTGCGTTGGGCGGATTCGAGGTCGGTAATGTCGTCGAAGGTCAGCACATAGCCCTTGGATTCGGTGATCGAGCCCTCGCGGGTCAGCTGCACCTGATAGGTGCGCCGGTCGGTTTCGTTGCCAAGCTCGATCTGGTCGCGAACCTGACCCCGCCGGGCCGAACGGGCCCGCTCCAGCGTTGGGGCCAGCAAGGGCATGACCTTCTCGATAGGCTCGCCCATCAGGTCGATTTCGTCTCGGCCCAGCATTTCGCAGGCGCGGGCATTGACCAGCGTCACCGCGCCAAATGGATCAAGGCCGATGATACCGGCCGACACGCCTTCCACCACGGCCTCGGTGAACTGACGCCGCTTCTCGTTCATCTCGCTGGCCGTGACCAGGGCCTCGCGCTGGCTTTTGAGCTGCTCGGTCATGCGGTTGAAGCCGTTGCTGAGGTCGCGCAGGTCGCCCCTGCCCTCCTGCACCGGCACCTGGACATCGAGGTCGCCGCCGCTGACGCGATTGGAGGCGATCATCAGGTTCCGGATTGGGTCGACGAAGCGGTTGGCCAGCGCGATGCCGATCCACAGCGCCGCCAGCAGCAGCACCACGGCGAGACCGACATACATGATGGTGAAGGTGATCTGGAACACCAGCCGGTTGGACGCATATTCCCGGTATTCGGTGATGTTCTCGTCGGTCAGCTGCATATATTCCAGCACCTCGGCCTCCACCGGCCGGGCCACGAACAGGTAGGTATCCTCGTAGCCGCGCAGCTTGATGACAGAGCCGACAAGGTTGATCCGCCCGGGGGCGATTGCGGCCGGTATGCCTTCCACCAGGCCCTCGGTAATGCCCTCGGGCAGCTGTGGATACGCCCCCTGCACGGCGATCTGCGCCCGCATCAGGGTCTCGCCCTGCGCGGTGACCAGCGAGGTGAAGGGCAGCGAACGGGTTACCGCGAGCGCGGTGAGAATGCGCTGGAAGCGCTCCTTGTCCGCGTCATAGGTGCCGTGAGCCTGTTCCAGTTCCTCGGCCACCCAGATGATGTCGTCACGCAGCACCTGGGCGTGTTCGAGCATGTAGGAGCGGGCAACGAGCCTCGAGCTCTCCACCATGGCGCGCGTCCGCTCGGAGAACCACTGGTCCAGCCCCTGGTTGAGCGCGATCGTTGCCACCACCGCCACGATCGCGGCCGGAATGGCGGCGACCAGGGCAAACATGGTGACCATGCGGATTTGCATGCCGGCGCCGGCCTGGCCCTGCACGCGCGCCTGAATCAGCAGCACGGCCTCGGTCACGACAAGCGCGATCACCAGCAGCACAAGCACACCGGTAACGATCCAGATCACGGTCCAGACCGTGGTGGAAGGCTCGATATTGGTGGTGCCGGACAGAATCAGGAACGACAGCGAGGACATCAGCACCGAGGCGAACACCACGATGAAGCCCAGGATGCGCAGCGAGCGGTTGTTGCGTGCAGCCGCAAACGGCGATTTGACCCGCTGAGTCACATCGCTTGCGACGCCCTTCTGGGCCGCTTCGTCTGTCGCTGCAATGTCACTCATCAATGCCCAGGGGCACTCCATTTCCGCCGCAGGGGCAGAACCTGACCCAATTCGCCCGACCCTTCAAGACAATTGTTGCCAAAATGTGACACTAGTCGGTGAGCGCTGCGCCGCGCTCGGTGGCCTACAGCCCGAGCGCCGCCTTGCGCTCGTCGCATTGCGCCTTCCATGTCGGGTCGATCTCCTGGCATGTGCCACCGCTGCGCAGCAGGATGGTGACGATCTGGTCATATCCTTTCTGGCCGGCCAGGGTGACCGCCGAGATGCCGGCTTTGTTGGGGATATCGGGGTCGGCTCCATGTGCCGCAAGGTAGGCGACGATATTGCCATGATTGGCTTCCGTGGCAATGAAGAGCGGGGTAACGCCGAGGTCGTTGTCGTGGTCGTCCAGATCGACGCGCTGCGAGCGATGGTCCTCACCGATGAGTCCGGCGATGACGCCTGCCTCGCCGCTGGAGGCTGCTGCGTGGAGGACCGTCAGCCCACTACTGTTGCGGATCGAAACATCCGCCCCCGCGACCAGCAATTGGTCGTGGACGCTGTACCAGCCGGCCTGCGCGGCGACGAACAGCGCTGTTGCGCCGGTCTCATCCTGTTCGTTGACGTCGGCGCCATCGCGGAGCAGTTGCTGCATCAGGGCGCCGTCGCCGGCTTTGGCCGCGTCATGCAGCGGCCCGGCGGTGGCCTGAATGGCGAGGGACATCGCGGCCCAGCCTATTGCCACGCCCCGGGTGCCCCAGTGCCTTCGACGCCGGGTGGCAAGGTCGCGTTGGACGGGAACGTCCGCCGCGCGGCGCAAGCCAGGCGACGAGACCACAGGCGACTGTGTCGCCTTGAACCAGAAATTCGCTGTATCGAGACCAGGCATGTTGTTCCCTCCCTTGGATCCGGGACAGGCTGCAACGAGCCTTCGGCCACAGCCGGAGCACGGATGGACGCGCAATGCCCCCGCGGTGTGCGGGGGACATGCGTCAATGGCGCATCAAAGTTAGAGCTGCGGCCGCTGCTGGCCGTCGTGACGGCAAAATTTGCGCCTTTGCAAAGCAGGAGTCCAGACTTTGGCTGGCCGGAGCTGAGGTCGGATGATTGACGTCGGCTCCAAAGAGCACGAGGACTGGAGCAAAGACGCATCGTCCCCACTCCGAGTTGTTCCCTTGTCCGCGCCCAACCCATCCCGCGTCGAAACCGCCAGCCTTGCCGGCATGGCCATGGGCATCGCCGCCTATACGGCTTTCTCGGTGCATGACGCGATGATCAAGAGCGTAATCACCACCCTGCCCGTCACGCAGATTCTGTTCATGCGCAGCGTTGTCATTGTCACGCTGTGCCTGGTCATAGGTCGCGTCGGCATTGTCCCGGAACTCTGGCGTTCGAAAAATCGCATGCTGATCCTTGGCCGAGGTCTCATGACCATGTCCGCCTGGGTGATGTACTACAGCGCCGGCCGTGAGCTGCAGCTGGCCGAGATGACCACGCTCTACTACTTTGCGCCTGTCATCACGACGGTTCTGGCGGTGGTATTCCTCAAGGAGCGGCTGACGCTGGCGCGCGTCGGCGGCGTATCCATCGGCTTTTTTGGCGTGGTGGTGGCCGCCAATCCGGGTGATTTCACCATTGGTTGGCCAGTTGCCGTGGTGTTGTGCGCCGCCCTGTTCTGGGCGATCGCCATGATCTTCATGCGCACCATCTCCAAAAGCGAGCGCACCATCGTGCAGGTTTTTGCCCAGAGCCTGATCCAGATGTTGATCATGGGCGCGATCAGCCTACCCTTCTGGCAGGGCATGAGTCTGCGCGAAATCGCCCTGTGCATTGCCGCGGGGCTTATAGGTGGCCTTGGCCAGTTCACGCTGGTTGAGGCCGCGCGAGCCGTGCCGGCCAGCGTACTCGGTACGGTCGAGTATGGTGCCCTGATGTGGAGCTTCGTCTTCGGCTACCTGTTCTGGGGCGAGATGCCCGCCAGCACCGTCTATGTCGGGGCGTTCCTCGTGGTCGCTGCCGGGCTGACGCTGGCGCTGACGGAGCACCGCAATCGTCGCGAAATGGTCGACGCCCCCTGAACGGCGCGACAGTCCCCGGTTTACCGTCTGGCGAAATTGATCGCCCGGGCTCGGAACAGCCGGTGCCGGGCGATCATTGCTGCTCCAGGCGAGGAGCAAACCTTGGTAGTCAAGCGAGGGGAAGCGGAGGACCTGCTTCCCACTGAGGCCGACAGACAGAACGCAGCCCAGCGCGGTCGTGGCCGCCAGGCGACTGCTCCTGTCGAAATTCCGGGACCAGGCCGCCTCGACATCATGTGGCGGCTCTATCGTAGTATCGCTCAGGACCGCATCCTGCTCACCGCAGCTGGCGTGGCCTTCTACGTGTTGCTGGCGCTGGTACCGACGCTGACCGCGATCGTTTCCATCTATGGCCTGTTCAACAACCCGAGCGGGGTGATCGATCAGGTCCAGATGCTGGTGGGCATCGTGCCTTCCGGGGTGCTGGAGATCATCCGCGACCAGTTGGTGCGGCTGTCAGCGCAAAGCAACAACACGCTGGGCCTGGCCCTCATTTTCTCGCTCGTGCTCGCCTTGTGGAGCTCCAGCGCCGGGGTGAAGGCTATGTTCGAGGCGCTGAACATCGCCTATGGCGAGGAGGAGAAGCGGTCCTTCCTCCATCTCAACGGGTTGGCATTGCTGTTCACATTCGCCGCCGCCCTGGCTGCCTGTCTCGTGGCGGCGGTCTTGCTGGTGCTGCCCAACGCGATGCTCTTTCTGCCAGGCGGGGTCGGGGTGGAATGGGCCGTACGGGTCGCGTCCTATTGCGTGCTGCTGCTCGTCGTACTCGCCGGTCTTGCCGCACTCTATCGCTGGGGACCGAGCCGGCAGCGGGCCAAGTGGCGCTGGGTTACCCCGGGCGTCATCCTCACCGTGCCCCTGTTCGGCGTCGTATCGGGCCTCTTCTCCTGGTATGTGGCCAATTTCAGCGATGACAACGCGACCTACGGCTCGCTGGGCGCGACGATCGGGCTGATGACCTGGCTGTGGATCACCGCCACGCTCATCATCGTTGGTGCCGAGGTGAACTCGGAGATCGAGCACCAGACCGCGCTGGACTCGACGACCGGGCCGTCCGAACCGCTGGGCCAGCGGGGCGCGTATGTAGCCGATAGCGTTGGCCGGGTCTGGCCGCCGGCACGGGGCAAGGTGGAACGCCCCCTGCCCGACGACGGGCCGCCCAAGCGCCTATCCTGGGCAGTGCTTGCCTTCGCCATACCGGCCGTCATGGCGCTGCATATGGCCAATCGCCGCCGCAAGTAGCTCGGGCTGCAGAGCCGGGAACCGGCGCGTTAGCTGCGCCGGCTGTGCTTGACGATCTCGATGCTATGCGTGCGGATCTTCTTGCGCAGGGTATTGCGGTTGAGCCCCAGCAGGTCCGCCGCCTTGATCTGGTTGCCGCCACACGCATTGATCGCCATGGCGATCAGCGGTGCTTCCACACGATCGATCACGCGTTGGTAGAGGCCCGGCGGCGGCAGGTTGGGCTCATACTCGCGCAGCAGCTGCCCGACATGGGTTTCCACCGCCATCGACACATCCATCGGCCCGGCGGCCCCCGTTACACTAGGGCGCTCGGCAATGTTGAGCTCGTTCTGCACGATCTCGGCCGAAATGGACTCGTCGGCATAGAGCGCTGACAGCCGGCGGACGAGGTTTTCCAACTCGCGGACGTTGCCGGGCCAGGAGTAGTTCTGCATCAGCCGGATGGCGTCGGGCGAGATCGACTTGATCGGCTCGCCCTCGCGCTGCGCGACCTTGAGGAAATGCGCGGCCAGGTCACCCACGTCGTCGACGCGCTCGCGCAGCGGCGGCAGGCGGATCGGCACCACGTTGAGGCGATAGTAGAGATCTTCGCGGAACAGGCCTTGCCGGATCATCTGGCTCAGGTCGCGGTGGGTGGCGGCGACGATGCGGACATTGGTCTTGATGGCGCTGCGGCCACCGACCATGGTGTATTCGCCTTCCTGCAACACGCGCAGCAGGCGGGTTTGGGCATCCATCGGCATGTCGCCGATTTCGTCGAGGAACAGCGTGCCGCCTTCGGCCTGCTCGAACCGTCCTGACGACCGGGTATTCGCACCGGTAAAGGCGCCCTTCTCGTGCCCGAACAGTTCGGCCTCGATCAGGTCGCGCGGAATGGCGGCCATGTTGATGGCGACGAACGGTCCATTGCGGCGCTTGCCGAAGTCGTGCAGCGCCCGCGCCACCAGTTCCTTGCCGGTGCCGCTCTCGCCGGTAATCATGACCGTGAGGTCGGTCTGCATCAGTCGCGCCAGGGCACGATAGATGTCCTGCATGGCCGTCGAGCGACCCACCAGCGGCATGGTCTCGCCCGGTTCGTCCGCCTTGCGCTCGGCATTGGTCGGCTTCTTGGCATCAGCCAGGGCCCGCGCCACCACCGACAGCACTTCGGTGATGTCGAACGGCTTGGGCAGGTATTCGTAGGCGCCCACTTCCGAAGCGCGGATGGCCGTCATGAAGGTATTCTGCGCGCTCATCACGATCATCGGCAGATCGGGCCGCAGCTTCTTGATCTTGGGCATCACCTCGAAGGCATTGCCGTCGGGCATCGCCACGTCGGTGATCAGGATATCGCCCTCGCCCCGGCTCACCCAGTTCCACATGGTGGAAATATTGCCAGTCGGTCGGACTTCGTAGCCGGCGCGGGTCAGCGCCTGGTTGAGCACCATGCGAATGGCGGCGTCATCATCGGCGAGCAGGACGACATGGCTCATTTGGCCGCTTCCTCATCAAGTGGTGCCTGGAATGCCCCGCTCGCAACGGGAAGCAATATTCTGAATTTGGTCCGGCCCGGGCGGCTGTCGCAATCGATCACCCCGCCATGGTCGCCCACGATCTTGGCCACCAGCGCCAGCCCGAGGCCCGAGCCGTTCTGCTTGGTGGTGACGAAAGGATCGAACAGGAACGGCAGGATGTCCGGCGGCACGCCGGGGCCGTTATCCTCGATGACGATCTCGAGCGGCAGGGAGATGCGCTCGGACACGCCGGTGACGCTGATGCGGATGCCGGGACGAAACGCCGTCGAGAACTTGATCTCGGGTTTCTGAGTTCGCTCAAGGGCTTCTGAGGCATTCTTCACCAGATTGAGGAACACCTGGATGAGCTGGTCGCGGTTGCCATAGACCGGCGGCAGCGATGGATCATACTCTTCCGAAAAGGCGATGCCCCGCGCCACGCCGTTGCGGGCCAGCAGCTTTACCCGGTCCAGCACCACGTGGATGTTGATCGGTTCGCGTTCCATCGGGCGCTCGTCGCCGAACACTTCCACCCGGTCGATCAGGTGCACGATGCGGTCGGTTTCCTCGCGGATCAGCCGGGCCAGCGGAATCTCGTCGCTGTTGACCGTCTGTTCCAGCAGCTGCGCCGCGCCGCGAATGCCCGAGAGCGGGTTCTTGATCTCGTGGGCCAGCATGGAGGCCAGGCCCGTCACCGAGCGGGCCGCGCCGCGCGACACCATCTGCCGATCGATCTTGTCGGCCATGGTGCGCTCCTGGATCAGCAGCGCTACCCGGCCGTCATTGTCCGACAGCGGGCTGGCGAACACGTCGGCAATCCGTTCATCGCCGAAGCGCGAGGATCCGATGCGCACGCGGTACTCGGTCATCGGTGCGCGCCGGGCAGCCACGGTTTCCACCAGGCTGATGATCGGAGAGCCAAAGGCGATGAGATCGTCCAGCCGCTGGCGGGTCAGTACGCTCAGCGAGGCTCCGAAAAAGGCCTCCGCGGCGTAGTTGACGAAGGTAATGTGGCGGTCCTCGCTGCACACGATGATCGGCTGCGGCAGGGCCTGCAGGACCGCGGTCGACGGAACGGGGCTGACGGCGGGCGCCGTGGCCTCAATGGCGCTCATGCTGCGGCCCTTTGTTCGCTGGTGAAGATAGTGCCGATCTGACGGATGACGTCGTCGGGCTCTTCGTTGTTGAGGAAGGCGTTGCGGGCGGGCTTGTCGAGCACGATGCCGGCGGCCTCGGTGTACCAATCGAGGTGCTTGCGCGCGGCCCGCAAGCCGACGGCGGTGCCGTATTCGATGAGCATGTCCTGGTAGTGCTCGGCGACCAGCATGGCCAGTTCCGCGCCCTGTGGTGCGGTGGGGCCAACCCCTCCCGCCAGCCCGGCGCCGATCTGCGCGACGGCCCAAGGGCGTCCCTGCGCGCCCCGGCCCAGCATCACGGCGGCGGCGCCTGACTGCTGCAGGGCTTCACGCGCGGTCGCCAGGTCGATGATGTCGCCGTTGACGACAACAGGTACATTCACCGCCTCCACGACGGCGCGCACCAGTTCCCAGCGGGCGGAGCCCTTGTAGAACTGCTGTCGCGTGCGGCCATGCACGGTGATCATCCGTACGCCGGCATCGACGGCGCGCCGCGCCATCTCGGCCGCGTTTAGGCTATCATCGTCCCAGCCCAGGCGCATCTTGACCGTTACCGGCAGCGGCGTGGCTTTCACCACGGCATCGATCAGCGTCATCGCATGGTCGGGAACCCGCATCAGCGCCGATCCGGCATAGCCGTCGGTCACGCGCTTGGCCGGGCAGCCGAAATTGATGTCGATGATGTCGGCGCCCGCGTCATGAGCGATCCGGGCGCCGCGCGCCATCCATTCCGCCTCGCAGCCCGCAAGCTGCACCATATGCGGGAGCGTACCCGGCTTGCCGAGTTTGCGCGCCATGTCCTGATTGCCGACCGCCAGCGCGTTGCTGGCGATCATCTCGGACACGACCATGCCGGCGCCGAAGCGCTCGGCAAGCTTGCGAAACGGCCGGTCGGTGATTCCTGCCATCGGTGCCAGGAACGCGTTGTTGCGCACCACGTGGCCACCGATGCTCAACTTGCAGGCATCTACCGACACAAACTGCCCCAGAAATGATCAATTTCGCAATAGTGCCCGCACAATAGCCAAAATGACTGACAGTGCAACACCCTATGTGGTGCTGAAGGCGGTGCGGCTGCCCTGCACTTGCCGCATGCCGTGGCGGGCGCTAGACCACGACCAGATGACGGTTTCAAGTCCAGAGTTAGCCCGTTCCATGCGCGAAAAATCCATTGCAGTCATCGTTGTGGCGGCCGGCAAGGGCGAACGTGTCAACGCGGATGGTTCGAGCGATCCCAAGCAGTATCGCCCGATTGCCGGCAAGCCCGTGCTTACACGCACCGTCAATGCGTTCCTGGCTGTGCCCAGCGTCACGACCATCGTAACCGTCATTCATCCCGATCATGCGGACCGGTACGCAGCCCTGGGGCTCGTCGATGAGCGACTGCTGGCGCCGGTTGTCGGCGCCGCCACGCGCCAGGCCTCGGTGCTCGAGGGGCTGAAGGTTCTGGCGCCGCTGCGGCCCGACCTGGTGCTGATCCAGGATGCGGCGCGGCCCTTCGCTACGCCCCGGCTAATCGCCGACGTCATCGCTGCGCTCGACGAGCTGGAGGGGGCCCTGCCCACCCTTGGTGTGACCGACACCATAAAGCGCTCCATCGACCACCACGAAGTCACGATCACCGAGGATCGCAACCAGCTCTTCGCCGCGCAGACGCCGCAGGGTTTTCGCTTCGGGCAGATATTCTCGGCCCACATGCGCGCCTCGACCATTCGCCGCCAGTTTACCGACGATGCCGAGATCGCCGAATGGGCCGGTCTGCGCGTCGCCATGGTCAAGGGCGACCGCGACAATATCAAGATCACCCATCCCGAGGATTTTGCCCGGGCAGAACGTATCATTTCCGGAGACAGGCAAATGGAAACCCGCGTCGGCACCGGCTTTGACGTCCACCCGTTCGAGCCCGGCGATGCGGTCTGGCTGGGCGGCGTCCGCATTCCGCACAAGGCCAAGCTCAAGGGGCATTCCGATGCCGATGTCGAGCTGCACGCGCTGACCGACGCTATCCTGGGCGCCATCGGCGAAGGGGATATCGGCGTGCACTTCCCGCCCTCCGACATGCAGTGGCGTGGCGCCGCGTCGTCGCTCTTCCTCAAGCATGCCGGCGCCCTTGTCGCCAAAGCCGGCGGACGCATCGTCAATCTGGACGTGACAATCGTCTGCGAAGCGCCGAGGATCGGACCGCATGTGGCGGCAATGCAGGGGATCATCGCCGAGACACTTGGCATCGCGACCTCAAGGATCGCGATCAAGGCAACGACAAGCGAGCAGCTCGGGTTTACCGGGCGGGAGGAAGGTATCGTGGCGATGGCGAGCGCAAGCGTAGAAGTGCCGAGGAGGGTCGATTGATGGCAGCGAGGAAAGCGGAAAGCACCCCCGCAGGCTCCGGCAAGCGGATCATCGATATCCTCACCGAAAAGAAACAGAGCATCGTCACCGCCGAAAGCTGTACCGGCGGCATGGTCGCCTCGGCGCTGACCGATATTCCGGGCGCCTCGGCCGCGGTTTATGGCGGCTACGTCACCTATGCCAACGCCGCCAAATCCCGCATGATCCACGTGCAGGCCCGCCTGATCCGCGACTATGGCGCGGTCAGCAACCAGGTGGCTCGCGCCATGGCCGATGGCGCCCGCAATACCGCGCGGGCGGACTATGCGGTCGCAGTCACCGGCATTGCCGGCCCCGATGGCGGCAGCGACAAGAAGCCGGTGGGTCTGGTTTACATCGCCGTGTCGTCGGAACTGGCGACGGTCGTCATCGAACATCAGTTCGGGGACCTTGGCCGCGACGACATTCGTCGGGCCAGCGTCTCTGCGGCGCTCGACCTGGTGCTGCAAGTGCTGACAAGCGACCCGGACTAGGCCCCCTTCGCCTCTCCCCCGAAGGGAGAGGTAAGAAAGCTCAGTCGCCGTAGCGTTGGTCGGCCTCGTCGACAAATGCCTGCATGATTTCGACCTGCTTGGCGGCAAAGGCCGGTTCCGCCACCGCCGATATGAGCGGGTTGGAGATCTTGAAGTCGATCTCGAAGCGCACGCGGGTGCCCATGCCCTCGGGCTCGAAGCTCCAGACGCTGTCGAGATAGGCGAAGGGGCCATCCACCGCCTTGGCCTTGATGGTCAGGGCCTTGTCGTCGAGGGTGACGCGGCTGGTATAGGCCTGGGTGACCGGCCCGAAGGACAGCGTCATCCGGGCCAGCCGCACATCCGCCGCGCCGGCCGCCGGGTCCGGGCGGACGTCCATCGCCTTGCAGTTGGGAATGAAGCGGGGGTAGTCGCCGAGATCGGCGACGATGTCATACATGCGGTTTGGCAGGTGCGGCACATGCCGCTCGAAGAAACGCTTCATGGATTCTGCTTCTGAATATCGCTGGAGCATCAATAGCCCACCGCATCATTCCCGCGAAAGCGGGAATCTCACCTCTCCCTTTGGGGGAGAGGTCGGCGCGCAGCGCCGGGTGAGGGGGCCTT
>CBFGMY010000079.1:0-17115 GCA_965650055.1 uncultured Devosia sp.
GAGCCATCGGCGGCGACGCTCAGCGGTGCCTCCCAGGCAATGGCGGAGTTGGGCAGCGGACCACCATAAAGGTGGGGGAAGAGCGCGCCACCGCGAGACGGCTCCCAGACCAGGCCGGCGCCCAGATCGGCGCTGCGCACTGCTAGCAGCACGAGACCACCCTGCCCGGCGAAGTGCAGGCGGAGCGTTTCGGCCAACTGCGCGGCGGTCGAGAAATGCATGTAGCCATCGGCGGCGTCTATCGGCATGCCGGCAAAGGTCGGGCCGCCGCGGGACGGTGCAAAGGCGGCCTCGGTCGCGATCTTGTAGACGAATTGGGGGGTGCTCATAAGGCGCGAACCTAATGGCGCCGCCCGGACGCCGCAAGCCGCGCGTGGCGCAGAAATCCCTTTCCCGCCCGCGGCCGATTTGGCCCTCTATAGTCGCGGTGCTGACGACTGCCGCAGGCGGACGCCGCCCGACAACAGGTCGATGCCGGTCCGCTGCCGCCAGGCCCCCCAGAGCCCATCGGGCAAGTAGAGGGCGAAGCCCACGGCGATGATGCCCAGGCCGGTGAGATACCAGACGCCGAGATCGCCGAAGATTTCCTGCAGCAGGAAGAAGATCACGGCGCCGATGATCGGGCCCTCGAAAGTCCTAAGGCCACCCACCAGCACCATGAACAGCATGAACACGGTCCATTGCACGCCGAAATTGGTGCGCGGCAGGAACGTGATGGCGCTGGCCAGCCAGATGGTGCCGGCCAGGGCACAGCCAAAGGCGGCAAGCACGAAGATGATCTGCTTGATCCGCATCACGTCGATGCCGATGGAGGCTGCCGCTTCCTCGTCGTCGCGAATGGCCTGCGCCGCCGCGCCGATGCGGCTGCGCAGCAGCCAGAAGGTCGTCGACAGGATCAGGGCAAGGCTGCCCAGGCCCAGCCAGTAGTTGAGATTGCGGCGCAGTTCGGGCTCGACAGCATTGAGCGCCAGCAACGAGGTGCCGGTTTCTCCCTGCACCAGCGGATCGAACATCACCACGATGCGAAGCACCTCTGCGATGACCCACATGGCAATGGCGAATTCGCCGCCCTTGAGACGCAGGGCAAAGGTCGAGATCGGGATGGCGACGAGGCCGGCGCCGACCGCGCCCGTGACCAGAGCCAGGTAGGGCGGCATGCCCAGATCCACCAGGCGCAAAGCCAGGTAGCCGCCGACGCCAAAAAAGGCTTGCTGGCCGACCGAGACCAGTCCGGCATAGCCGGCCAGCAGGTTCCACATCACGGCGAGCAGGATGTAGATGAAGAGGGTGGTCAGCTTGTCGATGACCAGCCCGCTCGCCAGCGCTGGCAACAGGGCCAGCACGACCAACGCGGTGGCGGCCGCAGCGACGGTCAGCCGGCCCGAACGGGTCCAGCGCTCAACGCCATAGGAAGTCATGGTTGCCCCTCGCTGGTGGCTTCGATCAATCGGGCGGTGGGCCTCGCTGGCAGGCGCAATGCGGCGCGCCAGCCTCCCAGATTGCGGCTATGGGCCAGGTAAAGGCGGGCGCCGAGGACGCCGAGGAACACAAGATGCCCCGCCAGCTGGAAGCCCTGCGCCGAAATGGTGGCGCCAAAGCTCTGCGCCACGCCCAGCACGATGCCGCCGATCAGGGTGCCCCAGAGCGAGCCGATGCCGCCGATCACCACCGCTTCGAAGGCAAAGATCAGTTGCGTGGGGCCGGCATAGGGATTGATCAGCGCCCGCATGGCGAGGAAGGCTCCGGCGAGCCCGGCCAATGCCACCGCGATCGCCGCAGCGGCGCGGTGTACGGCGCGCGCATCGATGCCGCTCAGTTCGGCGGCCTCCGGATCGCTCGCCGTGGCACGGATGGCGCGGCCGAGCCTGGAGAAGCTGAGCACCAGTTGCAGGGAAGCCAGCACCGTCACCGCAACCACAAAGGTGATGACCGGCAGCTGGCCCACCGTGATGCCCCATGGGAGCGACCAACTGGCCCAGGACAGGTTGCCGATATGATTGCCCAGCGATTTGGTGTCGGAGCCGAAGAGGCCGAACATGCCGTTCTGCAGCACGGCGCCCAGCCCGAATGTGGTCAGCAGCGGCAGCAGGAAACCACCCTTGACGGTGCGGGCGAAGAGCGTCGCCTGCAGCACCCAGCCCAAGAGGGCCATGACGGGGATCACGGCGGCAACGGCGAGCCAGGGCGAGAGCCCCAGCACTTCGACTGCGAACAGCACCAGGTAGGCGCCGAAGATGGCCAGGTCGCCATGGGCGAGGTTGATGAAGCGGACGACGCCGAACATCAGCGACAGGCCGGCGGCAAGGATGGCGTAGTAGCCGCCAAGCAGTATGCCCTGGATCAACGCGTCAAGCATAGGCGACCTCCTGCTGCGCGAGGCCGAAATAGGCTTCGGTGATGGCTTGCTTGCCGAGCGTCTGCGGCTTGCCCTCGAGCGCGATGCGCCCCTCGAGCATGCAGATGACCCGGTCGGAAAATGCCATGGCGCGGTCGAGGTCCTGTTCGACCACAATCATCGCCGTATCGCCTCGTCCCTTCAGGCCCGCCAGTTGTTGGTATAGCCCCTCTATCGCCACAGGCGAGAGCCCCAGCGACACTTCGTCGAGCAGCAGCACCTTGGGGTTGCTCATCAGCGCCCGGCCGATGGCGACGGCCTGGCGCTGACCGCCCGAAAGGCCGCCCGTGACGACCTTGAGCAGCGGCGCCAGCACCGGCAAGGCTGCCAGTACGCTGTCCAGCGTCCAGGCGCCGGGACGACCGTTTTCGCCGGCGACCAGCAGGTTTTCCCGCACGGTCATGTCGACGAACAGCCGGCGACCCTCGGGCACCATGGCAATGCCGCTGGCGACCCGCCGGAACGGCGCCAGCGTCGTGACGTCGGTGCCATCGAGCGCGATGGTGCCCGAACTGGCCGGATGGCCCCCCGCCAGGGTGCGAAACAGGGTCGTCTTGCCGGCACCATTGGCGCCGATGACGCCCAGAACTTCGCCTGGCTCGACACTGAAAGAGACGTTGCGCACGGCGGTCAGCAGGCCATGGCCGGCCACGAGATTGTCGACTGTCAGCATGGTCATGCCATTTTTCCCCCCAGATAGGCGCGCCGGACTTCGGGATCAGCCATCACCGTTTCGGGTCGGCCTTGGGCGATGACGGCGCCGGCGCTCATGCAGACCAGACGGTCGATCACCTTGAGCAGCGCATGCAGGATGTGCTCGATCCAGACGATGGTGAGACCGTCGGCCTTGAGCTGGCTGATCAGGGAGATCAGCAACCCGAGTTCGGCCTCGGTCAGCCCCCCGCCGATCTCATCGAGCAGGATTACCCGTGGTCGCGTCGCCAGGGCGCGAGACAGTTCGAGCCGCTTGCGATCGAGCAGGCCCAGGGCGGCGGCTGGTCGGTTGGCGTGATGCAACAGGGCCGTGCGCTCCAGCGCCTGCGCCGCGCAATCCTCGGCGGCGGCGCCGGTGAGGCCCGCCCCGAACTGCGCCGCCGTCAGCGCGTTTTCGAAAACCGACATGCCCAGAAACGGCCGCGGCACCTGGTGGGTGCGGGCAATGCCTGACCGGCACCGGGCTGCGGCTCCGGTGCCGGTCAGATCGGCGCCGGCAAACTGCACCGTTCCCGAGGTGGGGAGGAGGGCCCCCGCCAATACTCCGAACAGCGTGGTCTTGCCGGCACCATTGGGACCGACAATGCCCACCGCCTCGCCAGGGGCGACAGCAAAGTCGACGGCCTTGAGCACTTTGAAGGCGCCAAAGCTCTTGTCGATGCCGTAGCCCGCCAGCATCGGCTGGGCGATTGTCGGTTCACCGGTCATGGCTTCAGCCCTGCACGGTGTAGGCGGTCATCGCGCCGGTGGTCGGCACGAATGGATTGTCGGCGTTGGAGACGATGGGCAGGTCGAACTCCCATGGCCCTTCGGCGGCCTTGACCCATTGCACGCCCACGACGCCCGTCGTGGCGACGTTGGGCACCGGGCCCGCGGTGAAGTCGACCAGGCCGACGGCTGTCTCGGTCTTGAGCACCGAAAGCGCCTGGGCCACGGCCGCCTTGTCCTTGGGGTTGCCGGAGCTCGCCAGCGCGGCCACAGCGGCATCGAGCAGCGAGGCATTGGCGCCCACCTGCTGGTTCCACTGTTTGCCGACCATGGCTTCGTAGCCTTCGGCGATGACCCGGCTGCTGAGGCCGGTCGAGGGCGAACTGAAGGGGAAGTCCCTGTGCCAGTAAGCACCGGCGTGCAGGCCATAGCCGAGCGACCCCATGGCCTCGAGCTCGGCCGGGAACAGACCGGCCTTGGCGAGCTGGCATATCTTGATCTGCTGGGCCAGCCCCTTCTGCGCCGCCTGCCGCCAGAAGACCGGGAAGTCGGGCGG
Source organism: uncultured Devosia sp. (assembly GCA_965650055.1). Taxonomy (GTDB): domain Bacteria; phylum Pseudomonadota; class Alphaproteobacteria; order Rhizobiales; family Devosiaceae; genus Devosia. The sequence goes on from CBFGMY010000079.1 coordinate 4,374, forward strand.
GAACGGGAAGGTGTTGAAGATCTCGCAGCCTTCGTCGCGGAACAGGTTGATCTGGGTCGAAAAATCCGCCGTGCCGTTTTCGTACGGACCCGGATCGACGATGGTGAAGCCAGCTTTCTCGAGTTCGGGCAGCAGCAGGCCGCGGATGGCGCCGCCGTCGGCATCGTTGGGCAGCAGCACGCCGACCTTCTTGTTGGTCTCCACTTTGCTCCACTGATCGGCATAGAGCCGGGCAAAATTGCCGACGCCGAAGCAGAAGTGGTAGGTCCACTTGAACGGCGATGGCTCGCCCGGCTTGGCGCCGCGACCGAAATAGAAGGCCTCCCATGGTGCGGTGGTGGTGAGGCACGGCGTGCCCGCTGCCTCGCAGGCGTCGGCCACCGGATTGACCGTTTCTGGCGTTGCCGAGGCCAGCATCAGGTCGATGGCTTCGCCATTGATCAGGTCCTTGGCCACCTGGCTGGCCCGCACCGGATCGGACTGGGTATCGGCCAGCACCAGTTCGATGCCGTAGCGCTTGTCGCCGACAAGCACGCCATCGGCCATGTTGCGGTTGAACTGCTCGATCAGGAAGGGATCGCCTTCGCCGAACACGCCGAGCGGACCGGAGCGCGGACCGATGAAGCCGACGCGAATGACATCGTCGCCCTGGGCAAAGGCGGAACGAACACTGGCCGGCAGCGTCAATGCCGCCGCGGCGCCGCCAGCGACGGCCCCTGCCGTCTTGATGAAGTTGCGCCGGGTGACGCCGCTGCTGCTTAGGGTCTTGTAGATGCTCATGGTTTCCTCCCTGGATGTGAGCGTCTGGCGGATCGGCCTCCCAACCGGGTCCGCGTCATGCACTGCTGTCAGGCGGCGTGCCGCCGGACGAAGTCGCCTGCCTCCTCGATCGAGGCCATGCCTTCCTCGAGCATGGGGGCGAAGAGCTGCCAGGAGTGGCACATGCCCTCCCAGACCTTGAGTTCGGCCTTGCCACCCGCGGCATTGATGCGTGCGGCAATGCTGATGCTGTCGTCGCGCAGCAGTTCCCACGAGCCGACATGCACCAGCACGGGCGGCAGGCCCGAGACATCGCCGTAGAACGGGGTGACCTTGGGCGAGCGCAGGTCGCCGGCGCCGACATAGACCATGTTGAACAGGCCCATGAGGTCGCGATTGACCAGGGGGGCGTCGGCCATGGTGCGGTGCGACTCGCCCTCGCTCGCCAGGTCCAAAGCCGGCGACATCAGCACGAGACAGGCCGGCAGCGGCAGGCCGGCGTCGCGCGCCCGCACTGCTGCAGCCAGCGCCAGGTTGCCACCGGCCGAGTCGCCGCTCAGCACCACCGATGCTGGCGGGTAGCCGCGATCGAGCGCCCAGCGATAAGCAGCATAGGCATCGTCATGCGCAGTCGGCGCCGGATGCTCGGGCGCTAGGCGATAGTCGACGCTGAGCACGGTGGCACCGCTGGCCTTGGCCAGGTGCGTGGCGATGGTGCGATGCGAGCGCGGCGAGCCGAAAAGGAAGCCGCCACCATGGTAGTAGATCACCAGCCGGTTCTCGTCGCCGCCCGGCAGGCGGATCAGTTCGGCCGAACAGGGGCCGACCGAGATGGTCTCGATCATGGCCCCATCGGCAATCGGGGTCTGCGCGTTGATCGCTTCGAACCACTCGCGCAGTTGCGGTGGCGTGGCATTGGCCGGTGGCGGATTTTCGGCGCTGATCTTCAGGATGAAATCGAGCTGTTCCTTGGACATGGCGGTCCTCCTCAGATGTAGGTGGAGGCCAGCCCGCCATCGATGGGCAGGTTGATCCCGTTGATCCAGCGGGCGGCGTCGGAGAGGAGGAAGGTGACCGGCGGAGCGATCTCGTCGCCAAAGCCGGGACGCTTCATGCGCGGCGCGTCGTTGGCGATGCGTTCCTGGCCCAGCATGGTGACGAAATCGCCCAGGATGGGGGTGAAGACCGGCCCCGGCGCCACGCAGTTCATGCGCAGGTCGAACTTGAGGAACCACTCCTGGGCGCGGGCAAAGGTCCAGACGATCAGCGCTTCCTTGAAATACTGGTAGCAGGTGTCCTGTGGCACCGGATTGGCCGCGAGCCAGGCCTCGCCCTCGGCGAAGCCGTCGACATCAGACAGCGCCTTGTGCAGGGCCAGACGCTGTTGCCACTCGCCGCCCAGCACCGAGGCGAAGTTGACGATTGAGGCGCCGGGCTTCAGCCGGTCGACGACACCCTCCGTCAGGTGGCGGAGGCCAAGATAGTTGACCTTCGCTACCAGCTCCTTTGGGGCGGTGCCGGGAACGCCTGCGGCATTGACCAGCCCGTCGAATTGCTCCGGCAGCGCGGCAATGGCGTCGTCGATGCTCGCGGTATCACCCAGATCGACCTTCACGAAGCCGTCCAGCGTGAGGAGAGGGTCGTTGCGGTCGAGGCCGATAACGCGGGCGCCCGAGAAGCGGGCGAGCCGGGCGACTTCCCCGCCAATGCCCGAGGAGGCGCCGGTCACGACAATGGTTTTGCCTGAAAGGTTCATGGCAGCATTCCTTTGGATTGTGGGATCAGAAGGGGTAGGCGGTGGCCTGGTCCTTGACCGAGATCCACATCCACTGGGTGAATTCCTCGATATCGGCCGGGCCCCCGATGCGGCTGCCATTGCCCGACTTGCCTCGGCCGCCAAAGGGGGCGAAGGGGCCGCCATTGACCGTCTGGTCGTTGATATGGAGCTGGCCGACATTGAGCTGTTCGCCCAGCGCCAGGGCGCGGCCGGTGGCCGCCGAGATCACCCCGGCGGCGAGGCCATAGTCCGACATATTGGCGATCTCGATGGCTTCGGCATCCGAGCCGAAGCGCACGATGCAGGCGACCGGTCCGAAGATCTCCTCCTCGAAGGCACGCATGCCGGGCTTCACGCCATCGAGCACGGTGGCGGCGTAGAAGCGACCGTCATGGGTGCCGCCGGCTAGGAGTCTAGCGCCCTTGGCCACGGCGTCGTCGACGATGGCCTGGATGGACTGCACCTGGCCGTCCGAAATGATCGGGCCGAGCGCCACGCGGCCGGAGGACGGATCACCTGACGGCAGATGGCTCGCCTTGGTCACCAGCCGTTCGGTCAGCGCGGCGGCGATCGAGTCATGGGCGAGGATCAGGCCGGTGGCCATGCAGATCTGGCCCTGATGCAGGAAGGCGCCCCAGGCGGCGTTGGAGGCCGCGATATCGAGATCCGCATCGTCGAGCACGATCAGCGCATTCTTGCCGCCCAGTTCAAGCTGCACCTTCTTGAGATGCTTGCCGCAGAGTTCGCCGACCTTGGAGCCGCCGCGGGCCGAGCCGGTGAAGGAGACCATGGCGATATTGGGATCGGTGCACAGCGCCTCGCCGGCATCGGCGCCGCCGGGGACGATGTGCAGCACGCCCTTGGGCAGGCCAGCTTCCTCGAAGATGCGGGCGATGATGATGCCGCCGCTGATCGGGGTGCGCGGATCGGGCTTGTGGACGACGGCATTGCCAAGGGCGAGCGCCGCAGCGATGGCACGTACCGACAGGACCAGCGGGAAGTTGAACGGCGAGATGACGCCGACCACGCCATGCGGCACCCGCTTGGCGTAATTGGTACGATCGTCGAAGCCGGAGAGCACGAGCCCCGTCGGCTGGGTCGCGAGATTGGCGGCGTGGCGGATGAACAGCGCGCCATGTTCGATCTCGATGCTGGCCTTGGGCTGGATCGAGCCGCTTTCGCGCATGATCCAACCGATCAGTTCTTCGCCATTGGCGACCAAGAGGTCGGCCGCCTTGTTGAGGATGGCGGCGCGCTGGGTCGGCAAGGTCTTGGCCCAGGCCTTTTGTGCCTGACGAGCCTCGGCGGCGGCGCGGGCGATATCGGCGGGGCCGCCGAGGCCGACGCTGGCCAGCAAAACGTCGGTCGATGGGTCGCGCACCTCGACGGCGCCGGCGACGGTTGCCTGCCAGTCGCTGAACAGGGCCTTGCCGGTCCAGCGTTCAACCGCGATGAAATTGGGGCTCTGGATATTCATATCGTCCTCCTCGCGCCGGCGATGCGGCCATTTCTCGGGCCGGCTTGTGCCGGCTTGTCGCGTCGGAAGGAGAAGGCGTGGGTGGACGAGACCTGCCACCAGGCAAGCCGGTGGCGCTTGGCGAACAGGCGGTTTCCCACCTGGCGCATTGGCCGTCCCGAAGACCAGATTGGTCGATGTCCTCCCACGCCCGCTTCCTCAAACGGGCTTGCCGACACAATTGCAAAGGCCGTGCCAGATGCGGGTCGGAGGGGTATGGCGCATGGGGTCGAGAGCGCGGAATCGAACAGCAGCAAAGGATTTGATCTTGCTCGGCGCCGGAACCGGCCGCGTCACAAGCGGGCGAGGTCGCGGCGACGCATTTCACGATCTCAGAAGATTCCTCTGGAAGAATTCATGAAATCATGAATTCTTGACGCGAGGAGGATCGATCATGAACAAGGCCGACCGGCTGATTTCACTGGCCGAGGCATCGCGGCGGGCCAGCGGCATCCTGGCGCGCGGCGCCAGCAGCGAGCTCGAGACCGGTGCCGCACCCACCTTCGAGGACCTCACGGAAGTGCTGCACTTCGCGCTGGGCGATGGCCGCATCTGGCTCAACGACCAGCGCGTGGTGCTGATGCAATCCTCCGTGCTGGGCCGCATTCGCGAGGAGATCATCGATGCCTTCGGCACTGACACGGCACGCGCCATGTTCATGCGCATCGGCTACATGCAGGGCGTGCGCGACGCCGAGCTGATCCAGAAGCGCTGGCCGCAGGAGGACCTGACCCACGCCCTCGCCGCCGGGCCGCGCGTCCATACGCTCGAAGGGTTCGTCAAGGTCACGACCAAGCATTTCGAGTTCGACAGCGACAAGGGCACCTATTTCGGCGAATTCCGCTGGGACGATTCCTCCGAGGCCGCCGAACATCTGGCCAGCTACGGCGTTTCCACCCAGCCCGTCTGCTGGCTGCAAACCGGCTACCCCTCGGGCTATACCAGCAAGCTCTTCGGCAAGCCGGTCTTCTTCCGCGAAACCGAATGCGCCGGCATGGGCGCCAAGCATTGCACGGTGATCGGCCAGAATGCCGAAGCCTGGGAAAAGGACGCGCCGGAGCGCGAGTATTTTGGCCTGCAGTGGAAGAACCGCCGCACCTATGCGTCGCGGGCGCCCGAGGCGAGCCCGGTGGACGACGTGCCAGCGCCCGATGCGACGGGCAGTGTGGCAGTGGGCGTTTCCGCCGCCTTCATGCGCACACGCCATTTGCTGCAAAAGGTGGCGGTGACCGATGCCACCGTGCTGTTTGTCGGCGAATCCGGCGTCGGCAAGGAGCTGTTCTCGCGGCAACTGCATGAACTGAGCCGGCGGGCCGACGGGCCATTCGTCGCCATCAACTGCGCCGCCATCCCCGACAATCTGGTGGAATCAGAACTGTTCGGCGTCGAGAAGGGCGCCTATACCGGCGCCACCAGCTCGCGGCCCGGCTATTTCGAGCGGGCGGCAGGGGGAACGCTGTTTCTCGACGAAGTGTCCTCGCTGGCCTATTCGGCGCAGGGCAAGCTGCTGCGCGCCTTGCAGGAACGCGAGATCGAGCGCGTCGGCGGCAGCAAGACGATTCCGGTGGATGTGCGCATCGTCGCCGCATCCAATGTGGATCTCGCCACCGAAGTGACCCAAGGCCGGCTGCGGCAGGACCTCTATTTCCGCCTCTGCGTCTTCCCGGTGGCCATTCCGCCGCTGCGCGAGCGGCGCGATGACATTCCGCTGCTGATGGCGCATTTCCTGCGGCTCTATTCGACCCGCCATGGGCGCAAGATCCGCGGCTTCACCCGGCGGGCCACGGAAGCCCTGCTGAAATACGACTATCCGGGCAATATCCGCGAATTGCAGAACCTGATCGAGCGCGGCACGGTCTATGCCGACGAGGACGGCCATATCGATGTCGTGCACCTGTTCAGCGGCTCCGAGCTGCTGCCGCCCTTTTCGGTTCGATTGTCGGAAGATGGCCGGTTGGACCAGCGGCCCTTCGCCGATACGGCACCCCAGGCGGAGGGCGGCTCATTCAAGGACATGGAGCGAGCCATCTACCGCGCCGCCCTCGATCGCAACGCCGGCAACGTGTCGGCCGCCGCCCGCGACCTCAAACTCACCCGCGCCAGCCTTGACTACCGACTAGGTAAGCTCGGCCTAACGTCGTAACGCCCGGGGCGAAGGCCTTTACAACCCTCGCTCACGGCTATAAGAATAGGACTTAATTCCGAACTTAAGACATCTTTCCTTCTCTGAGTATTTTGCCATGCTGTCACACAGAGCTATCTGGGACGGGATTGATGCCCTCGCGCGTCGGCATGGCCATTCGGTTTCGGCCCTGGCCAAGCTGGCGGGGCTCGATGCGACGGCCTTCAACGTCTCCAAGCGCATCAGCAAGGACGGCCGCGAGCGCTGGCCCTCGACCGAGAGCATTTCCAAGATCCTCGATGCCACCGGAGAGAGCTTTGACTCCTTCCTCACGGGCACGGGCGCGTTCCTGCAAATGAATGACAACCAGCCGCACCGCACGGTTCCCCTGCTTGGCCTGGCGCAGGCGGGCACCGGTGGCTTCTTCGACAGCGCCGGCTTTCCAGCCGGCCAGGGCTGGGACGAGATCGCCCTGCCCTCGCCCGGCGAAGGCGGCATTTACGCGCTCGAAGTCCAGGGCGACTCGATGGAGCCGCTCTATCGCGAGGGCGACCGCATCGTGGTCTCGCCCACCGAGCAGGTCAGGCGCGGCGACCGAGTGGTGGTCAAGACGCGTGATGGCGAGGTGATGGCCAAGATACTCGCCCGGCAGACCGGTCGGCAGATCGAACTGCATTCGCTTAACCAGGCCTATGAGCCGCGCATCTTTGACCTGGCCGAGGTGGAGTGGATCGCGCGGATCATCTGGGCCAGCCAGTGACGCGTGTCGCGCCTATGGCAGCGGCGGACGCTGCGGCCTGGGTGGCGATGCGGCAGGCCCTGTGGCCGAACGGCGGCGACCGGGGCACGCATGCAGAGGATGTGGCGCTGCTATTGGCCGACCCGGGTGACACCGTGAACCTGATGGCCCGTGACGCGGGCGGAGACGCTGTCGGCTTTGCCGAAGCCAGCCTGCGACACGACTATGTCAACGGCTGCGACACCTCGCCGGTGGCGTTCCTCGAGGGCATCTATGTAGCGCCCGGGGCCCGCAGACAGGGTGTCGCCCGGGCGTTGGTGGCGGCGGTGCAGGCATGGGCGCTGGCGCAAGGCTGCAGCGAATTGGCGTCGGATGCGGCCCTGGACAATCTGGGCAGCCACAAAATGCACGACGCGCTCGGCTTCGTGGAAACCCAGCGCGTCGTTTACTTCCGCAAGGTGCTGGACTAGCGGCAGCCGGCCCGGCTGAACATGTCGGCGATGATGATCGGCGTGGCGGCGGTCTCAGGCCATTTCGACTGGTCCGGCGCCGCAGCCGACAGTGCCGCCACCGCGACATTCTCATCGAGATTGAACGCATTGGTGCAGTGGACCGAGTCGGCGCCTCGCCGCTGCGCCTCCGCCATCATCAGTCCGGTCGCTTCACCGACGCCGGCCAGATAGGCGATGACCGTGGTGCGCGCGGCAGGATCGGACTTGGCCAAGGTGACCATTTCGAGCACCTGGGCGACCGAGACCTGCCCATTGCTGGTGCTCGGTGCGGCTTGGGCAGTCCCCGATATGGCAAGCATGGCCATGGCGGCAAAGGCGGGAAAGAGGAGACGCATGCGGAATATCCTTTGTCGTTCTGCGATATCGTAATATTCTTTTGCAGAATTTTCTTATTGTCAAACGATAATTATTCAACTACCTCTTCGTCATCACGGAGGATCCACGATGATCGACATCAAGACCGAACCCCTGCTCGTCGGCCAAATCACCGGCATCAGCATTCCGCTTGCCGCCCGCACCGCGCTGCTGTTCCGCATATTGGCCGTGCTTGCCGCGACGCTGGCCGCCCTGCTGCCGCTGGCGGTGGCGCTCTATTGGCTGGTGATCGACCGGGAGGGCGTATTGAGCCAGACCGGCTTTGCGCCCGAAGTCATGCCGGTGTTCGACGCACCATTGCGCTTTCTGGCGATCCTGGTCTCGGTGCTGACTGTTGCGCCGCTGGCCTGGGGGCTGCTCCGGCTCCGGGTCTGTTTCGGCCAATTCGCCCACGGCCGGCCGTTCGCGGCGCGGGGCATTGCCGGCTTGCGGGATTTTGCCGTCGGCATGGGTCTGGCGGTCATTGCCAAACCGATCGGCTTTACCCTGCTGACGCTGCTGCTGAGCTGGAACGCACCCGCCGGCATGCGGCAACTGGCCGTGCAGATCGATAGCGATACGCTGATCATGGCGCTGTTTGCGGCCACGGTGGCATCTCTGGCCTGGGCTATGGAGAAAGCCGCCGCAATTGCCGAAGAAAACAGCCAGTTCGTGTGACCATCATGGGGATCAAGGTCAATCTTGCCGTCATGCTGGCCAGGCGCAACGTCAAGTCCAAGGACCTGGCGGAGTATATCGGCATCACCGAGGCCAACCTGTCGCTGCTGAAGCAGGGCAAGGTCAAGGGCATCCGCTTCGACACGCTCGATGCCATCTGCCGCTATCTCGAGTGCCAGCCCGGCGACATTCTCGAGCACGACGCGGCAGCGGTCCAGGCCGCGGATTAGCTACCGGCCCTGGTTGGCCGGTGTCGTGGCGTGGCGCATGATTTCGTAGTCCATGCGCCACGCCATTCCGTCTCAGGCGAGCAGTTTGCCCGCCAGGGCTTCGGCGATGAGCTTGCGGGTCTCGGCGACGCCGAACAGAGCGATGAACGAGCCGAAGCGCGGCCCCTGGTCCTCGCCCAGCAGCACCTGATAGATAGCCTTGAACCAGTCCCGCAGCGGCTCGAACTTGTGGGCGTTGCCGACGGCATAGACGACATCCTGCAGCGCGCTGCCATCGGTGGAGCCTTCATAGGCAGCCAGTTGGTCGTGCAGGTCCTGCAAGGCAGCGCGCTCCTGCTCGGTCGGGGCGCGGTAGGTCTTGAGCGGCTTCACCTTGTCGTTGAAGTAGCGCACGGCATAGCCGGCCAGACGGTCGATCTCGGGATGGGTCTGGGCCGTCGCGCCATGCAGGTAGCGCGAGATGAAGCCCCACATGACCTTGGTGTCCTGCGCATTGGCAGTCGCCACCAGGTTGAGCAGCAGCGCGAAGCTCAGCGGCACGTCCGGGTTCGGCACGGCGCCGTAATGGACGTGGAAGACCGGGTTTTCCAGCCGCGCAGCAACGTCCTGTTCCTGGTAGCCGGCGATGAAGCTGTAATATTCGTCGACCGCGCGCGGGATGACGTCGAAATGCAGCCGCTTGGCGGTGCGGGGCTTCTGGAACATGTAGAGCCCCAGGCTCTCCGTGCCAGCATAGGTCAGCCACTCGTCGATGGTCAGGCCATTGCCCTTGGACTTGGAAATCTTCTGACCCTCGGAATCGAGGAACAGCTCGAACACATAATGTTCGGGCGCCTTGCCGCCGAGGATTTCGCAGATCTTGTCATAGACATGGGCGTTGGTCTGGTGGTCCTTGCCGAACATCTCGAAATCGACATCGAGGGCGGCCCAGCGCATGCCGAAGTCCGGCTTCCACTGCATCTTCACGTGACCGCCGGTGACCGGCACGGTGGTGTCGCGGCCGTCTTCGTCCGTGAAGGTCACCGTGCCGTTCTTGGCATCGACTTCCTTCATCGGCACATAGAGCACCCGCCCCGATATCGGAGAGATCGGCAGGAACGGTGAATAGGTGGCCTGACGCTCTGCACCGAGCGTGGGCAGCATCACGTTCATGATGTCGTCATAGCGCTCGGCGGCGCGGCGCAGCACGGCGTCGAACTTGCCAGACTTGTAGTAGTCGGTGGCGCTGGCAAATTCGTAGTCGAACCCGAAGGTATCGAGGAACCGGCGCAGCATGGCGTTGTTGTGCGCCCCGAAGCTGTCGAACTCGTTGGTCCACGGGTCGGGGACCGAAGTCAGCGGCTTCTGGAGATGGATCTCCATCGCCTCCTTGGAGGGCACGGTATCCGGAATCTTGCGCATGCCGTCGAGATCGTCGGAGAAGCACAGCAGGCGGGTCGGGATCTGGTCGCGGGTCAGCAGGCGGAAGGCGGTGCGCACCATGGTGGTGCGCGCCACTTCGCCGAAGGTGCCGATATGGGGCAGGCCCGAGGGGCCGTAGCCAGTTTCGAACAGGGCCTCGCCCTTGCCCGATTTCTCCAGCCGCTTGACCAGTTTCCGGGCTTCCTCAAACGGCCAGGCGCGGGCAGTCTGGGCAGCTTCAAAGAACGCGGGATCGAGCGGGGGCAACAGAGCGGGCGACAAGGTCTGGCCTTTCAGGAGGTGAAGCGGGTGTGTTGCATCCAATGGGGCCAACGTCAACGTTTTCGGGGCCGGTCTTGCCAAGCACTCGCGACGCGCCTAGCTATCGATCATAGACCAGACCCGGGAATGCCTGATGTCCAATGCTGCCCACGACGCCCTCATCCACCTGATGATCGTCGCTGCCTCGTCCGACAGCGCCATGACTGAAAAGGAACTGGTGCGCATTCAGACCCTGATCGGGCGGCTGCCGGTGTTCGAAGGGTTTGACAAGAACCGGCTGGCTGCCGTGGCCAATGCCTGCGCCGACAAGCTCAACGGCCCCGGCGGACTGGACCAGGTGATCGACGACGCCATCGCCGTGTTGCCCAAGAAATTGCAGGACACGGCCTATGCCGTGGCCGTCGAAGTGGCCTCGGTCGACCTCTATCTCGAGCAGGAAGAGCTGCGCTTCCTCGAACTGCTGCGCGACAAGCTCGATCTCGACCGGCTGACCACTGCCGCCATCGAAGTGGCGGCGCGGGCGCGGCATCGGCGGATGCCCAGCTAGCCCATCCGCACTTTATGGAAACGTCGCTCTACCAGCCGGTCAAAGCCTTCCTCGAAGCGGCCGGCTACGAGGTCAAGGGTGAGATCGGCAGTTGCGACCTGGTCGGGTTGAGCCCGTCCGACCCGCCAGTCGTGGTGGTGTGCGAGCTGAAGCTGACCTTCAATCTCGAGCTGATCCTGCAGGCCGTCGACCGCGCGGCGATTGCCGACGAAGTCTGGATCGCCGCCAAAATTTCCAAGGGCAAGGGCCGCGAGGGCGACAAGCGCTATCGTGATCTGTGCCGCCGTCTTGGCATCGGCATGCTTGGTGTCACCGACCAGGGCATCGTCAGCGTCATCGTCAATTCCGTAACACCCATGCCGCGCACCAATCCGAAGCGGCGGTCGCGCCTGGTGCGCGAGCATCAGCGGCGGCGCGGTGATCCGACACTGGGCGGCAGCACGCGCAAGCCGATCATGACGGCGTATCGGCAGCAGGCCCTGACCTGCGCGGAGGCGCTGCTTGGCGGTCCGCTGCGACCCAGGGATATGCGACCCGCCGCGCCGGATGCCGGCAAGATCCTGCTCGGCAACGTCTATGGCTGGTTCGAGCGGGTCAGCAATGGCGTCTATCAGCTGACCGATGCCGGCCGCGTGGCCGTCGCGCAGCATCGCGCGCTGCACCCCACGGCGTGATCTAGGCCCAGGCCCAGCCGAATGGCCGTCGGCACAGCCAATAGACCAACCCCGAGCCGAACCCGGCGCTCAGGAAGGCAGCGTGCTGGAGATCGGGGACGAACGGTTCGGTGAAAAGAACCATCGCCACATAGGCGACGAGAACGCCGAAAACCGAGTGGGTCAGCCAGTCACGCCGTCGCCACCACCGCATCAAGCCAATGGCAACCAGAAACGGCGCGGCCGCATACATGCCGGTGATCATAGCCCCCACGAGGACAAACTCGAGCAAGTCTTCCGGGTTGGATGTCGACCGACCCGGCCACAACGATATGACATTGTCGCACAGCACCACGAGGAACGGCGTCGCCAGCACAGCGGCGGCGTAGCAGCCCAGAACGATCAGAGCATGGCGTAGCCGGCTCAATAGAAGCCCACCGGGAACCAGCGCAGGTACAGCTCGTCCAGCGCGCCATTGTCCTTGAGCTTGACCAGGGCCCAGTCGATGGCGTGACGCACCGCGTCATGGCCGGCGGGCACGGCAATGGACAGACCCTCGCCGAACAGGTTTGGCCGGAAATAGGGTTCGCCGGCAAAGCCGCAGCAGGTCAGGTTCTCGTTGAGCCAGAACGAGGCGCGCATGGCGTCACCGAAAAAAGCGTCGGCCTTGCCGTCCTCCACCGCCTCCAGCGCCGCGATCTCGCTGTCGAAACGCGCCAGGATCACGTCGGGCAGATAGCGCGTGAGGAAGGTCTCGTGCGCACTGCCGGCACGCACCGAGACGGTCTTGCCGGCCAGCGCATTGGCGTCGAACACGCCGATATCGGTAGCGCGGGTGACGAAGCGACCGGGCAGCGCCAGATAGATCGACGAGAAGTCGAACAGTTCGCCGTTCTCCGGCGTCATGGCGAGCCCGGCGATCAGGGCGTCACCTTGGCTATCGCTGAGCGCGCTCGCCGCCTGCTCCCACGGCCAGGCCTGGATGGTGCAGGCGACATTGGCCTCGGCGCAGATGCGCTTGGCCAGGTCGATGTTGAAGCCGATCAGTTCGCCGGTGGAATCCCTGAAGTTGAAGGGCGGGAAATCGGCCGTGGTCAGGAAGCGAATGGCCGGCACGGGCGTCAGGCTGGGCAGGATTTCGCGGGCGCTGGGATCGGTGTGATAGGGCAGCG
>CBFGMY010000080.1:0-17083 GCA_965650055.1 uncultured Devosia sp.
AGGCGGAACGGCTTGTCGGCGGTGGGGGCGATGATCGCCACCTTGTCGGCTCCGTAATTGCCCAGGAAGTACTGCATGCCAATGCCACCCAGCAGCGTGGTCGACTTGCCCTCCGGCAGGTCGGCGTAGGGCAGCAGCGTGATTTCAGGCGCGCCGGAGCCGGTGACGATCAAGAGCCCCTCGGCGCAGGCAATGGCCAGCATGTTGCCCGATGACGCTTCGCCATGCAGGTCCGGACAGGCGTGGAGACCGCCGACAATAGCCCCGGATGGGTCGAGCACATTGACGCCGATGGGCAAAGTGGTCGGATCGGCCGGATTGGGCACCGAAACGATGGTGTAGTCGCCCCAGGGCACGGCGACGCCATGATGAGGGGCACCGCTGTCGAACTCGGCAGCAGCGACCGCGCCGCCATCGAGCCAGTCGGCCTCGCTGACGACGCGTGTCTTGCCCTCGCCGTCGAAGAAGAGGGCGATCTTGCCGCCATGCTCGACGAAATGGACCGGCTTGGTGCCGGGGACGGTGGCCTCGATGGCAGCGGGTTCGGTGATCTCGATATCGCCGTGGTCGCCATGGTCATCGCGATGGATGCCGGTCGCGATGGCCGAGACCTGGTTGCCGGCGCCCTGCACGGCATAGACCGCGTCGCCGGAATGGGTGACGTAGAGCGATGCCGGACTGGCGAGCGGGAAGGTGGCCAGCGTCTTGTCGGTCGCAAGATCGATGGCGGTGACGATGGGCTTGGCGTGATCTGCGATGAAGAGGCGCCAGGCGGAGATGTCCTCGGCAAAGGCTGGGGATACGAGGGAAGTCGCGGCGAGAAGGGGCAGCAAGAGGCGAGCGTGCATGATGTCTCCGATATGTTAGCACGTTACGTTTTGAGTGACGTGATGGCCGGTAGATGCCCACCCTCCCCCTTGAGGGGAGGGTAGCGAAGCTAGGCCGACTGGCCGTAGCGAAGCTGGGGAGGGGGTGGCCTTGTGGCAGTTGAAGGACCCCCTCCCTCATTCCCTCCCCTCAAGGGGGAGGGAGGCGAAGGAGCCGAAGTCTTCGAACCCGTTACTAGCCTAGGCAGTCGACCAGGCTCGTCGCGAGCCCCCGCAGCAATTCAGGATACAGGTCGGGCCCCTCCGTCAGCGCACCGCCTTCGGGGTCCAGTACACCGGCCTTCGCGGTCGTACCTTCGCTGATGGCCGAGATGATGGTCGGCTCGAAATTGGGTTCGGCGAAGACGCAGGTGGCGCCTAGCTCCGCCACCTTGGCCTTGAGTTCGTCGATGCGCGCGGCGCCGGGCATGACGTCGGGCGTGACCGTGACCGAGCCGGCGAGGGCGAGGCCGAAGCGGGCTTCGAAATACTGGTAGGCGTCGTGGAAGACAATGAAGGGCTTGTCGGCGACCGGGGCCAGCGTGGCGGCCAGTTCGGCCTCGAGCGCGTCGAGCTTAACGAGCTCGGCCTCGGCATTGGCCTGGTAGGCGGTCGCGTTTTCAGGGTCGGCGGCGGACAGGGTGGTGGCGATCTGGGTGACCATCAGCTTGGCATTTTCCGGGTCGAGCCAGAAATGCATGTCGCCCTCGCCATGTTCATGACCTTCGTGGGCATGCTCGGCCTCATCACCATCGGAATGCGGCTCGAAGGCGCCGCCCTCGCGTACGGGCAGCAGGGTGATGCCGGGGGAGTCGGCGAGTTCGACGACTTTGGCCTTGCCCGCCAGCGTTTCCAGCGAGTCGGCCAGGAACAGCTCCATGCCATGGCCGGTCCAGAAGACGATATCGGCCGATTCCAGCGCGCCGGCATCGGACGGCTTGAGGGCATAGGTATGCGGCGAGGCGGCGCCCTTGACGATGAGCGTGGGCTCGCCGACCCCGGCCATGACGGCGGCAACCAGCGAATGCACCGGCTTGATGGAGGCAACCACATTGGGTGCCGCCATGGCCGTGCTGGTGAGGAGCGCCAGCGATAGCAGGGTGGCGGGGGCAAACAGCTTCATGTGGCAACCTCGTGATATGTTATGTTATTACACTTGCCGCGGTGTTATGCTATAACGTATTTGATGACGTCAAGGGCGGTTTTTGGAAATCGCGCCGCGGCAGCATGGAGCCGATACAAGCATGGATGCGCTGGCACCCAAGGAAACACTGATCACCCTGAGCAATGCCGGTGTGCGGCATGGCGCCCGCACGCTGGTCAGTGGCGTGGACCTGACGATCTCGCGCGGCGAGATCGTGACGCTGATCGGGCCCAATGGCTCGGGCAAATCGACCACGGCCAAGCTGGCAACGGGCGTATTGCGGCCCACGACGGGCAGCGTGACGCGCAAGCCGGGGCTCAAGATCGGCTACGTGCCGCAGAAGCTGACCATCGACTGGACCCTGCCGCTGACCGTGGAGCGGCTGATGACGCTGACCGGCCGGCACTCCGCTGCCGATATCGACGAGGCGCTCGAAGCCGTGGGCGCGCGTCGCCTGCTCAAGGCAGCGGTGCAGGAATTGTCGGGCGGGGAATTCCAGCGCGTGCTGTTTGCGCGGGCCATGATCCGCAAGCCGGACCTGCTGGTGCTGGATGAGCCCGTGCAGGGCGTCGATTTCTCCGGCGAAGTGGCGCTTTACGAGCTGGTGCGGCAGATCCGCGATACGACGCGCAGCGGCATATTGATGATCAGCCACGACCTGCATGTGGTGATGGCCGAGACCGATACGGTGATTTGCCTCAACGGCCATGTGTGCTGCCGCGGCACGCCCTCGGCGGTGAAGCGGAGCCCCGAATATCTCAAGCTGTTCGGCGAACGCGCAGCGAGCACGCTGGCGATCTATGAGCACCATCACGACCACGAACACCATGACGATGGCTGCGTGGTGCCTGAAGGGCATGCGCATGAGCATCATCATGATCATGACCACGCGCATGATCACCACGACCATACGGGGCACGACCATGTTCGGTGACTATTTCTCCCGCGCCCTGATCGCCGGCATCGGCCTTGCCCTCGTCACCGGGCCGCTGGGCTGTTTCGTGGTGTGGCGGCGCATGGCTTATTTCGGTGACACGATGGCGCATTCGGCGCTGCTGGGCGTGGCGCTGTCGATCCTGCTGTCGATCAACATGACGTTGGGCGTCTTTGCGGTGGCGGCGCTGGTGGCGGGCGCGCTGATCGTGCTGCAGCGGCAGGCGACGCTGTCGATCGATGCGCTGCTGGGCATTCTCAGCCACTCCACGCTGGCCGTGGGGCTGGTGTTGGTGGGGTTCCTCACCACTGTTCGTATCGACCTGATGGGCTTTCTGTTCGGCGACATTCTCGCCGTATCGGTGGAGGACATCGCCATCATCTATGGCGGCGGACTCGCCATTCTCGCGATCCTCGTCTTTGCCTGGCGGCCACTGCTGGCCGCGACGGTGAGCCCCGAGCTGGCCGAGGCCGAGGGCCTGCGACCGGAGGCGAGCCGGCTGGTGCTGATGATCCTGATGGCGTCGGTCATCGCCATCGCCATGAAGCTGGTCGGCGTGCTGCTGATCACCTCGCTGCTGATCATTCCGGCGGCAACGGCGCGCCGGCTCAGCGCGACGCCCGAAATGATGGCTGTGGTGGCCGCAGTTCTCGGGGCCGTCGCGGTGGTTGGCGGGCTGTTCGGCTCACGAACATGGGACACGGCTTCGGGTCCCTCGATTGTGGTGATGGCTCTGGTAGTGTTTCTGGTGTCGCTGGCGGTTCCCGTCTCGCGGCTGTTTGGCAGGAGAGTGCCCCATGGCGCATAGTCACGATGTTCCCGGCGACCTGACGCGCAACCAGGGCCTGGTGCTGGGGGCGCTCAACCATTCCGAGGCGCCGCTGAGCGCCTATGACATCCTCGACCGGCTGCGCGCCGATGGGCTGCGGGCGCCGCTGCAGGTCTATCGGGCGCTCGACAAGCTGGTGGAGCGCGGCCTCGCCCATCGGCTGGAATCGCTCAACGCCTTCGTGGCCTGCGCGGACGAGCATTGCCATCGCAAGGGGCTGATCGCCTTCGCCATCTGCGAAGGCTGCGGCAAGGTCGATGAGTTCGCCGACCAGGTCATCGAGGAGCGGCTGGGCAACTGGGCCGGCGCCAAGGGGTTCAAGGTGGAGCGGACGACGATGGAAATCCGCGGCAAGTGCGAGGCGTGTTTGAAGGCGGCGGCTTAGAATGCCACGCCCTCGTGGCACTATTCCCCAAACGTCAGAAAATGCACGGCGGCCGCGCCATATTCCCGGCGGTCATCCAGCGTGAAGCCCTCGGGGATTTCCACCGCCGCCTCGACGCTTTCCTCGAAGACGATGGTTGCGCCCGGGGCGAGCCAGCCATTGGCGGCGACGTGGGCCAGCGCCTGTTCGCCCAGGCCCTTGCCATAGGGCGGGTCGAGGAAGATCAGGTTGAACTGGCCAAACGTGCCGGGTTTGCCGAGGTCCGTGGCGTCGCGGCGCAGCAGCTTGGTGATGCCCCCTGCCCCGAACGCCTCGATGTGATCGCGGATCAGGCCGCGCGCTTCCGCGCCGGTATCGACGAACGTGACGTGGCTGGCGCCGCGGGACAGCGCCTCGAGCCCCAGCGCACCCGTACCGGCGAACAGGTCGAGCACGCGGACGCCTGAAAAGACCGGACCGAGTCGCGACGCGAGGATGTTGAACATCGACTCGCGCACGCGGTCGGCCGTCGGGCGAATGGAATCGTCCGACGGGGAGTTGAGCTGCTTGCCACGGAATTTGCCGGCGACGATGCGCATGGGCGAACCTTTTCAGTAGCCCTCATGTGAGCTTGTCGAACCACGAGGGCGTGGCGAGATGGTGCCACGACCTCGTCCTTCGACAGGCTCAGGATGAGGTCTGTTGAGAATTCAGGCCTTGGGCCGACGCGGCGCCGACGGGCGGCCACCACCACCAGCCGGACGACCACCGCCTGCGGGACGACCGGCGCCGCCGGATGGACGACCGCCGGCCGGACGGCCAGCGCCGCCTGCGGGACGGCCGCCGGGCTTACCGGCAAAGCCACCTGGCTTGCCACCCGGGCGCGGGCCGCGGGCGGGTGCGGCACCATCGCGCTTGGGCATGGGCTTGCCATCGGCGCGCATGCGCGGCTTGCCATAGGTCTTGGCCTCGGAGCCGAATTCGTCGCGACCCGGACGGGTTGCGCGTTCGCCGCGGGCCGGGCGCTCATCGCGCTGGGCCGACGTGCGGCCGCCCTCGGGACGCAGGC
The DNA here is from genome assembly GCA_965650055.1 of uncultured Devosia sp. Classification (GTDB taxonomy): domain Bacteria; phylum Pseudomonadota; class Alphaproteobacteria; order Rhizobiales; family Devosiaceae; genus Devosia. The sequence goes on from CBFGMY010000080.1 coordinate 5,207, forward strand.
GGGCTGGCTTGTCGGCAAAATTGCGGCCGGGGCGCTTGGCCTCGCCCTTGAAGGCCGCGGCCTCGCCGCGTTCGCTGTCGGGACGCAGGCGCGGCGTATATTCGCGCGGCGCTGCCGCGGCAGCGTCTTCGCGGCGCGGACCACGGGGCGTGCCGGCAAAGGCGCGACCCTGCGGCGGACGACCGCCTTCGGCACGCGGACCGCGTGGACGATCGCCGTCTTCGCGGCGCGGGCCGCGCGGCTTGTCGCCGAAGGCCTTCTTTTCATACGGCTTCTTGTCGCCGAAGCTCTTCTTCTCGTAGGGCTTCTTGTCGCCAAACGACTTCTTCTCGCCGAATGGCTTCTTGCCGCCAGCAGGACGCGGCGCGGCCTTGCCGAAGCTGAGGGCAGACTGGTCGTCGCGATCGGGGCGCTTGACGATGCGGGTGTTGCGCTTGGCGACGAAATCTTCCGGGGCGCGACCATCCTCGTCGAAATGCACGCGGCGGGGCGGCGGCGCATATTCGTCGTCGCGGGCCTCTTCGCGCTTGGGCGCCGGCTTGCGGCTATCGAAGCGGCCGGGACGATCCTGACGCGGGCGCTCGGCGCGCATCTCTTCCTCGGACTTTTCGGCGCCATCGGTGAAGCGGAAGCGCTGGCGGGCGATCTCGACCGTGTTGGTGCCGCGCCCGGTGAGGCGATCGCGCGTCGGCTTGCCTTCAAGCGCGTTGGCTTCAGGCATCTCGCTGTCGAAATCGACATCGGCCGCGTCGGCCAGCTTCTTGCCGAGCTGATCACGCAGCATCTTGGCCTTGATGGTTTCGACGCCACCGACCGGAATATCGCCGAGCTGGAACGGGCCGTAGCTGACGCGGATCAGGCGGTTCACCTCGAGGCCGAGGGCACCGAGCACGTTCTTGACCTCGCGATTCTTGCCTTCGCGCAGGGCCAGGACCAGCCAGACATTGGAACCCTGCTCGCGCTCGAGCGTGGCTTCGATCGAACCATACTTGATGCCGTCGATCTCGATGCCGTCCTTGAGCTTGTCGAGCGCCGCCTGGGTGACGGTGCCGTGGGCGCGCACGCGATAGCGGCGCAGCCAGCCGGTGGCGGGCAGTTCGAGCACGCGCTTGAGCCCGCCATCATTGGTCAGCAGCAAGAGGCCTTCGGTATTGATATCGAGGCGGCCGACGCTGACGACGCGCGGCAGGCCATGGGTTTCGAGATGGTCGAAAATGGTCTCGCGCCCTTCCGGGTCCTTCTCGGTGACAACCAGGCCGGCGGGCTTGTGGTAGAGCCAGACGCGGGTGCCCTGGCGGGCTGCGAGCGGGGCGCCATCGACCATGACCTTATCGCGGTCGGTAACGTTGAAGGCGGGGGTGAGCACCTTCTTGCCGTTGACCACCACACGGCCCTCGGTGATCCACACCTCGGCGTCGCGGCGCGAGCAGAGCCCGGAGCGGGCAATGACCTTGGCGAGGCGGTCGCCGGTATCGGGTTGGGCTGGGGTGGTGTCGCTCATCTGGCGGTCTTTCATGTCATGCGGGACCCATATGCCGGAGAGATGTCTCGGGCGGGCGGCGCGGAAAAGGCGAAGCGGCCGGATGATCCGGCCGCTTGAAAAATGGGAACGGCGGCTGCCGTCAGTTGCCCAGCGTGGTCTCTTTCGAGGTCAGGCCGACACCGGGGCCAGAACTGACGCCCGAGCTGGTCGGGCCGGTATAGGTGGCGCGGATCGCCTTGCGCACCGCTTCGGGGCATTTCGGATCGTTGATCGAAACCAGCTCGCCATTGACCGAGCAGACCAGGTCGGCGTCGCCGACGCGGGTGAAATATTCCTCAGGCGGCAGATAGAGCGGACGCTTGCCGTTGTTGGTCGACACATCCATGTTCGCGGCCTGCATGCGGGCGACCAGCGTGCGGGTTTCCTGCTCGGTGAGCGGACGACCGGCAACCGAGCGCAAGTCGACGACCTTGGCATTGCGCAGGCGCGTCATGTCGGCTTCGGTCAGATTGGTGGTATCGATCTGGACGCTGTCGCTGTTGACCGGCAGCTGCGCCACAGCGGTTTCCGGCGCCGGGGCTGGAGCAGCCTGGCCATTGGCCGGCAGCACCAGGGGCGCACGCGCATTGGTCAGGTCTTCCTTGGGCGTTTCACCGGGCACGAGGCCGACACCGCGCGCCGTGGTCATCATGACCTCGCGTTCAAAGGTGCCAAAATCGGTCAAGGCGTTGGTGCCTTCCACCGTGGTGCACCCACTGAGCGCCACCGCCAGCAGCAGACCAAGCGAGGCCAGCGAAGTCCGGGTAACCGCTCCAAGAGCAGAATGCTGCCCGGTCAAACCAATACGCATGAAACGTCCTTCAAGATGTCGGCGGCGCTTATAGCGCATAATCCCAGCTAAGGCCAGATTCTGGCGGCAACGTGTCTGGCATGTTCCCGGCGCGTCATCACCGGGTTTATGTGGCCGGTTTGCGCGGCCGGCCCAGGCCGAGGAGGTCTGCTATCAGCAGGAGTACGCCGATGGTGATCGCGACATCGGCGACGTTGAAGATGTAGAACGACCACGTGCCCCAATGGAGGTGGAAAAAGTCGGCCACCGCCCCGTAGATCAGGCGGTCGGCGGCATTGGACAGAGCGCCGCCAATGCAGAAGGCGAGCCCGAGGCGGATCAATCCCGACTCGGCGCGCACCCACCAGATGCCCAGCGCCAGGATCGCGACCAGCATCACCAGCCCCAGGGTCCAGACCGGCAGGCTGTCGAACAGGCCGTAGGAGATGCCGGTATTCCAGACCAGCACATAGTCGAAGAAATCGGTGACCCGCACGATCTCGCCACCGCGCCAACCGGTCATGGCGAAGGGCACATAGCTGGTGAAAACCTCAACGCAGGTCGCCGCGCCGATGGCAATGCAGTCGGCCGAGACCTGGAATGCCTTATGGGCGCGGTCGAGCCCGAAGGCGAGGATGGCCGTGGTCAGGGAGAGATAGACTGTGGGGTTGGCGAGGTCGCGGACGTTCATGGGCGAGCAGACCCCAAAATGCAGGCATGACTGGGCGCAGCACCCCCACCCTTGATCCCTCCCCACAAGGGGGAGGGAGACGCATGGCTATGCGCAAAAAGCTCAACAAGCGCCGAGTGGGCCTCCCTCCCCCTTGTGGGGAGGGAATGAGGGTGGGGGTGGCGAGCCACCGGGTCTACAATCCCGCCGCAGCGCGTTCGCGCAGCGCCTGGGCGTCGCGCGGGGAGACGTCGGGATAGTCCTTGTCGGAGCCAACCTCGGGCAGCACCTTCCACGAGCGGGCGCAGCGGGTGCCCTGGGCGAGGGCCGGGACCACGGCGACGCCGGGGACATCATCGAGGGTGAAGGCCTCGGGCGGCGCCTCGGCATTGCCGATCTCGATGGCCGAGGTGATGGCGATCTCGGCCAGATCCTCGCCGGCCAAAGCCGTGAGGTAGCGCTCGTCAGTGATGAACACCTTGGGCGCGGCCTCGAGCGATGAGCCGATGCGTTTTTCGCGGCGCTCGATTTCGAGCGCGCCGGTAACGACGCGGCGCACGGCGCGGATCAGCGTCCACTTGCTGGCGAGACCCTCGTTGAGCCATTCGCGCAGCACTTCGGGGAACTGGCGCAGGTGCACCGACGAGCCGGCTTCCGGGTGACGCTCCAGCCACACTTCTTCCATGGTGAAGACCAGGATCGGCGCCAGCCAGGCGGTGAGGCAATCGAACAGGTGGTTGAGCACCGTGAGCGAAGCCTTGCGCTTGATCGAGCTGATCGGGTCGCAATAGAGCGTGTCCTTGCGGATATCGAAGTAGAACGCGCTGAGCTCGATGTTCATGAAGTTGCTCAGCAAGGTCACGATCTTGCGGTAGTCATAATCCTTGTAGGCGCCGCGCACCTGCTCATCGAGCTGGGCCAGGCGATGCAGCATGAGCTGTTCCAGCTCGGGCATATCGGCGAAAGCCACCTCGTCGCCGGGCTGGTAATGGGCGATATTGCCCAGGAGCCAGCGCAGCGTGTTGCGCAGCTTGCGATAGCTGTCGACCGTGGTCTGGATGATCTCCTTGCCCAGGCGCAGGTCTTCCGCATAGTCGGACGACGCCACCCACAGGCGCAGGATATCGGCGCCATACTGCTTGATGATGTCCTGCGGGGCGACGGTATTGCCCAGCGACTTGCTCATCTTGCGGCCTTCGCCATCCATGGTGAAGCCGTGCGTCAGCACGCCCTCATAGGGGGCATGGCCATTGGTGGCGCAGCTTTCCAGCAGCGAGGAATGGAACCAGCCGCGATGCTGGTCCGAGCCTTCGAGATAGAGCGAGGCCGGGAATTTCAGATGCGGCCATTTTTGTTTATTGCGCAGCACGAAGGCGTGGGTCGAGCCACTGTCGAACCACACGTCGAGCACGTCGGTGACCATCTCGTAGTCGTCGGCCTTGTAGGCATCGCCGAGGTAGCGCTGGGCGGCGCCCGGCTTGTACCAGGCGTCGGCGCCCTCTTCCTCGAAGCTCTGGGCGATGCGGTGGTTGACCGTATCGTCCTTGAGGATTTCGTTGGTCGCCTTGTGCACGAAGACGGTGATCGGCACGCCCCAGGCGCGCTGGCGGCTGAGCACCCAATCGGGGCGATCGGCGATCATGGCGCGCAGGCGGTTCTGGCCCGCTGCAGGGTAGAACTTGGTGGCATCGATGGCGTTGAGCGCACGGTGGCGCAGCGTATCGCCAGCGGCGCCATCGATATCGCGGTCCATATAGACGAACCATTGCGGCGTGTTGCGGAAGATCACCGGCTTCTTGGAGCGCCAGGAATGGGGATATTGATGCTTCACCCGGCCACGGGCAACCATGGCATTGCGCTCGGCGAGAGCGGCAATGACGCGATTGTTGGCGTCGCCCTTCTTGCCGTTGTCGTCGATGACGCGCGCGCCTTCGAGGCCTGGGGCCTCGGAAGTGTAGAAGCCGTCATCGCCCACCACATAGGGGATTGATGTGTCGATGCCCTTTTCGCCCAAGAGGCGCGCCGAATTCATCCAGATCTCGAAGTCGTCGAGACCATGGCCGGGCGCGGTGTGGACAAAACCGGTACCGGCGTCATCGGTGACGTGTTCGCCATCGAGCAGCGGCACTTCGAACTCGTATCCGCCGCCAAGCCCGCGCAGGGGGTGATGGCACTGCAGCCCGGCCAACACGGCTGGCGGCACATCCTGCAGGCGGACGAATTCCTCGACCTTGGCCTTGGCAAAGGTCTCGGCAGCCAGCTTGTCGGCCAGCACATATTTCTCACCGGTCGAGGCCCAATTGCCATCGGGCGCCTTGGTGACCTCATAGAGGCCGTAGGCAACCTTGGACGAGAAGCTGATGGCGCGGTTGGCCGGGATGGTCCAAGGCGTAGTGGTCCAGATGACCACCGAGGCGCCGGTCAGGTGCTCTCGGCGATCGATATTGTCCTGGACGCCAGATCCGGCGGCAGCCGCTATATGCGAGGTCTGGAACTTCACCCAGATCGTATCGCTCTCATAGTCAGCGTACTCGATCTCGGCTTCGGCCAGCGCCGTGCGCTCGACGACCGACCACATGACGGGCTTACTGCCGCGATAGAGCTGGCCTGATGTTGCCACCTTCATCAGCTCGCGGGCGATCTGGGCTTCGGCATCGAAGCTCATGGTGAGGTAGGGGTTGTCCCACTCACCCAGCACGCCGAGGCGCTTGAATTCCTCGCGCTGCACATCAACCCACTGCTCGGCAAAGGTGCGGCATTCCTGGCGGAATTCGACGATCGGAACTTCGTTCTTGTCCTTGCCCTTGGCGCGGTACTGTTCCTCGATCTTCCACTCGATGGGCAGGCCGTGGCAATCCCAGCCCGGCACATAGGCCGAGTTGTAGCCCAGCATCTGCATGGAACGGGAGACGATATCCTTGAGCGTCTTGTTGAGCGCGTGACCGATATGGATGTTGCCGTTGGCGTAGGGCGGGCCATCATGGATGGTGAACAGCGGCCGGTCCTTGGCCTGTTCCCGCTGCAGCGCATAAATGTCCATCTCCTGCCAGCGCTTGAGCCAGCCCGGCTCGCGCTCGGGCAGCCCGGCGCGCATGGGGAAGTTGGTCTCCGGCAAGAACAGGGTGGCCGAATAATCGGTTTCGGTGGCGCCCGCGGCGGTATCGGTCATGGAAACGGCAATCGGTAAGGAGGATTTGGGCGCCTTTTAGCAAGGCGGGGCGGATGGGGCAAAGGATGATTTGGGGAATAGACTACCGGCCTTGGGCTCCCCTCCCCCTTGAGGGGAGGGGCGGGGGTGGGGGTCGTTTCGTGGACCACTGGTGGACCCCCTCCCTCGATCCCTCCCCTCAAGGGGGAGGGAAGGACGACTGAGAGCCCCTACCCGACAAACCCGAGCTTGGCATCCAGATCGCTCAGTGGCCGGGCCTTGGCGAGCGCATCCCTTGCCTTGCGGCTGTCGCGGTCCATGGCCGAAATCAGTTCGTCCAAACCCGAAAATACTTCCTGTCCCCGGATGTGGGACACCAGGGCCACCGTGATGGTCTGGCCATAGATGTCTTCGTCGAAATCGAACAGATGGGTTTCGAAGGGCGGGCGCTGGTTGTTGAACATGGGCTTGCCGAAGGCGGCGACGCCATCGAGCAGGCGGGTGCCCAGCCGGGCGCGGACGGCATAGACGCCCTGCGCGAGCTGGAAATTGGCATGGGTCATGGTGTTGGCGGTGGGATATCCAAGCTCCCTGCCCCGCTGGTCGCCCTTGACCACGCAGCCATCGAAAAACCAGTGATAGCCCAATAGCCGGTTGGCGGCGGTGACGGCGCCTTCGGACAAAGCGGCACGGATGCGCGAGGACGAGATCACCTCGTCGCCCTCATCCATCAGGTCGAGCGTTTCGACGGCAAAGCCCTGCGCTTCGCCCGATGCCTTGAGGAAAGTCGGGGTGCCGCGGCGCTGGCGACCAAAATGGAAATCGGCGCCGACGATGACGCCGGTGACGCCGAGGGCATCGACGAGGAAGCGGGAGACGAAATCCTCGGCCTCGATCTGGGAGAAGTCGCGGTCAAAACCCAGCACCGTGATGGCATCGAGCCCAAAGGCCTCGGCGAGGCGCGCCTTGGCGTCGCCGTCGGTGAGGCGGAACATGAAGGGCGTGGGCGCGAACACGTCACGCGGATGCGGCTCAAAGGTCAGCACCATGGCCGGCACACCCGCCTCGGCGGCACGCTCCTTGAGCGTGGTCAGCACCGACTGATGGCCGCGATGGACGCCGTCGAAATTGCCGATGGCGACATAGGCACCCCGGAGCGCGGCAGGAACCGTGTCGAGGCTGTTGAGGCGAATAAAACCCGTCACTGGATCACCAGCTCAAGCGTGGCAGGAAGCCGGCCATACGGGCGCGGCTGGGCGCCACCAGGTCGGCGATGGCCTGCGGGTCGGGCTTGCCGAAAGCGTCGAGCTCGGCGGCATGGATGGAGCCGGTGACGAAAAGCAGGTCGATGCCGAACTTGGCGGCACCGGTGGCATCGGTGCGTACGCTGTCGCCGATGGCGAGGACACGCGACTTGTCGAGCGAGCGCCCGGCGGCCTGTTCGGCCAGGCGGAAGGCTTCCTCGTAGATGGGCTGGTAGGGCTTGCCGGCCATCAGCACCATGCCGCCCATAGCGGCATAAAGGTCGCCCAGGGCGCCGCCGCAATAGATGATCTTGTCGCCATGCTCGACGACCCGGTCGGGATTGGCGCAGATCATCGGCAGCTTGCGGCTGAGCCAGAGCTTGGCGCGCTCGCGGTACATTTCGGGGGTGTCGTCATCGGTATCGAGATCGGTGACGACAACGACCTCGGCCTCATCGGCACCGGTCCGGCGCACGTCGAGGCCCTCATAGAGCAGGTCGTCCTCGGTTGCCGGGCCGACGTGGTGGATGGCCCTGCCGCGGTATTTCGCGATCATCACCCGCGTCGCGTCGCCCGACGAGACGATGGCGTCATAGGCCTGGCGGTGGACGCCGAGCCGATCGAGCATCTCGACGATGGGGCCGGAGGGGCGGGGCGCATTGGTGATGAACACCACCTTGCCACCGGCCTGGCGGAACTCGGCCAGTGCATCGACGGCGGTTGGGAAGGCTTCGACGCCATTATGGACGACGCCCCATACGTCGCTGAGCACAGCGTCGTAGCGGCCGGCCAGGTCGGAGAGGCCGGAGATGGAAGGCAGGGGGCTGGTCATCGCGCTATTCCGATGCGTACAGGACAGGCGTTCTATGTGGCAGCTTGCCCCTCGGGATCAAGCAGAAACCGATATGTGCTTTGGTATCACCGCAGGCCAAGAGCCTAGAATTCGACCCGGCGCAGTTGCGGGGCCTGGCGGGCCGGCTCGGTCACCAGGTCCGGACGCACCGGGCCGGCGGCCCCGATATAGGGGCCCTGGACCAGGGTAATGCCATCTTCGAGCAGTTCGACGATCTGGCTTTCATTGGCAATGCCGGTGCCGAGCAGCTTCACATCGAAACGCGCCACATAGTTGGCGATGTCGGAGGCGTGGAAATCGGTGAAGACCTCGGGCTCATCGATGAAGCGGGCGGCGTCGATGCGCAGCGACCGAACGCCCTGCGCCGCCAACTCGGCCACGTCGACGCGCAGCGATTTGACATTGGCGATGGAAAAGCCGGCGCCTTTCTTGGCCACGGCATCGGCAATGGCCCGCTCGCCTGTCGTAAGCGACTGCCAATCGAGCTCGCCGATGACGAAGATCAGCCCCGGGGCAATGGCGCGGTTGGCTTCGAGCGAGACGATCAACTGCTCGGACGATGCCGAATCGCCCAGCGTCGCGCGCGACAGCGGAATGTAGAGCGTGATCGGCTGGCCGCTGGTGCGGGCACGTCGGCAGATGGTGATGGCCTCGACCAGTCCCGTGCCCTCGATCTGGCGGAGCACGTCCTCGCCGCCGCGGCGCGGCATGAAATCGGCGCGGTCGGCCAGATCGCCATCTTCCAGCATCAGGCGCGGCACCAGGTCATAGCCCTGGGGGCGGCGCTGCGGCAGGGTGACCACGGGCTGGATGTGATAGATCAGCCGGTTTTCGGCGACGGCCTGGCGCAGCATTTCGAGCGGAATGGTGGGATCGGGCTCGCGCGCCACCGGTGGCGGAGCGGCGATCATCCGGTCGCGAGCGGGCGCGGCGGGCTTGGCGACGCGATCCTCAATCTCGGCCACGGCCTCGGCCACCTGGCGGATAACGGTGCCCAGCACCGAAATATCGGCTTCGACGCCTTCGAGGCGGGCGCCGGCATTCAGATCGGTCATGGCATTGATGCGCTGGCCCAGTACGGCGCCGGCCTGGGCATCGGTGGCGAGCAGGCGCGACAGGTCCTCGATGGCCTTTTCCAGCCGGTTTTCGGCCCGTTGCCGCAAGCTGCGCTCCAGCAGCACCACGCAGACACAGCCAAAGACCACCGCTGCCAGCATGGCCTCTGATGGCGTGAAGGTCAGGCCGAAATAGGCAGCTGCGCCGATGGCGACAGCGGCAAGGGCGATGAACGTGTAGACCAATGCCTGCACGGGCGGACCTCGGAACCCTTCAAATGCCGGGATTCGGCCCTTTCTCTTAGCATCGCGCAAGAGGCGGCAAAAGCGCGGAGGGGCGCCTGCCCAAGCCTATTTTGCCTGGATCAGGTGACGAAGATGCTCCAGCCGCGCGAGAAGAAGCGGTGGAACAGCACCAATTGGGCCGCCCCGGTGGCTCCGGCGACGCCGCCCAGCTTTCCCATGACCACCGGGGGACGGTCGGCGCTATGAGGCGGAAACCCGGCCAGGTGATGCTCGACCCGCTCCAGCAGGCGCTTGACCACGGCCCGGGGCATGACGCCGTCGATGATGACCATATCAAGCTCCATGACCGCCCGGGTGCTGATCACGGCACTGGCCAGAGCCCGGCCGGCATCATCGAGCCAGGCAGTGGCGACAGGCTCCAGGCTCTCCCAGTTCCAGTTCGCCGGGTCGCCGCGCGGCGGTGTGTGGCCCGCCGCATCGAGCCGCTGCTCCAGCGCCAGGATGGAGGCGATGGTATAGACGTAGCTGGCCTGCCCCTGGGCGTCGGCCACCAGGATGGCGCCCAGATTGGCGGCATTGCCGGTGCGCCCTTCCCACACCTGCCCATCCATGGCGATGCCCGCACCCACCAGCGTGCCGACCTGGAAATAGGCCAGGCCGCTGGGCCGCGGCGCCGCGTGGGCGATGAATTCGGACCAGCAGGCGGCGTTGCCGTCGTTGAACCAGGCCACCGGCTCGCCCAGCGCCCGGCCCAGTTCGGCGGCGATATCAGCGCCGCGCCACAGCTCCGCCTGCTCGGCGGGCGCCCCCAGCCGATGGAGATGGCGATCCAGGCGGGATGGGCTGGCAACACCGATGCCGACCAGGCGCGCGGCCTGCTGCGCCGTCATGCCGGCGCGGATGGTGGCGACCTCGGCGCTGACCTCGGCAAAGATGGCGCGGAAATCCGGCCAGCAATAGCTGCGGCGGATTCGGGCCAGGGTCACGCCCGCCATGCTGAGCAGCAGCACTTCGAAGTGGCGCCAGCCGATCTCGATGCCGATGCCGAAGGCGCCGTCGGGGTTGAGAAAAAGCGGCGTCGCCGGCTGCCCACGCCGGCCGCGCAGGACATCGCCGCGCAGCACCAGTTCGCGCGCCTCGAGATCGGACACGATACGGGATGTGGTCTGCGGCCCCAGGCCCGACAGGCGTGCGAGATCGGCGTTCGAGGCGCCCGGATTGAGCGCGATAAGCGTCATCACCGCCCGCTCGTTGGCGATGCGCACCCCTGACTGCGCGAAACCGCGCGCCCCCGCTTCGTCTCCGGACTTCCTCTGCATGGCGGCAGACTTAATCGTGCGAACACTGGTGAGGCAAGCGGCAAGTCCATCGGCGGACAGGCAAAATGCAACACAGGCGGAACGGTTTGTTTACCCTGTTGGGGAACAATCGCGGCAACACCGGGACAGAGCGGCAACGCCGGACAACCGGCATAGTGAGTTATCGGAACGAGGACCGAGCCGCATGGCGATGCACAACCGACACGATGGCGAGCCGCAAGGGCGGCTGCTGCTTGTCGATGGCGACGAGAAGCACGCGCAGCTGGTTGCCGAAACGCTTGCCCAGAGCCTGGGCCATGGCGTGCGCATCACCGTGGCGGCAGGTGGACGGCAGGCGGCCGATCTGCTGCGCGATACGGCTTTCGACATCATCCTGGCCGATCTCTCCTGCCTCGGCGATCTCAGCGAGCGCAGCGACGACGCCGTCGGGCGACTGGTTCGCCTGTCGGATGGCGCACTGTTTGTTGCCGTGTCAGACGGCGCCTCGGTATCGGCCGCTGTCGGGGCAATGCGGGCGGGCGCGCATGACTATGTGGTCAAGCCAGTCAACGGCCCGGCCATGGCCGGGCGCATCGGCGAACTGGCACAGCGCCACGGCAAGGGCCGCGCACTCAGCATTGCGCCGCGCAGCGAGCGGCGTTCGGATTTCGCCGGATTTATCGGCGCCTCCAGCGCCATGCAATTTGTCTATGAGCAGATCGGGCGGATCGCCGCCTCATCGGCGCCGGTCTTCATCACCGGTGAAAGCGGCACCGGCAAGGATGTCTGCGCCGAGGCGCTGCACGCGACCGGCCCGCGTTTCGGCAAGCGCCTGGTGGCCATCAACTGCGCTGCCATTCCCCGCGACCTGATGGAAAGCGAACTGTTCGGGGTGGCGCGCGGCGCCTTTACCGGCGCGCATGACGATCGCAAGGGCGCAGCCGAGCTGGCCGATGGCGGCACGCTGTTCCTCGATGAAATCGGCGAGATGGATCTGTCGCTGCAGTCCAAGCTGCTGCGGTTCCTGCAGACAGGCACGCTGAGCAGGGTG
>CBFGMY010000081.1:0-16845 GCA_965650055.1 uncultured Devosia sp.
GGCCCCCTCACCCGGCGCTGCGCGCCGACCTCTCCCCCAAAGGGAGAGGTGAAGGGTGCTCTACCTGGGCGTGCACAGCATGACGATCGCCTCAGCCGTTTCCAGCTGGATCGCGTTGCCATAGGTTGGGTCCGGAATAATCCGCCCCGCCTGGATCGCCTTGTTTGCCCGCAGGTTGCCGTCGTTGAAGCTGACCCCGTCCTGATAGCCGGTAATGGTGCCGGTGCCCGAGCTCGGATCGCCCACCACGGTCGAGGCGAAGCCATAGACGTCGCCATAGATGGTGAGGATGCCAGCCTTGGACGTGGTCGCGTCGCGGCAGGCCCAGTTGCCCGTAAAATTCTGGGCAAGGGCCGGCGTGGCTGACAGGGCGGTGACGACGGCTATGAGGGCGATTCGGCGCATGGGCGAGAGAGTGCCGGTGCGCCCCGCCGCTTTCAAGAGCCGCGCTTGAGCAAGGGGCCGATGAGGGGCAGTCTGGTGAGCGCGAGCAACAGTTTCAGCTGCAGCGGCATGCGATAGTCGCGCAGCTTGGAGAAGCCCACCAGGTCGGCCAGGTAGACCAGCTCGCCCCGCTGGTTGACCGCGGTCAGCTTGTTGAACAGCAGGCCCCAGCCGGGGATGGAGTTCGAAGCGCGCTTGCCGGTCACGACAAGCTCGTAGGTCACGGTATCGCCAGGGCGCACCGGCACCTTGAAATCCATCGAATTGACGCCGGGGGAGGGGCCTGAGAGCCCGGGCTCCTTGCCGAGGCCGCGCAGGCGCTCCTCCTCGGCGAACAGCGCATCCACCATCTTGCGATGGCCCACGCTCACCGTGTGCCAGCCGCTGGCGACCAGCCCGCCGAAATGGCTCGATTTGGCGGCTTCGGCATCGAGGTGGAAATATTGCGGATCGTAGAGCGTGGCGAAGCGGATGATTTCCTCTTCGCCAAAGGTGTGGCTGCCGAGCGGAAACACCTCGTCCACGATGATATCCTCAAACCAGCGGGTCATGCGGCCACTCCGGGCATGCGCGCCTCGATCAGGTTGGCCAGCCGCATGGTCAGCACCGGCTGCTGCTTCTGGTTCCGCACGTCGAAATCGAGGGTCATGATGCCCCATTGCGGGTGGCTGCCGGAGCGGCGCAGCTCGGCAATGGTCACCGTGCCGCCGATGGTGTCGCCCACCATGACCGGATTCTTCCACTTGAGATCGGTAAAGCCCAGCCCGCCGGCCGAGGCAACGGTATTGAGGAAACTGTCGACCAGCATGCGCAGGCTCAGCGCCCCGGTCTGCCAGCCGCTCGAGGCCAGGCCACCCAGGAGGCTCGCTTTGGCCGCGGCCTCATCGAGATGAAAGGGAAAGGGATCGAATTCCCGGGCAAAGGTGATGATCATCTCTTTGCTGACCGTGGTGTGGCCCAGGTCGATGACCTCGCCGACCACAAGGTCCTCGAAATGCCGCCGATCGGCCGTGACAGGATTGGTCATTTGCTTGCCCTATACGTCAACGAGGCGTTTCTGCGCTTTTTGGCAAGGGATGGCAACCCGGATTTGGTGGTGCAGACAGGTGTGCCAGGTCGCCCTGCCCGGTGCCGCGGTTCTGCTACCCTCCGACGCATGCTCGGGTTAAACTCCCTGTCGTGTCGAGGAGGAAAGCTATGGCTCGCCCAGAAGACCTTGTGACCGGTGACCGCCGCTGGCTTGCCTGGACGGGGATGGAGACAGACCTGATCTTCAACCAAAAGTGGGATCTGCCCGGCTTTGCGGCATTTCCGCTTTCTCTCTCTGAACCTGGCCGGAATCGCGTGGCTCAGTACTATGACGCCCAGATTGCCCTGGGGCGGGAGAACGGCGTCGGCGTCATCCTCGACAGTGTCACCTGGATGGCAAATGCCGACCGTGCCCGGCCGCTCGGCTATGACGCCGATACGTTGGCGCGCGCCAACGCGGAGGCCGTGGCCCTGGTGCGATCGGCGCGTGGGCGCGCCGGCGGCGTGCCGGTGCTGGTGAGCGGGCAGGTCGGACCGCGCGGCGATGCCTACGAGCCCGGCGCCACGGGTGCCGCCGAGGCCGAGACCTATCATGGCGAGCAGATCCGGGCATTGGTCGAGGCGGGCGTCGACATGATCTCCGCCTATACGCTGGGTTCGGCAGCCGAGGCGACCGGGATTGCCCGTGCGGCCGCGGCCGCAGGCGTCCCGGCAATGATCTCGTTCACCGTGGAGGTGGATGGACGTCTCGCCTATGGTTCGGCCCTGGGCGCCGCCGTGGAGGCCGTGGAAGCCCATACCGGCGGAACGGTGCTGGGCTATTGCATCAATTGCGCGCATCCGGATCACTTCAGGCCGGCGCTCGACGGCGGGCAATGGATGAGCCGGCTGATCGGCCTGATCCCCAATGCGTCGCGCCGCAGTCATGCCGAGCTCGACGAGGCCACCGAACTCGATGATGGCAATCCCGCCGAGCTTGCGGCCGAGTTGGGTGCGCTCCATGGCAGCTTGCCTGGCCTCTCGATCTTTGGCGGGTGCTGCGGGACCGACATGCGCCACCTGAGCGCCACCGCAGCGCGGGTTGCCTGACACTCAGCGAAGCTACGTCCCCGCCGCCAGCCGTCCTTGCTCGCGAAACTCCAATGGCGCCACGCCGCGCTTTCGCCGGAAGGCCTTGGCCAGGTAATTGGCGTCGGCAAATCCCGTCGCGCGGGCAATGGCCACCACGCTCATGTCGGTTGCCAGCAGCAGGCGCTCGATGCGCTCGATGCGCCGCTCCAGCACGAAGTCCGAAGGCGGAATGCCGGTACTCGCGCCGAACTGGCGGACGAAATGGCCGCGGCTCATCTCGGCGATACCGGCCAGGCGCTCCACCTGCAGCGACCCGGCCAGGTTCGCCTCGACATGGGCAATGACCCGGTTGATGGCGGCGGGCAAGGGCCGTTCGGGCCGGACTGCCGCGCTGAACACGCCGTCATGCAAGGCGGCCATTGCGGCATAGGCGGCGGTCGAGGCCTCGCCGGGGGTGATGTCGGGCCGCTGGATCAGCGTGTGGCAGGCGTCGGCGATGCGGTCGACGATCGCCTCGGGCAGGCTGACCACCGGCCCCGCGGCGTCGATGATCTCGCGCGCCAGCCGCAGCGCCTCGCGACCGTTGAGCACCATCCAGAAATATTCCCAGTGCCCGCCCCGCTCCAGCCAGTAGCGATGGGCGTGGGGCAGGCTCAGCACCATGGTCTGCCCCGGCGTCAGGCGATAGCGCGTGCCGGCAAAATCGAGCCGCCCCTCGCCCACCAGGGTGTGCTGGATGACGAGAAACGGCGCCGTGCCGCGCTGCAAGCCATCCCAGGAGTAAACTTCGTTCAGGCGTTGCTCATATCCGGCGCTGATGGCCATGCAGTGAAGCGGCGTGGCGCTGCGCGGCAGCGCCAGCCGGCGGAGATTGTGGCCGTGGTCAATGAGCTGTTGGAGCACAAAATTACCCTGATTGGCACAAGCTTTCTCTAGCACTCCTGGGACTGTGGAGGCTAGCACTATGTCCACCAATTCGCAGTGAAAGCTGCATCCGGAGGACTGCAATGTCATTCAAAGTCACGGTTATCGGTGCTGGCTCGATCGGCTTCACCAAGACCCTTATTTCCGACCTGCTCAAGGTGCCGGAATTCGTCGGTTGCGAATTCGCGCTGACCGATATCAACCCGCACAACCTGGACATGGTGAAGCAAGTCATCGAGACCATCGTCTCGGTCAACAAGCTGCCGGCCAAGGTCACCGCCACCACCGATCGCCGCGCCGCCATTACGGGCGCCCGCTACATCATGAGCTGCGTTCGCGTCGGTGGTCTCGAGGCCTTCTCGACCGATATCTCGATCCCGCTCAAGTATGGCGTGGACCAGTGCGTGGGTGACACCATCTGCGCCGGCGGCATTCTCTATGGCCAGCGCAACATCCCGGTCATTCTCGATTTCTGCAAGGATATCAGGGAAGTAGCCGAGCCAGGCGCGCTGTTCCTCAACTATGCCAACCCCATGGCGATGAACACCTGGGCCGCCGAAATGTATGGCGGCGTCAACGTGGTCGGCCTCTGCCACGGCGTGCAGCACGGCGCCCACCAGATCGCCGAAGTGCTCGGTGTGACCGATGAAGAGCTCGACTATGTCTGCTCGGGCATCAACCATCAGACCTGGTATATCGACATCCGCGCCAAGGGCCGGAAGATCGAAAAGGAAGAGCTGATCGCCGGCTTTGAGGCCCATCCGGTCTATTCCAAGACCGAGAAGGTCCGCATCGACGTGCTCAAGCGCTTCGGCGTCTATTCGACCGAGAGCAATGGCCACCTCAGCGAATACCTGCCCTGGTATCGCAAGCGACCGAACGAGATCAATCGCTGGATCGATATGAGCCATTGGATCCACGGCGAGACTGGCGGCTACCTGCGCTACTCGACCGAGCGCCGCAACTGGTTCGAAACCGACTTCCCCGTGTTCAAGGAAGAGGCCAACAAGCCGCTCAGCGAACACAAGCGGACCAGCGAGCATGCCAGCTACATCATCGAGGCGATGGAAACCGGGCGCGTCTATCGCGGCCATTTCAACCGCCGCAACAACGGCATCATCACCAACCTGCCCGATGATGCCATCATCGAAAGCCCCGGTTACGTCGATCGCTTCGGCATCAACATGATCGAAGGCATCACCCTGCCGACCGCTTGCGCCGCGACCTGCTCGGTATCGGTGTCGGTGCAGCGCCTCTCGGTCGAAGCGGCCATGACAGGCGATATCGATACGCTCAAGCTTGCCGTGCTGCATGATCCGCTGGTTGGCGCCATCTGCACGCCCGATGAAGTCTGGGCGATGGTCGACGAGATGGTCGTGGCCCAGGCTCAGTGGCTGCCACAATATGCTCACGCCGTGCCGGCCGCCAAGGAACGGATGGCCAAGTCGACGGTCAAGACCACCGACTGGCAGGGCGCTGCCCGCAAGCAGGTGCGTTCGGTTGAAGAGCTGCGCGAAGTGGCGGGCGGCCACCACTAGGCCGCGCCAGCGGTCTTCACTAAGCCGCTGCAAAAGCGAACAGATTTAGGGCAGGCAGTAGTGCGCCTGCCCTTTTTCTTGCTACGAACCAGGCATGGATACTCTTCTGCCCTTCATCCTGGCCGTACTGGCGCTGCTGGCCACGCCCGGACCGACCAATACGCTGATGGCCGCTGCCGGCGCCCAGCGCGGCCTGGTCCGCTCGCTGCCGCTGCTGGCCGGTGAACTGGGCGGCTATGCCATTGCCATAACGGTCTGGATCGAGCTGGTGGGCGCGGCCGCCGCGGCGCAGCCGCTGGTTCCGGTCATCGCCAAATTCATCGCCGCTGCGTTCCTGTTGTGGTCGGCCTGGAAGCTCTGGGCCAATGCCGGCCATGCCGACCTGGCGCAGCGCGGCATCACGCTCAGGCGGGTGTTTGCCACCACCCTGATCAATCCCAAGGCCCTGGTCTTTGCCTTCGCCATCTTCCCCCATCTCGGCTTTGTCGAGCGCTTGCCCTATGCCGGCATTTTCGCGCTGCTGGTCATCGCTACCGCCATCGGCTGGATGACGCTGGGCACGGTTGCTGCCCGGTCGTCGGCGGGTCTGCTGACCTCATCGCGCATCGAGCGGATCACCGCGGTGGCGCTGGCAGTGTTCGCGACGCTGCTCGCGGTGCAGACGGTGCAGGGGCTGCTGTAGGGGCGCCTCCCTCCCCCGCAGGCGGGGGAGGATTCCCGACTGCGGGCGTCGACAAAACCCAAACGGCCCCGACGCTTGCGCATCGGGGCCGTCCTTGGAAGCAGGGGAGGACTGTTGCGCCGCGAATTACGCCACGCGCTGCTTCCGGGAGCCACGAGCCCATTCGGGCAGCATGCTGCCATGGGCCTCGGTGAGGTCGTCGACGAGGTTCCAGATCTGCTCCAGATCCAGCTCGGCGGCGGTGTGGGGGTCCATCATCGCGGCATGGTAGATGTGCTCGCGATTTTCGGTCATCAGCGCCGCAACGGTCAGTTCCTGCACGTTGATATTGGTGCGGATCAGCGCGGTCAGTTGGGGCGGCAGGTCGCCGATGAAGGTCGGCTGCAGGCCGTTGTCATCGACCAGCACCGGCACTTCCACTGCCGCATTGTAGGGCAGGTTGGTGATGACACCATTGTTGCGCAGGTTGCCGTAGATCACCGAAGGCTCGCCGGTCCATACCGAGTTGACGATGGAGCTGGCATATTCCTTGGACTGCTTGACCTCGATGCGGTCGGCCTTGCGGTAGTCCTCGGAGGTCTTCTTCCAGCCGGCGATCTGCTCGACGCAGCGCTTGGGGTATTCGTCCAGCGGAATGCCGAACTTCTCGATGATGTCCTCGCGCCCTTCCTTGATGAAGTAGGGGGTGTATTCGGCGAAGTGTTCCGAGCTTTCGGTGACGAAATAGCCGAGGCGCGTCAGCATCTCGTAGCGCACCTTGTTGGGGCAGCGCGGGTTCCAGGTCGGCTTGGGCGCGCGGCCCTCGCGATAGGCGCGGACGAGATCCGGATAGAGATCGCGGTAGGAGCCGTCGGCCTGGCGATGCTCGAACTTGAGGTAGAAGGCCATGTGGTTGATGCCGGCCGAGCGGTAGCGGATTTCCTCGTAGGGAATGCCGAGGTCATGCGCCAGTTCATGCGCCGTGCCCTGCACCGAGTGGCAGAGGCCGACCTGCTTGATGGTGGGGTATTTCTCGGAAATGGCCCAGGTGTTGATGGCCATGGGGTTGACGTATTGCAGCATGACGGCGTCGGGCGCCACCTGCAGCATGTCCTCGCAGATGCTCCACAGGTGCGGCACGGTGCGCAGGCCGCGCATGATGCCGCCAACGCCCAGCGTATCGGCGATGGTCTGGCGCAGGTTGTACTTCTTGGGCACGTCGAAATCGATGACGGTGGACGGCTCGTAGCCGCCGATCTGGAAGCAGACCACCACGAAATTGGTGCCATCGAGCGACTGGCGCTGGTTGGAATAGGTCTCGACCGTGGCCGACACGCCAAGGGTGGCGATCAGCTTCTTGGCGATGATCTCGCTCTCTTCCAGGCGCGTCGGATTGATGTCCATCAGGCGGATGGTGGCGCCGGCCAAAGCAGGGCGCTGCAGGATGTCGCCGACGATGTTCTTCATGAACACGGCCGAGCCGGCACCGATGAAAGTGATCTTTGGGTTTGCCATAAATGAATGCTCCTAGGCGGCTATTTCGAACGCAGCGCGGACGAGGCGACGCGTATATTCGGTTTGCGGGTTGGTGAGGACTTCGGCCACGGGGCCCTGTTCGACGATCTTGCCGTATTGCATCACCATCACGCGATGGCAGAGGGCACGAACGACTTTGAGGTCGTGGCTGATGAAGAGGTAGGAGAGGCCCTTTTCATCCTGCAGCTTGCGCAGCAGGTCGATGATCTGGGCCTGGACGGAGAGATCGAGCGCCGAGGTCGGCTCGTCGAGCAGGATGAATTCCGGCTCGAGGGCGATGGCCCGGGCGATGGCGATGCGCTGGCGCTGGCCACCCGAGAATTCGTGCGGGAAGCGGTTGAGGATGGTGTCGGGCATGCCGGCGTCGCGCAGCGCCTGGCGGACGCGATCGACGCGCTCGCGGCCATTGGCGCCGATATGGTTGACGATCAGCCCTTCCTCGATGATCTGGCGGATCGACATGCGTGGATTGAGGCTGGCGAAGGGGTCCTGGAACACGATCTGCATGCGCGATCGCAGCGGCCGCATGGCCTGGCGGTCCTTGTTGTGGATGGGCTCGCCATCAAAGAAGATCTGGCCGCCCTGGTTGCTGATCAGGCGGATCAGCGCCTGCCCGAAGGTTGTCTTGCCCGAGCCCGATTCACCCACAATGCCCAGCGTTTCGTGGCGCATCAGCTTGATGTCGAGATTGTCGACCGCCTTGAGCTCGAAATAGTCGGGCTTGAAGAAGCCGCCGCGCTTGAGCGTGAAGCTGACCTTGACGTCCTTGCCTTCGAGCATGGTCGCGTGGGCGCCCTCTTCGAGGGGCAGGGCCACACCCTTGGGTTCGGACGCCAGCAGGTGCCGCGTATAGGTATGCTGCGGATTGGCGAAGAGCGCCTCGGTGGCATTGTGCTCCTGCACCCGCCCGTTCTGCATCACATAGACGTATTCGCTGAACTGGCGGACGATGGTCAGGTCATGGGTGATCAGGATCACCGCCATGCCGTATTTGTCCTTGAGGACCTTGATCAGGTTGAGGATCTGGGCCTGCACGGTCACGTCGAGGGCGGTGGTCGGCTCGTCTGCGATCAGCACGTCGGGCCGGTTGGCGAGGGCCATGGCGATCATCACGCGCTGGCGCTGGCCGCCCGAAAGCTGGTGCGGGTAGTTGTTGAGGCGCGCGCGGGGCTCCGGAATCTGCACCTCGGTCAGCAGTTCCTCGGCCTTGGTCATGGCCTCGGTCCGGCTCATCCTGTTGTGCAGATGCAGCACCTCGCAGAGCTGCTGGCCGATCGTATAGACCGGGTTCAGCGAGCTCATGGGCTCCTGGAAAATCATGGCGATGTCGTTGCCGCGCAGCTTGCGCATGTCGCGGTCGCTCATCTTGACGATGTCCTGACCCGACAGCGTGATCTGCGTATTGGGCAGGATGGTCGCCCGTTTGGTCAGCAGTTTCATCAGCGTGCGGGCGGTCACGGATTTACCCGAACCGGATTCGCCCACCAGGGCGATGGTCTCGCCCTTGTGGAGCTGGAAGGACACGTCGCGCACGGCATTGACGGTGCCGCCCTCGACCTTGAAATCGACGCCGATATGGCGCGCGTCGAGGATCAGTTCCCGGCCGTGGCTGCCCAGGTCGTGACGGGTGTCGGAAACCGGCATGTGTTGGTTATCGGTCATGGCCGGACTTTCAATAGGGGTCGATGGCGTCGCGCAGACCGTCGCCAAGAGCGTTGAAGGCGAAGACGGTGATCAGCACGAAGACCACGGGGGACAGGATCCAGGGATAGGAGCCGATGACCGAATAGGACGAGGTGTCCTGCAGCATCAGCCCCCAGGAGATCAGTGGCGGCTTCACGGCGAAGCCGAGGAAGCCGAGGAAGCTCTCCAGCAGCACCACGCTCGGGATCGCCAGGGTGACGGCGACGATGATGTGGCTGAGCACGTTGGGCAGGATGTGGCGCGTGACGATGCGGGAGTCGGAGGAGCCAACGGCGATCGCCGCACGCACATATTCGATGCGGGCCAGCGACAGCGTCTTGGAGCGGACCTCGCGGCTCAACTGGGCCCAGCCGAGGGCCGCGATGACGCCGATGACGAAGGCTATGAAGACATTTGATGGCGCCGTTGCCGGTATCAGCGTGGTCAGTGCCAGGTAGAGCGGCAATTGCGGGAACATCAGGATGAATTCCACGAAACGCTGCGTCCAGGCGTCGAAGCGACCGCCGAGATAGCCGGAGACGATGCCCACCATCGTGCCCACCACGGTGGTGATGGCCACTACGATCAGCGCGATGGTCAAGGTGATGCGCGAGCCCACGAAACCGCGGGAGAGAATGTCGCGCCCGAACTTGTCGGTGCCCAGGAAATGCGCGGTCCGATCAGGGTCGACGGGGCCGAAGAAGTGGATGTTGGCCGGGATCAGCCAGAGCAGCTTGTATTGGTAGCCGCGAACAAAGAAACCGAGCTCGGTCGGGTTTTCGTAGTCGGGTCCCACCACCGGCTGGAAGGTGATCGGATCGAGCTCATCGCCCTCGGCGATGGGGAACACGACGGGCATCGGCGTGAAGCTGCCATCGCCGCGGAAGAAGCTCACGGCATCAGGCGGAGCGAAGCCGATATCGGTCGCCTTGGGGTCGAGCGGGGCGAAAAAGTCGGCGAAGATGGTGACGACCAGGAGCAGCACGACCAGAGCCAGGCCTAGCATGCCCATGGTGGAGCGGCGGAAGCGCCGCCAGACCAGGGTAAAATATCCCTCGCTGCCATGACCCCAACGGGTCTGTACGGGCGTGGCCTTTGCCTCTTCCGCTGGCGTTGGCATGGGGCCACCGGGATCGGGGGGCAAGGGGATGGACGAGTGCGAGCCGACGTCGGGGTGGTTGGTCAAGTGTTTTTCTCCCCGCCAAGGCGAATGCGCGGGTCGAGCAGCGCCAGCAGAACGTCGGAAATGATGTTGCCGATGATGAGGGTGACGGCCAGGACCATCACGAATGTAGCGGTGACCCAGACGTCGCCCACGCTCATCGAGCCAACGATGGCCGGCCCGACCGTGGCGAGGCCGAACACGATGGCGACTTCGATCTCACCCGTCAGCATGTAGGGCAGCACGACGCCCTGGTAGGCGACGATGGGGTGGAGCGCATTGGGGACGGCGTGGCGCATGATGACCGCGCTTTCCGGCAGGCCCTTGGCGCGCGCGGTTTCCACATACTGGCTGTTGAGCACGTCCAGCAGGTTGGCCCGCATTACGCGCATGTTGTAGGCGAGGCCACCAATGGCGGCGACGAGGATGACGGGCCACACATGGGCGACCAGATCCACGAAACGGCCCCAGCCCCAGGGCTGGCCACCCCAATAGGGTGAGTTGAAGCTGCCGATTTCATTGACGCCCAGCCGGAAGACCAGAATGTAGAGAATGATGATGGCCAGCAGGAACCGCGGGATGGTCATGCCCATGAAGGAGACGAAGCCCAGGATGGTGTCGACCCAGCTATACTGACGGGTGGCCGCGATGATGCCCAGGCTGATGCCGATGGCGGAAGCCAGGATATGGCAGGTCAGGGCCAACAGGATCGTGCGTGGCAGGCGTTCGACGACCACGTCGCCGACAGGCTTGTTGTAGAACAGGGACTGGCCGAAATCGAACCGGGTAACGATGCCGGTGGCCCAGCGGAAATACTGAACGATCAGCGGATCATTGAGGCCATTGGCGGCCCGATAGGCTTCCGCCATGGCCTGGGCCTGCTCGGCGGTGGCGCCGGTGCGGTTGATGGCCATGGTCCGGATATAGTCACCATAGTCGCCCGGCGGCAGCTGGATGATGATGAACGTGACGATGCTGAGCAGGATGAGGATGGGAATGGCTCCCAGAATTCGGAATGCGAGGAAGCGCAGCATCTCAATCTCTGTGACTTTGTGGTCGGAAAGGTGTCCGGCGGCAGCGTGCCGCCGCCGGACGGAGCCTAGATCAGTTCGCTACAGGCCCGCCACCGCCCGGAACGTCGGGCAGGGTGTTGGGGTGCAGTTCGTTGGTCGACTGTGCATCGGCCGGGACGTAGACGCGCTCGCGGATGATGTTGTCCTCCGCCCAGTTGAACTGGAAGATCGGGGCGCCGGCCGGGATATTGACGAAGCGCTTGTTGATCAGGAGTGCACCCGGATACTGGGTCAGGCCGATGGCATAGAGGTTCTGCGTGTAGAGCTGCTGGTAGGTCTTCATCAGGTCAGCGCGCTCGGTATTGTCCGCACTGGCGATGAACTTGTTGATGGTGTCAACCATCTCCTGTTCGAACGGCATCAGATCGAGAGAGCCATCCGTACCAGCCCGGTGCGAGAACGCCGTGCGGGGACCAACCGGAGCCAGGCCGGCAGTACCCTGGACAACCGAGACCAGGTCCGAACCATTGCGGAGCATGGCCCAGTCATACTTGCCGCCCTGCTGGAACTCGGCCAGCGAGTTGCCGCTGACAGTGTTCAGCACCACGCGGATGCCGAGCTGTTCCATCATCGCGAGCACGCCTTCGGCGAGGCTCTTGTCGGTGGTGTAGTCGGCATTGACGAGCAGGGTGATCTGGACGTCCTGGCCACCGGCGGTACCAGCCGGGAAGTTCACGACGCCATTGCCATCGGTATCCTCAAGGCCAGCCTTGGCCAGGTATTCCTTGGCCGTGTCGAGCGCGTAAGGATAGAAGGCGGTCGAGTCCTTGTCGTAGAAGCTGGTGCCGGCATAGAGGCCGCCCGGATAGGGCGTGGTGAACGGACCCTTGACCAGCGATTCACCCAGGCTCTGACGATCGATCGCAAAGGTGATTGCCTTGCGGAAGTCGAGATTCCGGTTGAGGTCGCGGATCGCCTGGCTCAGTTCGTTGGGCTCACCCCAGCCATTGCCGCTCAGGTTTGGATAGAGCGAGTAGCCGATGGTGCGGGCACCGAACTGGAGCCGTGCCGGAGCGCCATCCTCGGCGGAACGCCGCAGCGATTCCACGAAGTTTTCCGGCTGTTCCAGGTTGGAGAAGTCGGCCGTACCGGCAACGGTCTGAACGTCGCGGTCGGACCAGGTGGACAGGCGGTAGCTGACTTCGTTGAGGTAAGGCAGCTGGTTACCGGCCTCGTCAACCTTCCAGTAGTAGGGGTTGCGGCGCAGCACGATGACGTCGTCGGCACGATATTCCACCGGAACCCAAGCGCCCATAACCGGGAAGTTGAGATATTCGGGCGGGAACGCGTCCTTGTACTCTTCGTAGGTGTTGTCGGCGTTGTACTTGGGATGCTCGGGCTTGAGCAGATGCGACGGGCCGGGGCAGAAGGAGCCATAGGCCATGGCATAGAGGTACTGCGTCGGGCGGACTTCCTTGAAGGTCCACTTGACGGTGTAGGCGTCGATCTGCTCGAGCGTGGTGCCCTCGCCGAAGCCTTCAGGCGTGCCGCCGCCGGTGGGCGTCACGTTGCTGTCGAGAACGTTGTCTTCCCAATAGAACATCACGTCTTCGGCGTCGAAGGGGTCGCCGTCAGACCACTTGGCACCTTCGATCAGGTGCATGGTCAGCTCGTGGCCGTCTTCCGACCATTCCCAGCTCTTGGCCAGGTTGGGGAGCGGTTCGAGTTCGTCGGCCTTGACCTGGAAGAGCGGCCCGGTGCGGGTGAGGCATTCATACATGCCGATGTCGATGCCGCCCCAGCCCTGCTGGGCGCCACCGATATAGTTCCAGCCATCCGGACGACCGCCGATGACGTGGCGCATGGTGTCGCCATAGACGCCAACGCCGTCGGGCATGTTGCCGGTCTTGAATACCAGCGGCTCCTTGGGCAGACGTTCGGCGACCGGCGGCAGCTTGCCGGCGTCGACGAAGGCCTTGACGAATTCGGGCTCGTGGTACTCAGGCAGCGCCTTGTATTCCTGGATGTCCGAAACGCTCACGAAGATGGGCTCGCTCTGCGCGGCGAATTCCGGCGGATCGGGCGGCACGGTCCATTCGCTCTGGGCGAAAACGACGAGTGTCGAGACGCCCAGCATCAGTCCTGCCCCGCCAAGGGCAAACGCGTGTCTTTTCATAAAACCTCCCATAGCAGCGGGCCGGCATTGATTGCCCAGCCGGACGTTGCTTCCGGCTTCATCCCGTGCTCAGGCCAAAATGGTACGCCTTGCCATGATTGAAACAATCCGGAATGATAGAGACTTATTTCGGGTTTCTAAGGAATCGACCGATAAGTATGACTGAGAACAGCCAGCTGATGGTGCGCCCGGCGCGTGAAAAAGCCCCGCGTCCGACGCCGCGACCCGATCGGAGCTTCTACTCCTCCGGCAAGGCCTTCGGGCGTTTCGGCATGCGCTCGTTCCCGCCACAGATTATGCCCCGTCCGCACAGCCATGGCCATATCGAGTTCAACTGGCTGACCCAAGGCACCATGGACTACATGTTCGATGGCGGTACGCTTGCTGTCGGGTCCGGCCGGCTGGTTGCGTTCTGGGCCGGTATCCCCCACCAGACAGTGGGCTTGCAGGACACCGGCGATGGCCGCCAGCTCAACATCTACCTGCCGATGGATGCTTTCCTCGAAATGCCGCAGCTCGGTCGGCTGACCGAGACACTCATGGGTGGTGGCGTCATCCAGCTCAACCCTGACTGTATCGGGCTTGAGACGCTCGACCGCTGGCATCAGGATTATCGCAGCGGCAACGCGCTGCGCACCGATATCGTGCGGGCCGAAATCGGCACCATGTTCCGCCGGGCCGCCATCACCGGCTGGGACACGCTGCTGCCGGCCTGGCTCGAACGTACAGGCACGCGCACCCGTACCGGCTCACCGGTGCGCTACGTGGTGCGCATGGTGCGCCATATCGTGGAAAACATCACCGATCCGCTCAGCGCCGAGGACATCGCCAAGGTCGTCGGGCTGCACCCGAACTATGCGACCAACCTCTTCACCAAGGTGATGCATATCTCGGTGCAGAAATTCGTCACCCGCATGCGCCTGATCCGCGCCCGCTCGCTGCTGTTCGACGGCAGCCTGTCGATCGCCAACGTCGCCTTCCAGGCTGGCTTTGTCAGCCAGACCCAGTTCTACGAGCATTTCCGCAAGGCCTATGGCATGACGCCCAGCCAGATGCGCAAGGATACGATCGAAGGCTAGGCGGGCGGTCGCATCCGGTATTGCAGCGGCGACAAGCCGACAAAGCGCCGGAAACGCTGGGAGAAGTAGAACGGACTTTCGAAGCCGCAGTGAGCCGAGATCTGCTTGATAGGAAAGCTGGTGCGGCGCAGCAGGTCGGTGGCCCGTTGCATGCGCCGGGCCTCGATATGCCCTTGGATCGTCTGCCCGGTTTCGGCGCGGAACAGATGTGCCAGTCGTGACGGAGAAAGGCCCACGACCTGGGCAATGTCGTCGATCAGCAGCTTTTCGGTCAGGTTGCGGTCGATATGCTCCAGCGCGCGCAGGATGCGGGCGTCGCCCCGTGTCGTGTCCTGTTCATTGTAGGCGTCGCAACCGAGCAGCAGGGCTTCCAGTGCATTCATCGCGAGTGCATCGCGCCGCCGGTGATCGCCGTTGAGCAGGTGATGCACGGCCAGGAACTGTTGGCCGAGCGGTCCGCCATCCTCGATATGCAGTTTGAGCAGGCCATCGGCGACACTGGGCCAGGCGAGCCATTCCAGCCAGTCGGGACGCGGCTGGAAGTGCGCCCAGACCAGTTCCCACCGCTCCAACGATGGCTCGACGCCATAGTCGTGCGGCGTGCCCGGTCGGATCAGCACCCAGTCCCCCGGCTCGGCCAGCAGCTCGCCACCTGGGTAGCCGAAGCGGCCGCGGCCGCCCACGGTCTGGATCAATAGCCAGTCTCCCACGCCGTTGCGACGGATGGCACGATAGCCCGATGTCTCCCGGAAATGTCCGGTGAGAAGCCTGAGAACGGCCTGATGTGGGGTGTCGAGCGTTTCGATCATAGCAGGATATTACATGTCATTGGCAATATGCTCCATGGCCGAGGTGCCGCGATGCACATAGTGTTTTGCGCATCAGAGGGGTCCCACATGACACAGCAACACCTGGACGACGGCCAACTTGCCCAGTTTCACCGCGATGGTTTCCTGGCTATTCGCGGGCTGATAGACGCCGACGAGATTGCCGAGATCCGAGAGAGTTTCATGGATCAGGCGGCTGGTGGCCCCGTCCCGGGGCTGTCTGACCTGCCGCGCGGTGCGACCTCGGCCAATGATCCGCTCAGCCGCTATCCCCGCATGATGCATCCGCACAAGCATGGCGATAAGGCGGTGGGCCAGCTGGCGATGCGCTACATGCTCGATCCGCGGCTGCAGCCGATCCTGGCCGACCTGTTTGGCGAGACGCCCTTTGCCGTGCAATCGATGTTCTATTTCAAGCCGCCCGGGGCGCGCGGGCAGGATCTGCATCAGGACAATTTCTACCTGCGGGTAAAGCCGGGCACCTGCATGGCCGCCTGGATCGCCGTCGACGATGCCGATGCCGGCAATGGCGGCATGATGTGCGTGCCGCAAACCGCGATGCTCGACATTGCCTGTCCGGAGCCGTCCGATCCTGCACTATTCTTCACGACCGAACACGTCGAGCCGCCACCGGGCCTCGAACCGCAGATGATGGAGCTCAAGGCCGGCGACGTGCTGTTCTTCAACGGCAGCGTCATCCATGGGTCGACGCCCAATACCAGCGCCGACCGTTTCCGCCGCTCGCTGATCTTCCACTACGTGCCTGAAAGCACGGTGGAAATGAGCCACTTCTACGAGGCGCTGAGCTTTGACGGCGCGCGGCGGGATATTGCGGTCAACATGGATGGCGGGCCATGTGGGACCATGCAGGCGATGCCGGCAGGGCCGCATTAGGTCGGTCGAACGCCTAGCGCTGCGCGAATTCGCCAAGAGCGGACAGGACACGCTCGTGAATCGAGGGTGTGGGTGCTGGCGGCTCGAAGGCGCGCCCGGTGATCCGCTGATAGGCTTCCACATATGTCAGCGCGGTCTTCCAGATCAGTTCCGCCGGGATCTCAGGGATGGGATCGGCATAAGGGTTGCATCGCGCGGCGACCCACTCGCGGATGACGTCCTTGTCGAAGCTGTCCGGACGCTTGCCGGCAGCCAGGCGCTCCGGGTAGGTGTCCGACCGCCAGTAGCGGCTGGAATCGGGGGTATGGATTTCGTCAGCGAGACGCAGGGCGCCATTGGTATCGAGCCCGAACTCATACTTGGTGTCGGCCAGGATCAGGCCCCGCTCGGCGGCGAGTGCCTGGCCGCGGGCGAACAGGGCAAGGGCGGTTTCGCTCACCTGCTGCCAGAGAGTTTCACTCAGCAGCCCACGCGAGATGATCTCGTCCGCGGTCAGCGGTTCGTCATGCGCGCCGTCGGCGGCCTTGCTTGTGGGTGTGATGATCGGGGTGGCAAGCGCCTGGTTGTCGGCGAGGCCATCGGGCAATAGCTGCCCGTACATCTGCCGACGGCCGGTCCGATACATGGTGAGGATCGAAGTGCTGGTCGTGCCGGCGAGGTAGCCGCGCACGACGATTTCGACCGGCAGGATGTCGAGGCGCTCGCCGACCACGATGTTGGGATCGGGATAGTCCAGCACATGGTTGGGGCAGAGGTCCGCGGTCTGCTCGAAGGTGTCACGCTGCTTGGCAACGACGTCCTGGCCAAT
>CBFGMY010000082.1:0-16765 GCA_965650055.1 uncultured Devosia sp.
CGCCGCTATAGAGGCGGGCGACGCCATCGGCGCCGATATTGACGTTGAACTCGGCCCCGCCGGTAAAGCCGAAAATCTGGTAGCCGGTGGTCACGTTGCCATCGGTGTTGAGCCAGAAGGTGGTGTTGGGGCCGATCGGAACAGCGCTGCTCACACCGAAGACGAAGCTGCCATCGGCGACCTTGCCATAGAGGGCATAGCCGGCCACGCCGGTTTCGGCGGTGTCGAGGCGCTGTTCGGGGGTCCACTCGGTCAGGAGGCCATCATATGGTGTAACGACCGGCGTGTTGATGGTGTAGGCGGCCTGGGTGTAATCGGCGGGCAGGAAAATGGCATTGTTGATGTCGGCCATGATGCCCACGCTCGACACGGTGGCGCCGAGCATGCTTTTGGGCAGCGCGATCTCGAGGACCTTGCGATCCGCGCTCATGGCATAGGAGAGGTTGCCCACCAGCGTCTGTCCATCGGCGCCGGAATAGAGGCGGGGCACGCCATCGGCGCCGAAGTTGACGTTGAACTCGGCCCCGGCCGCAAACCCCCAGACCTGGTAGCCGGTGGCTACGTTGGCATCGGTATTGAGCCAGAGGGTCGAGTTTGGCCCGATGGCCTCGGCCGAACTGAGCGCAAAGTAGAAGACATCCGCCTCCAGCCGACCGTAGAGGGCGTAGCCGGCGATGGTGGTCGCGGCCGTCTCCAGCCGATCATCGGCGGTCCAGTCGAGCAGGGTGCCGTCCAGAGCTATGGTCATGATGGTTCCTACTCAAGCAAGGTGTCTGCAGGGGGAGTGACGAAGCCGGACGAGGCGAGAATCTGGGATGGCCAGGGTGTCGCCAGTTCCTTGAACTTGCCCGCGGGCGCGACCCAAATGGCGGCCTGCATGCCCGACGAGGGCAGGGACCTCAGATAGGCCAGGCGCTCGACATTGGTTGGGTCTGTTCGCCCGGCCGCGATGGCCTGGGACAGAAGCGAGGACTCGTTGTCATAGTCGCCGGTGAGCCGGTAAAGGACGCGCAGGCGGGCGAAGTCGATGTCGGTCGGGCTGACATCGTAGAGCCGGCGCAGGATGGACGCCTCGCCCGGAATATTGCCCGTCGCGCGATAGAGGTCGCTGAGCTGGCGCAGGGCCCAGGCATTGTCGGTTTGCAGCGCCGGCTCGCGGTCAAGCAGCATGGCAGCGCCATTGGGCTGCTGGGTCAGCATGTAGAGACGGAACAGCAGGTAGCCCTCGTAGGCATCGAGCGGGCGTTCGTCCTCGACCGCGACAAGCATCTCGATGGCGTCGTCATAGCGGCCATCGGCCATCAGGCCCTGCGCCTTCTCCTCGGAGCTGGGGAGCAGGGCTATGGTGCCGGCCAGCGTCGCGGCGGCCAGCAGCGCGATGGCAATAAGGGTCCCATCCTTTCGAGCGGGGGCCGTAACCGAGCGATAGACCGGTTTGGGATCGTCGAATTCAACGGGATCGGACATCGTCAAGCTCCCTGTCGCCGATGAAAAGGGGGGCGCCGAGCGCGGCTGCGTTCTCGCGCGCCAGGACCTTGGATT
Organism: uncultured Devosia sp.; assembly: GCA_965650055.1. GTDB lineage: Bacteria > Pseudomonadota > Alphaproteobacteria > Rhizobiales > Devosiaceae > Devosia. Next base: position 1,543 of record CBFGMY010000082.1, read on the forward strand.
CTGCTGTTTCGAGATACTCGACGAGGAAAACGGGCTTGCCGGAGGCCTGGAAGCGCTGCAACGGCGTCAGGCTGGCACGCAGGTCGCCTTTGGAATTGAGCGTCGCGTCGCCCCCAAGGCCGAAGAACAGGTCCTCCTTGCCGACGGCGTCGATGGTCTGCGCATAGATCGCGTTATCGAGCAGTTCCTCGGCATTCTGGCCGACCACGACAAAACCGAGTTGCCGCTGCCGCGCATAGGCCGCGATCGCGGCCACGAACTCTGCCATCAGCGTCATCCGCGCCGCGCGCGAAAAGGCCGGCGCCGACACGTCGAATGCGTCCACCCGGTCGAGATAGACCCCATCGAAGCCGGCGGCGATGATGCCATCGAGATAGGCCTCGGGCGACCCCATGATCAGGCTTTGCCAGCGCGGGTCCCAGTAGCGGACGGCATAGTTGCCGGGCCAGTCGGGGTTTTCGTCGCCCAGCCAGGAGGGTGGCGCCTGTACCCAGTCGCGCTGCCAATAGGTGCGGTAGTCCTCGGCCTCCCCAATGCTGAGATAGGCCAGGACGATGCGCGTTCCGCCATCTGGCTTGCGCTGCATGGCTGCCACGTCGGCGCGGGTGAAGGCGTTTTCGCCTGAGCCGTCGCGGGAGTAATCCACGACCATGAGGTCATAGGGCGAGGCTGCGACAAGGCCGGGGTCCACCTGCTGAAGCTGGTAGCCCCAGCTCTGCACGCCCGACAGGTTGGTGCGCGATGGCGCCGCCAAGACCGGGCTGGCCATCGCTGCCACCGCCAGCTGCAGCATCAGCGACGCGCCAAAGATCGGCGCGGCATGCAGCCTGCTGGAGCGGGAGCTGAGAAGATCGCTGATGAGCATGCCGTGTCCAACCCAAACGCGGCGCAGGACCGTCCGACGCCGAGGGTTTCTGATACGGCAGGGCGGTCCGGGAGGCATTGACGACCATCAATGCTTCGCGTTGGCGCCGTCCCTAGGTTGACCCTCAGATAAGCCCGCCGGTGCAGGCGTCGCTCAGGGAGTGCGTGTCATGAACAAGCATATCAGCGCCAAGGCCATGGTTCCCGATCCTGCCGTCCGACGCGGCGGAACGATAGCCGCTACCCGGGTTCTCGAGGTCATCGTCATTGTCGGCGAGATCCTGATGTTCGCCCATGGCCTGTCGGGCGGCGCCTGGGGTGCGGTGACGCTTGGCCACCTCGGCATCGTCGCCGCGCTGGTCTTCGTGGTCGTCGTTCTCGAACGGGCGCAGTTGCCCACGGGCGGCCTTTCGACCTTCACGCTGCTCACCTTTGCCGGCGGCCCCATTGGCGCTGCGGCGGCCCTGCTCGGCGAACACCAGGTATGGCAGCCCAAGGGCGATGCGCTGGACAAGTGGTACAGCACGATCGCTCCGGCCGAGGCCCAGGCCGTGACCCTGGTTGACATGATCATCGATGGACGCCTGGTGCGCCAGCAGTCCCGCCTGCCGCGCCCTTATGATGCGCTGCTCAGTACCGGCACCATGCAGGAGAAGCAGGCGCTGCTGGCCTACCTGGCGATCGAGGACGACGAGAAATTCGTCGAGATCGCCCTGGCCCTGGCCCTGCGCAGCCCCGACCAGCGCGTCCGCGTGCAGGCTGCGGCCGTTGCCGCGCACACAAGAGGGCGCAGCCGGAGCCGCCAGCTGCCGAGTTCGACTGCCAACCTGGTCCAGTCCGCGCTCTCGCATCCGAACGCGATCTGACCGCTTCTGCCTGCCATCTGCTTGATTGGGGAGTTTCAGCTATGTGGCGTGACGTGAACATGGTGCCAGCCAACTGGTCTGAGCGCACCGCCGATGTGTGTCTGATTGCCGAGGGGTGCTACCCCTATGTGTCGGGGGGTGTTTCCACCTGGATCGACTGGCTGATCCGGTCGCATCCCGAATTGACCTTCACCGTTGTCGCCATCCTGCCGTCGGTGCCCACAAGCGAACCGCGCTACAAGCAGCCGGCAAACCTGCTGTCGATCGAACACGTGCGGCTTGACGACAACAAGCTGGGCACGTCGCGCGACTGGCCGGCGGCAACGCCGGAGCACGTGGCCGAGCTTATCGGCCAGCTGCTCAACGAGGGCGACACGCGGCATCTGGCGGCGCTGATGAAGCTGATGGGACCGCCGGGACATCGCGTGTCGCTCGATACGCTGCTCAATTCGCCCGAGGCCTGGCAGGCCATGTGCCATCATTACAGCTCGATGTCGCATGCCTCGTTCCTCGGCTATTTCTGGGCCTGGCGGACTTTGGTGGGTGGCCTGTTCAGAGTGCTTACCTGTCCGCTGCCTCCGGCTCGCATCTACCATGCGGTCTCGACCGGTTATGCCGGGCTGATCGGCGCCCGCGCGGCGCTCGAAACCGGGCGCCCGTCGCTGATCACCGAACACGGCATCTATTCGAACGAGCGGCGCATCGAAATCCTGATGGCCGACTGGATCTCCAACAGCATCGACACCGGGCTCGACCTGTCCGACGATCGCAAGGATATCCGGGAATTGTGGGCACGCAGCTTCGAGAGCTTTGCCCGGGCTGCCTATGGCGCGGCGACCGAGATCGTGGCCCTTTATGAAGCGAACCAGGCGTTTCAACACGCGCTTGGGGCAGGGGCCTGGAAACTCAAGGTCATCCCCAATGGCGTCGATATCGAGCGTTTCGGCGCGGTGAAACGGCAAGAGCACAACCGCCCCACCATCGCTTTCATCGGCCGGGTGACACCCATCAAGGACGTGCAGACCTTCATCGATGTCGCCGAGCGGCTGCGGCAGCGGTTCCCGGACCTGCATGCTTTGGTTATCGGGCCGATGGACGAGGACCCCGAATATGCCCTGAACTGCGTTGACGAGGTCAATCGCCGCCACCTGGCTGACACGATCACCTTCACCGGCCCGGTTAACGTCGCCGACTATCTGGGGCGCATCGACGTGCTCGTCCTGACCAGCATCAGCGAGGCGCTGCCCCTGGTCATCCTCGAAGCCGGCGCCGCCGGCATACCCTGCGTGGCCACCGATGTGGGGGCCTGCGCGGAAATCCTGGAGGGACGGCTCAACGAAGATGATGCCATCGGCCCGGGCGGCATGGTCGCGCCGGTTGGTGCGAATGACGAGATCGCCGATGCCATCGGCCAGCTCCTGGAAGACCCCGAGCGGCTGCATCGTTATGGCGAAAGCCTGCAACGCCGGGTCCACGCACACTATCGAGCCGAAGACGTAGCCAGCGCTTACAGCGCGCTCTATGGGCGCAATTTCGCGGCCCAGCATGCAGGGGTAGCATAAATGGCCGGGATTGGATTTGCCCTCAAAAAACTGAGCAGCCAGGACAATCTGGCATCGCGGTCCCTTGCAGGTGGTCATGCCATCCTGATCTCGTCGGGCCCCTGGATCGTCATCATGGGCGGGCTTGCCCTGCTGCATGCCATCGGCCAGCCAATCCTGGATCCGGCGGATCTGCGGGTCTTCAGCATCCTGGTCATCTACAGTTTCGCACTGTCGCTGATCGTGACGTCGCCCATTTCGCTGGAGGCCACGCTGCGGGTGTCGCGGCTGTTGTTCCTGCGCCGGTTCGAAGACGTGCAGGGCGTCTATCTGGGGTCGCTGCTGATCACCACGCTGCTGTCATTCGTGGGCGGCCTGATCGTCTTTCTGGGACTCATTCACCTGCCCCTGGGCCTCGGCATCGCCGCGACGGTGTGTGTGGTGCAGGTCTCCCACCTCTGGCTTGCGATGGCGTTCGTGGCAGCCATCAAGCAGTATGCGGCGGTGACATCGGCCTTTGCCATCGGGTTGAGCTGTTCGATTGTGTTCGGCACCTCCATGGCGGCCATGGGCTACGGCCCGGGCGGCATGCTGCTCGGCTTCAGCGTCGGCCTCTGCGTCGCGTTCTGCATCCTCAATTTCCTGATCCTCAAGACATTCCCCGGCCAACTGGCGCCGTTGCAGGACCTGATGTCCAAGCTTAGCCAACTGCGCCTGACGTCGCGTGTCTTCGTGGCCGCCGGCGTGTGCAGTGCGCTGGCGGTGTGGATCGACAAGATCATTGTCTGGCAATCGGGTGAGGCGACGGCCGTCAGCGAGGGGCTGCTGTTTGCCGCTCGTTACGACAGCCCGATGTTCATGGCTTACCTGTCCATCGTGCCGGTCATGTCCATCCTGGTGGTGTGGCTCGAAACCACCTTCTTCGACAACTATCGGCACTACCGCGACATCGTTCACTCGGGCGGAACGCTGCGCCAGATCGACGAGCAGCGCGCAAGCCTGGCGCGGGACACGATCGATACTGTCTTCCTGACTTTCCTGATCCAGCTGACGATCAGCTCGGCGCTTGCCGTGGCCGCGCCGGTTCTGGCCGATATTCTCGGCCTGCCCTATGACGCCATCTCGGTGCTGCGCCTGGCCCTGATCGGGGCGGCCTTCCACTTCCTGTTCCAGGCAAGTTGCGGCGTCATTCTCTTCGTCCAGCACGGCAAGGCCTATCTGTGGCTGCAGGTGCTGTTCCTGGTGGTCAATGCCGGGGCAACGGCCTCCATGCTGCGCAACCCGGATTATCTGGGCATGGGCTACGTGCTGGCCGCGATGGTGAGCGGCGTGCTGGCCTATGCCGCCATGCGCCACACGCTGAAGACGCTCAATCGCCTGACCTTCGTGGTCAACAATCCCGCAGTTTCGGGCTGACTGCGGGAAACTCCGCACCACAAGAGGATGTCATGACCACTTACAATTCCACGATGGTTGGTGAGCCCGCCGACGCAGACCTGCCGCGTTCCAACGGGCTCGCCTTGCTCGAGGGTATCCTGATCCTCGGGAGCCTGGCGCTGCTGGACAACCGGGGGCTGGTGCCATTTTCGGTCTGGCCGGTTCACCCATTCCTGTTCGCCGTCATCCTGCTCAGCGCACAATACGGCATCCAGGGTGGCATAATGGCGGCGCTGGGCGCCACGGCACTTTCCCACCTCGATGGTTGGCCTGCGCGGCCCATCGACATGGCCTATGCCGAGTATTTCCGCATTGCCTGGGCGGACTCGCTGTCCTGGGTTATGGCCGGGCTGATGGTGGGGATCGTGACGTCTCACCGGGGCAGGATCCTGCGCGAACGAACGATCAAGCTGCAGCGGGCCACCATGGCCGAGAGCCTGATTGCCGCGCAGTACCAGGTATTGGCGCAGCGGACGCATAATCTCGAACGCAGCCTTGCGGGAAGGGCAGCGGGGCCCTCGCTCGAGGCGCCGCCGCCCCCGGTGCGCGAGACAGCCAGCAAACCCGTCAAGCGGTCCAGAACGCCGCGGCAAAACCAAAGCTGGGCCGCGGGGCCTCCGCTCTAGTCGCCGCGCGGTCAGGTCAGGACCATGCCAAGCCCATAGCCTGATGCCAGGACCATAACGCCACCCAGGATGAGCGCAAGCATTTCGATCGGTGTCGGCCGGAAGATGCGCGGCGGCCAAGCGGCGAATACCAGCGCGCCACCACATGAGAACACGAAGAACGAAATGATGGAAATGAACGCATCGACCGGCACCCGCGTGCTCCAGTCTATCCTTTGGAATTTCTGGGCATCAATTTACCAATATCTCCGCCATATTGCAAATGTCGCTGAATTTCCCCTTCGTACAGCTGACTGTTTGGATGATGGTCTGGTGCGATTGTTTTGCCGGCCTGCTAGATTTGTTTTTTGCTCGCTGGCGGATACTTAAGTGGATCAAGCAGGAAAACGACTGGATCGCACGGTCTTCAAGCGACGCGATTTCGCCTCCATCCCCAAGGGCTGGGTGATCGTGGGCCTGGCTCTGGCGGCCTGGATGTTACTGTTGGGGATCGGCCTGGTTGCCTATGCCATCATGGCCTGAGGCTCAACTGTCCAGGTCGGACCACATGCGACGGGCGATGATACTGGCCTCGACGCGGTTTCTCACCTTCAGCTTGGCAAATGTATTGGACAGATGGAACTTCACCGTCCGCTCCGTCACGCCCAGGCGAGCGCCGATTTCGCGGTTGCTCAGTCCCTGCGCCAGAGCCTGCAGCACATGGGTTTCCTGCCCGGAAAGGTTCGCAGCGACCGGCTCGGGCTGAGCGCCGTCCGACTTTCCTTTCAGGATGCTGAGCAGCCGGCTGACCATGTCCTGCGGGACGTAGTTGGCGCCCTCGCTCACCGAGCGCAGGATCGCCCGCATGTCTGTGCCGGTCGTACCCTTGAGCACGTAGCCGGACACGCCGGCTTCCAGCGCCCGTGCGACATCAGCGTCGTCCTCGGAGGCCGTCACCATGATGACGCGAACGAGCGGGTGCGCGCCCAGGACATCGCGGATGTGATCCAGGCCGTTGTCCTGCATGCGGGCATCGAGCAGCAAAATGTCTGGCAGGAGCGAGGTGACCAGCTCCACCGCCTCGGCGCCGCTATTACCCTCGCCGACAACCGATATGTCGGGATCCATTGTTACCGCCTGGATCAGACCAGCCCGGAACATCGGATGATCATCCACGACGACCACGCGAATCATGGCGGTGACGGTTGCGGGCTCTCAGGCATGGCGCAACCACATCTCAACACGCGTCTGGCCGTTGTCTTGCACGAAAGTGAAGTTGCCACCAATGCTCTGAACCCGGGCCCGCAGGCCGTAGAGGCCAATGCCGAGATGGTCGGCATGCTCGGCCCGGTCCTGCTCGACATAGTTATTGGTGATCGACAATTTCAGCACCCCTACCTGCATGACAGCAGTCAGCTTCTGCCCCTCGGGCAGACCATGGCGGAACGCGTTGTTGAGACCCTCTTGAATAAAGCGGAAAACGCAGACAGCGATCTCTGGAGCAACATGAACCGGTTTGACCATGCTGTCCACCGCGATGACGCTGTTGGTGCGGTGGATGTGCTGCTTGATGGCGCGATCGATCACTTCGGCCAAATCGAGGTTCTCGATGTCAGGCAGCACGAGGGCCATGGCAATGGCGCGGATCTCCGACACGGCATAGCCCAGGCTCGCCTCGATGTCCGACACGACGGCATTGCGTTCCGCGGCCTTTGACAGGTGACGGATCTGGTCGAGCCTCAGGATGGCGAAGGCAATCGACTGCGCCGGGCCATCGTGCAGGTCGGTGCCGACCGTGCGCAGATGCTTGTCGGTGAGTTCGGTAACGATCCGCGAGGCCCGTTGCGCCTCGGCCTTGAGCTGGCGGTGATGGGCTGCCCGGGCGTGGGACTGGGCGAGCCGCCTGGACAGCACGCGGGCCTGCCGCTCGATCTTGCGGCTGCCTTCGAGCACAACGCCGAACAGGGCCGCTACAACGATGGCGGTGACGACGGCGGCCGTCGTCCAGCTCGCCATCGTGATGGCGGCCAGGTCGCTCTCGAGCGATGCCGTGACCTCCCTTAACTGCGCCACGGCGATAACCTGGTCGGTTTCGCGGTCGCGCAGGGGGAAGTACACTTCGATATAGTCGGTGACCAGGCCGTGCTCGTGAAAGTCGGCGGAGGCCACGTCGGTGAAGTTGACCGAGACGTTGCCGCCAAATGCCTGCAATACCTCCCTGGGAGGGTCCAGCATCCGGGTGCGCAAATCCGGCGCGTTGGAATAGAGGATATTGCCGCCGGGGAGCCACAGGTCGAGATAGGGGAACTCCGCCGCGAAGATCGGGTCCTCCATCACCGTGTCGAGTTCCAGGCGGGCCGCGGCATCGAGGGTGCCGTCGGCGCCCAGATTCTGCACGGCCGGCGTGAGGATGCGCTGGGCAATGGCGGACACCACCGCGCCGCGACGCGCCAGCACGATCTCCGTCATGACCGTCGTCGTCAGGATGCCGCACAGGATCATCGAGGCGAGAGTGACCGCTACACCGCAAATCGCGAACTTATGCGCGAGCGGCAATTTGCTCCACTTCTGAACCAGAACTCGACGACGATCGCCTCGGCCGATCATCCCTTACTCCACCCGGCGCGGCGATTGGCTCGCCGTCTAACACAGTAAATGTATGAAACAATTCAAACGACATCCAGTCGCATTCTAGTGATCTTGAACGCTGGGCAGTAAATTTTCGGTTCTGCTTCCGTAAACGATTTTGAAAATCATAGTAAATTGGACAGCGGTTCTTACCTTTGTGGGCTCGCGAACTGTACCAAAGTCTAGGTCGATATGCTCGAAGGTCTTGCCGGTCGTCGGACCTTGATGCCGCTGATTGGCCCGACGTTCCGACCTGACGCGTCGCCGCTCAGTTGGGCACTATCCAAGCCATGTTGAGAGCTATGGGCACGTGCCCTGGCCGGACGGCGGTGCTGCGTTGGGGCCGCTCGGTATTTTTTGAGGGGGTTAGTCATGGTTTCCTACATCAAGAGCGACCTTGAGTTCATTCTTGCCCAGATCAAGATCGCGGAGGCGCATTCCGCCGGTCAGCCGCTGTTCGGGCCCACGGGCCTGGTTCCCGCCTATACGTTGAGCTACGGGCTCCGTACGGTCGACGGGACGTACAACAACCTGCTGCCCGGGCAGGAGACCTGGGGGTCGTCGGACCGGCAGTTCCCCGAATTGCTCGACCCCGTCTTCAGGCCGGCTGAACCCTCGCCTTTCCCCGGACCTCCGGGACCGCCGACGAACTACAATCCGTCGAATAACCCGGCTTCGGTGGTTTTCGACTCCAGCCTGCGGACGATCTCCAACCTGATCGTTGACCAGACGCTCGGAAATCCCGCGGCCATCCTGACCGCACTGGGCCGCGCCGGCAGCGCCAACCCCATGGCAGACCTGCCCGCGATCAGCGCCATCTACGACGCGTTCAAGCCGAGCTCGGATGCCGAGTACCAGACGCGCGTCATCATGCAGAATGCGCAGGCGGCGCTGAACGACCTGCCGGGCGACGCGGGCCTGATCGCGGCGCTGGCCACGGCAACTGCCAACCATGACGCCGCTGTCTCCAATCTGGACGCTGCCCGCGTGGTGCGCGATGCGGCCGTGGCGCCCTTCGGCATCACGATGGACGGCGACAATGTCAGCCTCCTCAACATTGCACCCGACGAGGGCCTCTCGGCTCCGTTCAACTCCTGGTTCACGCTGTTCGGCCAGTTCTTCGACCACGGCCTCGACCTGGTCAACAAGGGCGGCAGCGGCACGGTGTTCATCCCCCTGCAACCGGATGACCCGCTCTATGTGCCGGGCAGCCACACCAATTTCATGGTGCTGACGCGTGCTACGGTTTCTCCTGGTACCGATGGCGTATTCGGCACCGCCGATGATGTCCGTCCGGTCAACACGACGACCGCATTCGTCGACCAGAACCAGACATATACCTCCCATGCCTCCCACCAGGTCTTCCTGCGCCAGTATGAAGCGCGCGATGTCGATCCGGGTGCCGGCGTCACCCTGCGCCCGTTCGCCACCGGCCACCTGATCGAGGGTGGTGGCGCCCAGCCCGGCGGCATGGCCACCTGGGGTGAGGTCAAGGAGCAGGCCCGGACCATCCTGGGCATCCAGCTGACCGATTTCGACGTTGGCAGCGTGCCGCTGCTGCGCACGGACCCCTATGGCAATTTCATCCCGGGCGCCCACGGCTATCCCCAGCTCATCATGGGGATTGGCGCCGACCTCATTCCCAACACTGCCGACGATCTCGTGCTGGAAGGCGACCCCACCGCCAATGGCGGGATGGGTGTGCTGACCACGGGCGCTCTTCGCACCAACATGGCATTCCTTGCCGATATCGCGCATGAAGCGGTGCCAGTAGGGAAGGTTGCGGATGGTGACATCACCATCGGGCTGCAAAATCCCGGCAATGGCGACATCGAATACGACAACGAACTGCTCGATGCGCACTTCATAGCCGGTGATGGACGCGCCAATGAGAACATTGGCCTGACTGCGGTCCACCACATCTTCCACTCCGAGCACAATCGTCTGGCGGAGCATACCAAGGACGTGGCCCTTGCCGACGCTGCCGCCATGCTTGCCGGCGGCGCAACCCAGGCCCAGGCCGTGGCCTTCCTCAATGAATGGCTTGCCGTGGATGTGGCGGCCGTTCCGGTGGGACAGGCGGCGATCGACGCACTGATCTGGGATGGCAACCGGCTGTTCCAGGCAGCCAAGTTCGGCACCGAGATGCAGTATCAGCACCTGGTGTTCGAGGATTTTGCCCGCAAGATCCAGCCGGCGATCGACTTCTTCGTGGTGCCGGATGGCTACCATGCGGACATCAATCCCAACATCGTGGCCGAGTTCGCCCATGTGGTCTATCGCTTTGGCCACTCCATGCTCACCGAGCAGATCGACCGTCTGGACGCCAGCTTCACCAATGACCAGATCGGCCTAATCCAGGCGTTCCTCAACCCGATCGAGTTCGACGCTGGCCATACGGTTGCCGACGGCGTGGCCGCTGGCGCGATCATCCGTGGCATGACGCGGCAGGTGGGCAACGAAATCGACGAGTTCGTGACGACCGCCCTCCGCAACAACCTGCTGGGCCTGCCTCTCGACCTGGCAACCATCAACCTGGCGCGTGGTCGTGACACTGGCGTACCGTCGTTGAACGCCGCCCGGCGCGAATTCTACGTCGCCAGCCAGAATGCTGCTGAGCTCAAGCCCTATAACAGCTGGGTGGAGTTCGCCGGCAATCTCAAGAACGAAGCATCGGTGATCAACTTCATCGCGGCTTACGGCCTGCATCCGTTGATCGTCAACGCGGATACCATCGAGGAAAAGCGCGACGCCGCCATGACGATCATCTTCGGGCAACCCTACGGCGCCTTCGCGGTTCCGTCCGATGCTCAGGACTTCCTCAACGGTACCGGCGCCTGGGCGAGCCTGCCCAATGGCGTGACGACAACGGGTATCGACAATATCGACCTGTGGATCGGCGGGCTGGCTGAAAAGATCATGCCGTTTGGCGGCATGCTCGGCTCGACCTTCAACTTCGTGTTCGAAGTCCAGCTTGAAAAGCTGCAAGACGGCGACCGGTTCTACTACCTGCAGCGCCTCGACGGTCTGCATCTGCTGGCCGAGATGGAAAACAACACCTTCGCCAAGCTGATCAGCAAGAACGCCGATGCCGGCCATCTGCCGTCGGACGTGTTCTCGACGCCCGGACTCATTCTCGAGGTCGACCAGACCAAGCAATGGAACCCCGGACTTGGCGGTGACGACCCGGTTGGCGCCGGCATCCTGACCCAACTGGTCATTCGCAATAACCCGGCGACGCCGGGCACGGACACCAACTATCTCAAGTATACCGGCGAAGACCACGTCCTGCTGGGCGGCACCAATGGCGACGATATCCTGATTGCCGGCATCGGTGACGACACGCTGCATGGCGACGCCGGCAACGACCGGATGGAAGGTGGCTACGGCAACGACCAGTATATCGGCGGGGAGGGCGACGACATCATCACCGACATTGGCGGCGATGACATCATTCGCTCCGGTGCGGGCCATGACGCCATTCACGCCGGGCCGGGCACCGACCTTGTCGTGGCCGAGGCAGGCCAGGACTTCATCGTCCTTGGTACCGACCTGCTCGACGAGGCCTTTGGCGGCCTGGGCAACGACTTTGTCTTTGGCAGCAAGACCACCGAACAGACCATGGGTGGTGAAGGCAACGACTGGATCGAAATCGGGGCGTGGACCGGCGCGGTCGGCGACAACTTCGACGATCAGTTCGCGGCGGACTCCGTCAAGGGGCACGACGTGTTCCACGGCGACGGTGGCTTCGACGAGTTCATTGGTGAAGGCGGTGACGACATCTGGGTCGGCAGCCTTGGCCGCGGCAAGTTCGACGGTATGTCCGGTTTCGACTGGACGACCTACAAGGACATGCCGATGGGCATCAATGCCGACCTGTTCCGGCAGCATTTCGACGCCCTGCCTCTGCCTCCGCCAAACTCGGCGCTCGACGAATATGCCTTCGTTGAAGGCGTATCGGGCTCCAAGTACAACGACGAAATCCTGGGCAGCGACGTCACGTCCGCGGACATGGCGACCGAAGGCGCCCGGGGCAGCGTGCTCGACGCCGAGGGCATCGCTCTCATCGCCGGACTGCAGCAGGTTCTGGGTGCGGGCGTAACGTCGTTCGACGCCGGCAACATTCTGCTTGGCGGCGACGGCAGCGACAAAATCACCGGTCGCGGTGGCAACGACATCATCGATGGCGACAAGTGGCTCAATGTCCGCATCGGCATCATGAGCGGCTACAACGCTGCCGGTCCCACGGGCGTCGAGCTGCCCGGCAACCCCAATATTACCGGCATGACCGCGCCAGTGACATTGCGCCTCGATGCCAATGGCAATGTGGTTCAGGCACCGGCGCCGGGCACCGACGTCACCAAGCCGCTCAGCGTCTGGGTGTTCGAAGGCAAGATCAACCCCGGCCAACTGCAGATCATCCGTGAAATTACCACGGCAGGGGCGGACGCCATCGCGGACATCGACACGGCGTTGTACCAGGGCCTGCGGGGCGAGTATGCCTTCTCGGCCACGGCCGACGGGCAAGTCATCGTCGCCCATGCAATTCCTGACGGCGTGGATGGTACCGACCGGTTGCGCAACATGGAACGGGTGCAGTTCTCCGACGGCAGCTCGCTCAACGTGGTCGTGGGGACCCCGTATAACGACAACGGCGCCGCCACGCAGGGCCTGCCGCCGCTTAACCAGCCGGTGATCAACGGTACGGCACTGGATGATCTGATCGTCGGCCTGGCCGGCACCGATGTCCTCAATGGCGGCGCGGGCGACGACATCCTGGTGGGTGGCGCCGGGTCCAACATCGTCAATGCCGGCGACAACTTCGAATCCGGCAACAACAACAACCAGAACGGCACGGCCAACTGGGCGAGCAACTGGGCTGAACTCAATGACTTTGGCGGCACAACCACCGGTCAGATCCGCATCGACGACGGCAACAGCAACACGCTCCGGTTCTATGGCGGGACGACGGCGCAGTTTGATGGGGCGCAGATCACCCGCACGGTAGATTTGTCGCTGTCGCAGACCGCGATCATCACCTACTCGGCCAATCCCGATAACCTGGACGCTGGTGAGTTTGTCGAGGTCCAGTTCGCCGCCGACGGCGTCAACTTCGTGGTGCTGAACACGATCACCGGAGACGGTGGTTCGACCAACTACAACCACAGCCTCACCGGCCCGTTTGCGGCCAACGCGGCGATCCGCTTCGTCACTTCGGCGATGAACGCGACAAATGAAGGCGTGGCGATCGACAATCTGTCGATCTCGTTTACGAGCCCCACCCTCAACAGCGGCACCGACACGCTCAATGGCGGCCTGGGGAACGACACCTATTCGTTCACCTATGGTGACGGCAATGACGTGATCAACGAGGGCGTTTCGGCCACCAGTGGCGGGGATGCGGACCGGATTTCGATCCTGGCGCCAACGCTGGGCACCGACGTCGTGACCGGCCTTCCGATCATGACGCTGACCGGGCTGAATGCAAACGACTCCAACACCGGCACCGCCAATGGCGACCTGGTGATCACCTATGGTCTCACCAATGGGACGGTCCCGCTCAACCAGACGATCACGGTGGCCGGGCACTATACCGGCGGGGTCGCCAATACGGGTGTCGAGCGCATCAACTTCAATGGCGCGACCTATGCCGGATATGCGCTGGGGAGCGACGACTACCTGATCAGCCGTGCCGATCCAGATGGCCGCGACAACGTGGCCACGGGCGTCAATCTATCCGCCTCGACCGCCAACAACTTCGTTGCCGGCGAGAACGGGGTGAACGATGCCATTACCGGCGGAAGCGGCAATGACCTGATCTTCGGCGGCACGGGCACCAACAACCTGGTGGGCGGGCTGGGCGACGACCTGCTGGTCGGTGGATCGGGCAATGACGTTCTCGATGCCCGCACCAACGGCGATCCCGCCAACCTGGACTTCGTCGGCAGCGTCGGGGCGGATACCATGATCGGCGGTGCCGGCAACGACACCTACGGCGTGGACGATCTGCTCGATGTCGTGGTCGAAGACCTCGGTGCCGGCACCGACACGGTGCAGACCTTCATGAATGCACTGTCGATCGAGCTCATGGCCAATGTCGACAACCTGACCTATCTGGGCGGCGATGCCGGCCAGTTTGTCGGTACCGGCAACAACCTGCGCAACATCATCACCGGCGGTGACCTGGCCGATACGCTGAGCGGCCTGGGCGGCAATGACGATCTCGACGGCGGCCTGGGTGGAGACACCATGACGGGCGGCGACGGCAACGACGTCTATGACGTCGATGACGTCGGCGACGTGGTCATCGAAACCAATGCGGTCCTGGCAACGGGCGGTACGGACCGGGTGGAATCGGATGTCGATTTCACGCTCGGCGCCAATGTCGAAAACCTCGACCTCAATGCCAACGCGGTCCGGGGCACGGGCAATGCGCTCGACAACGTCATCAACGGCAACAACGAGAACAACCAGTTGTTCGGCCTGGGCGGCGTCGACACCCTCAACGGCAATGACGGAAACGATCTGCTCGACGGTGGCGACGGCAACGACACCCTGAACGGTGGCGATGATAACGACACCATCATCGGCGGCGCGGGCAATGACACGATCGATGTCGGCGGCGGTGTGAACACCATCGTCTACAATGCTCCCGCGTTCGGGGACGATGTGATCAACAGCTTCGATGCCGCAGGCGGCACCCCGGCCACCCAGGACCGCATCGACCTCAGCGGACTGGGGGTCACGACGGGGAACTTTGCCGACCGGGTGTTTGAATCCACGATCGGCGGCGCGGGCAACACCCTGCTGACGATCCGCGAAAATGGCGCAGCCTCGGCGATCCAGGGCACGATCCGCGTGAACAACGTGACCAATGCCAATATGGATATCTCGGATTTCACCCTGGCCGGCGCAGCGCCGACCAGCACGATCAACGGGACAGCCGCGGGCGAGACCCTGAACGGTGTGGGCACCACGTCCGAGACGATCAATGCCCTGGGCGGCAACGACACCGTCAATGCCAATGGCGGCAATGACGTCGTCAATGGCGGCGAGGGCGCCGACGTTCTCAATGGCGGCGACGGCAGCGATACCCTGAGCGGTGGGACGGGCGCCAGTGCCGGCACCTATTCCGACAACTTCGACGGCGCGGCTTCCTACACCGACAATAACGGCACACTGTCCTTCGCGGGCGGCTGGGTCGAGGGCGGCGGAGAGACGACGGGGGCGACCGACGGCGATATTCAGATCAACGCAGCCAACGGCAGCCGTCTGCACTTCA
>CBFGMY010000083.1:0-16692 GCA_965650055.1 uncultured Devosia sp.
GTGATTCCGGCTTTGCCAATGGCAAATACGCCTTCTCGTGGAACGGTAACTGGGCTGCGCTGGCAACGCTCAACACGTTCGACGACACGATCTTCCTGCCTGCACCCGATTTCGGCCATGGCCCCAAGATCGGCGCCGCGTCCTGGCAGTTCGGCGTGTCCGCCAAGTCGGCTCATCCCGATGGCGCCTCCGCCTTCATCGAGTTCGCGCTGCAGGACAAGTACCTGACCGCTTTCTCGGATGGCATCGGCCTTATCCCACCGACCCCTGCTTCCGCCGCCGCCTCGATCAACTACAAGCCCGGCGGCCCGATGGAGGTGTTCTACGAACTCTCCGCCAAGCAGGCGCTCGTTCGTCCCGTGACCCCGGGCTATGTCGTCGCCGCCAAGGTGTTCGAGAAAGCCCTGGCCGATATCGCCAACGGCGCCGACGTTGCCGAAACGCTTGATGCCGCCGTCGACGAGATCGATGCCGACATCGCCAAGAACAACAATTACGGCTTTTAGGGCCGCCCCCTCCGGCCCTGAAGGGACCCCGGCTCCGGCTGGGGTCCCATAACCGAACAGGCGGCAACAATGGCTTCCAAGTTTACCCGCTCCAATCGCGTCGGCTGGCTGATGGCTGGTCCCGCCGCCCTGTTGATGGCGATCTTTGTCGTCCTGCCATTCATCTTCGCCATCGCGCTGAGCTTTACCAACCAGCGCCTGATTTCGCCCAACCCAACCCAGTTCATCGGCCTCGCCAATTACGAGCAGTTGCTCGGCGTTGGCCTGCTGACCCTCGAGCCAGAGCGCGACGATGCCGGCGCGGTGGTCCGCGACGACACAGGCGCCGCCGCCTATCCCGCCCTGCGCAGCTTTACCCGCAACAATGCCGAATATCCGCAATATGACGGCATGCGCGAGTGGTTCAGCTTCGATCTCGGTGATAACCGGACCTATGTGCTGGGTCGCGACATCGTCTTCCTCATGGCGCTGGTCAATACCGTCATCTTCGTGCTGATCGTGGCGCCCGTGCAGGGCGGCCTGGCACTGGGCCTGGCCCTGCTGATCAACCAGCGCCTGCGCGGCATCAACCTGTTCCGCGCCATCTATTTCATGCCCGTCGTCGTCTCGATCGTGGTGGTCTCGCTGCTGTGGCGCTTCATCTATGACGGCGACAGCGGGCTGCTCAACAACCTGCTCGGTGCCGCCACCTTCGGCGCTTTCCCGCGCATCGACTGGCTGGGCAATGCCGGCACGGCGCTGGGCTCGATCATCGCCATGTCGATCTGGCAGGCCGTGGGCTTCCACATGGTGATCTGGCTGTCGGGCCTGCAGACCATCAGCCCCACGCTTTACGAAGCCTCGGCCATCGAGGGCGCCTCGGCCTGGCAGACCTTCCGCTATGTCACCTGGCCCGGCCTGCGCAACACGGCCGTGCTGGTGCTGATCGTCATCACCATGCAGGCCTTCTCGCTGTTCAGCCAGATCGACGTGATGACCGGCGGCGGCCCGCTCGACTCCACCCAGACCATCGTCTTCCAGGCAGTCGAGCGCGGCTATGGCAAGCAGGACATTTCGGGCGGCTCGACCATTTCGGTGGTGCTGTTCGTCATCGTGCTGTCGATTTCCTTCATCCAGCGCTGGCTCACCCGGGAGAAAAAGTGATGGCCACCATCGCCGCCGACAATCACGGCCTGCGCCTCGCAGCGCGCTATGCGGTGTTGATCCTGATCGCCGTGATCTTCATCTTCCCGCTGATCTTCATGCTGATGTCGAGCCTCAAGCCCGATCAGCAATTGCTGACCGATACCGAGAGCCTGCGCGCCTTCCTGCCGGTGGGCGACATTTCGCTCGACAACTATTTCGCCGCGTTCAGGCGCGCCCCGGTGGGACTGTTCGTGTTCAATTCAGTGCTGGTGACCGGTCTCACCGTGCTGCTGTCGCTGGCGGTCTGCTCGCTTGCCGCCTTCGCCTTCGTCTTCATCGACTGGCGTGGTCGCGAATTGCTGCTGACGCTCATCCTCGCCACGCTGATCGTGCCGTTCGAGACCATCGCCATCCCGCTGCTGCTGATCTCGGCGAACCTGCCCTGGATCGGGCTGGAGGGGATTACCCGCGGCTGGCTCAACTCCTACCAGGTGCAGATCGTCCCGTTCATTGCCGATGGCCTGACGATTTTTTTGTTCGTGCAGTATTTCAAGGATTTGCCGGGCGAACTGATCGAAGCGGCGCGCGTGGAAGGCGCCAGCTGGGGCCAGATCTACCGCAAGGTGGTCATGCCGCTGGCCGGCCCGGTGCTGGCGACGGCGGCGATCCTCAAATTCCTCGCCATGTATAACCAGTATCTCTGGCCGCTGATGGTGGTGCAGCAGGAGAGCTACCGGCCGGTGATGGTGGGCCTGCAGTACTTCTTCCAGCTCAACCGCGCCTGGGGCGAGATCATGGCCTATCTCTCGCTCATTACCGTGCCGGTACTGGCCTTCTACCTTTTCCTGCAACGCGCTTTCATTGCCTCGATCGCCTCGACCGGCGTCAAGGGCTGACGGAGACTGACTATGGTTATTGCCCTCAAAGACAAATGGATCTTGGACAGCTGGTACACCCATGACGGTGAGCGCGGGCATGGGTTTTTCCTCCAGGCCGACAAGAGCCTCGGCGACCCCGACCTGCGCCATTTCAACGTGTCACAGGGCCATGCCGTGTCGGACGACCTGGTGAACTGGACCCATCTGGGAACACACCTGAAGCCGAGTGAAACGTCCGCCTGGGACGACTACACCACCTGGACCGGCTCGGTCACGCAGGACGATGCCGGCCTCTGGCACCTGTTCTATACCGGCAGCACGCGCGCCGAGCAGGGCCTGCGCCAGCGCATCGGCCATGCCACGTCGCGCGATCTGCACAATTGGCAGCGCGTCGGCACCGGCCTGGCGCTCGATCTGGTCGGCCCCAACGCCGGCACCTATGAAGTCGATCACGTCGGCCGTTGGCACGACCGGGCGATGCGCGATCCCTGGGTGATGCGCGATCCGGCGGGCCCGGGCTGGCTGATGTATTTCACCGCCCGCGTGCCTGACGCCGCCGAACCCAATGCCGGCGGCGCCATCGGCTTTGCTGCCTCGCCCGACCTGATGAGCTGGACGCTGCAACCCCCGGTATTCTCGGGCGGCTTCGGCCAGCTCGAAGTGCCTCAGGTCTTCCAGGTCGGCGACAAGTGGTATTGCCTGTTCTGCACCTCGAGCTTCCATTGGTCGGAGGACTATCGGCGCAGCAACCCGCAAAGCCCGGTCACCGGCAACCACTATCTCATTGCCGACGATCCGCGCGGTCCCTGGACGGTCGCTCCAGGCCCGTTCTTCGACGGCGCCGAGCCCTGCCGCCGCTATGCCGCGCGCATTGTCGAGACCGCCGACGGCCTGCGCATCCTGGGTTTTGCCGACAATGGCAAGGCCGATTTCGGTGGCTATGTCATGGATCCAGAACCGGTCGTCGTGGGCAGCGACGGCCTGCTCTCGGTGATCCCAATCGCAAACGCAGCGGAGTAACGCCATGGCACGGGTATCGCTTGCCGGCATCAGGAAGAACTACGGCGCAGCCGAGATCATCAAGGGCGTCGATATCGAAATCGCCGATGGCGAATTCACCGTGTTCGTGGGTCCCTCCGGCTGCGGCAAGTCGACCCTGCTGCGCATGATCGCCGGACTTGAGGATATTTCTGGCGGCACGCTCACGATCGGCGAGCGGGTGGTCAACGACCTGCCGCCCAAGGATCGCAGCATCGCCATGGTGTTCCAGAGCTATGCCATTTTTCCGCATATGACGGTGCGGGAAAACCTGGCTTTCGGCCTCACCATCGCCAATGCGCCCAAGGCCGAGAAGGACGCCAAGGTGGCCGAAGCGGCGCGCATCCTGCAGATGGAACACCTGCTGGAGCGTCGCCCCAGCCAGCTGTCGGGCGGCCAGCGCCAGCGTGTCGCCATCGGCCGGGCCATCGTGCGCAAGCCAGGGGTGTTCCTGTTCGACGAGCCGCTGTCCAATCTCGACGCAGCGCTACGCGTCGACATGCGCATGGAGCTGGCCAAGCTGCATGCCGACCTCGGCGCGACGATGATTTACGTCACCCACGACCAGGTCGAAGCGATGACGCTGGCCGACAAGATCGTGGTGCTCAATGCCGGTATCGTGCAGCAGGTTGGCTCGCCGCTCGAACTTTATCACCACCCCGCCAACATCTTCGTGGCGAGCTTCATCGGCTCGCCCAAGATGAACTTTCTCAAGGCGCGGGTCGAAGCCATCGACGCCAGCTCCATCACGGTGGGCTCGTCCGATCTGGGCCGGCTGGTTCTGCCCAAGGCCAAGGTCGCCGCTTCGGTGGGTGACGAGGTCACCGTCGGTATGCGGCCACATCACCTGACGCAGGGTGGCGCGCGGGACATGACCGGCCATGTGGCCCTGGTGGAGCGCCTCGGCAACGAAACCCTCACCGCCATCATCCTCGGTTCGGGCCAGCAGATCATCGCGGCTTTGCCAGGGGACGTCGAGGTAACGGCAGGCCAGGAACTGCATCTGGCAACACAAGCCGAGCGGGCCAGCCTGTTTCTGGCTGACGGAACGGCGGCCTAGTCCCCGTCTTTATGCCAGATCGAGCGCGGCGGTCCTCGGGCTCCAGGACCGCGCGCCAAGCAAAAGTGCGTCCGAAAACCGCCGTTCCGCTTTCGGCGAGGTCGTGGTGGGACGCCTTTCGGCCGGGACCGCTGTCGGCCTCCAGCAATACACAACTCGAACAGCCGTTCTCGCCTGGTCGAATGTTAGTCCGCACGCGCGCTTGCGAAGAGCGGCGGTCGACGCGATCGAGTCCGCTTCGGACTCCGACCACGACCGTTCGTGCCTGAAATTTATTTCAGTATCAGATTTTTTGTGCAAGATTGTTGACGGCGGCTTCCGAACGATCTAACACCAAGGCCGTTGCAATAAAATTCGCAACGTGGGATTTCTTGCAGGTGAGCGGGAGGACGCTTGCCCCGACGCGGTCCCGATCAACCGGAGGAGAAACAATGCACAATCTGAAGAGGGCTGCCGTCGTCACCGCCATGGCCGTCGGCCTTGCCGCCGCGGGCAACGGCCTTGCTCTGGCCCAGGAAGGCTTCCGCTGCGAGCCTGGCGAAACCTATGTCATGAACGTCATGGTCTCGGCCCATCCCTACTGGGTGCCGGTGTACCAAGGCTTCAAGCAGGCCGCCGAGGCCATGGGCTGCGAGACGGTGTTTTCGGGTACGCCCGACTATGACATCACCAAGCAGATCGCCTCGTTCGAGCAGGACCTGATCAAGAAGCCGGCCGGCATCCTGCTGCATCCGATGCAGGCCGACCCGTTCATCGAGCCGATCAACCGCGCCATCGAAGGCGGTGTCGACGTGGTGACCTTCGCGGCCGACTCGCCCAACTCCAAGCGCAGCGCCTACATCACCTCCGACAACGTTGCCGAGGCCACCTTCGCCGCCGAGGAAATCGTCAAGCAGGTTGGCGAGACCGGTCAGTATGCCGTGCTGGAAAACCCGGGCCAGAGCAACCACGACCTGCGCGTGACAGCGCTCATCTCCTATATGGAAGAGCACTATCCGAACATGGAACTGGTGGGCCGCCAGGCGACCAACCAGGACAGCAACGCTGCCTACCTGGCGACAGCATCGATCCTGCAGGCCAATCCTGAACTCGATGCCATGTGGATCCCCGAGGCTGGCTCGGCAGAAGGTGCGGTAGCCGCCGTACTCGAGGCCAACGCCAAGGTGCTGATCATGCATGCCGACGTGACCCCGGCGACGCTGGAACACATCAAGGCCGGCAATATCCACATGGCGCTGAACCCCAACCAGGGCATGCAGGGCTTCATGGGCTTCATGGCTACCTTCATGGCGGCGCATCCGGACCTGTTCGATCCGTTCAACGACTACAAGGTGTCCGGCTACAACCCCATGCAGATCCCCTTCGTGGACAACGGCTTTGCCGTCATCACCAAGGACAATGCCGCATCCTTCGATCTCGGCGCCTACATGGAAGGCCGCGACCCTAGCTAAGGGCGGCCCACGATCTCTCCGAGACCATCCTGCGCCGGCTTCCGGCCGGCGCAGGCGACCCAGGGAATGCGAGTAACGACATGTCCGATGTCATGCTGAGGGTGAGCGAGCTGAGCAAGGCCTTTGGTCCTATCCAGGCCCTGCGCAACGTGCAGTTCGAGCTGCGGCGCGGCGAAATCCACGCGCTGGCAGGCGAGAACGGCGCGGGCAAGTCGACCCTGATGAACATCATCGACGGCATCCTGCAGCCCGACAGCGGCCAGATCATCCTTGACGGCAAGCCGGTGCGCATCGCGTCGCCCGCCGCGGCCCAGCGCCTTGGCATTGGCCTGGTGCATCAGGAAATCGCCCTCTGCCCCGATGTCACGGTCGCCGAGAACATCTTCATGGCTGCCACCAATGCCAGCACGTCGCTGCTGGTGGACTACGCAGCCCTGCATCGCCGAGCGGCCGATATCCTGGCCGGGCTGGGTGACATCGATCCGGCCATGCTGGTGCGCAGCCTGTCCATCTCCCAGCAGCAGCTGGTCGAGATCGCCAAGGCACTGACGCTCGACTGCCGGGTGCTGATCCTGGACGAACCCACCGCCGCGCTGACCGAGAAGGAAGCCAAGGTGCTGTTCGCCATCATGCACCGGCTGGCGGGGCAGGGCATCGCCATCATCTACATCTCCCATCGCATGGCCGAGATCTTCGAGCATTGCGACCGCGTCTCGGTGTTCCGCGACGGGCAATATGTGGTGACCCACGAGGTAGCGGCGACGACGCCGACCGAGATCGTCAATGCCATGGTCGGGCGCGTCGTCGACAACCGCTACCCGCCCAAGCTGGGCGGCGACAGCATGGCGGGCGAGGCGATCCTCGAGGTCGTCAATCTATCGAGCCCCGGCCACTTCGTCGATGTGAGCTTCACGCTGCATCGTGGCGAAATCCTTGGGCTTGGCGGCCTGATCGGCGCCGGTCGCAGCGAGATCGTCAAAGGCATCTGCCGCATCGACGAGGCGGCGACAGGCTCGGTCAAGCTCAATGGCGAGCCGCTGACGCTGCGCCGCTACCAGGAAAGCATCGGGCTGGGCATCGTCTATCTGTCTGAGGATCGCAAGGGCGACGGCCTGTTCCTCGACATGCCGATAGCGGCCAATGTCTCGGCGCTGCAACTGGGCCTGGTCAGCGCCGGGGGCATCATCGACGCCAGGCGCGAGGCACAGCTGGCCACCGAACTGGGGCGCCGGCTTAACCTGAAGTGCGGTCATGTCGGCCAGCCGGTCTCGTCGCTCTCGGGCGGCAATCAGCAGAAGGTGGCGATCGCCAAGATGCTGTCGGTAAGCCCCAAGGTGATTTTCCTCGACGAGCCGACGCGCGGCGTCGATGTCGGCGCCAAGCTCGAGATCCACCGCATTCTGCGCGATCTCGCTGCCAGCGGGGTCGGGATCATCATCATCTCGTCCGAACTCCCCGAACTCATCGGGGTCTGTGACCGCGTGCTCGTGGTGCGCGAGGGCAGGATCAACGGGGAAGTGGCTGGCGACGCCATGACCGAACAGAACATCATGTACCTGGCTTCGATCGATACCGACCCTGCCAGGGCCGAGGGAGCCAGAGCATGACCATCGTACAGTCGGAAACCGCGGCGCCCGCGCTGGCGGCCAATTCCTCAGGCTGGCGGCGCCTCGCCGGCATGCGCGAGATTGGGCTGATCCTGATCATCCTGACGCTGTTCATCATCATGTCCTTCGCCTCGCCCTATTTCCTGAGCTGGGAAAACATGCGCGCCATGGCGATGGCCTTTGCCGTGGAAGGCATCGTGGTGGTCGGCATGACGATCCTGCTGATCTCGGGTGGCATCGACCTGTCGGTCGGCTCGGTCACGGCCCTCGCCATGGTCATCGCGGGCCTGCTGTTTCTCAACGGTGTCGATCCCTGGGTGGCGTCGGCGATCGCCATCGGTGCCTGCGCGGCGGTGGGCGCGACCATGGGCTTTTTCGTGACCCGCGTTGGCCTGCACCATTTCATCGTGTCGCTGGCCGCCATGGTGATTGCCCGCGGCGCCTGCCTGCTCGGCACCGGAGGGCGGCCGCTCGGCCTGTTCACGCTGCCCGCAGAGTTCAAGTTCATCGGCCAGGGCTCGATCGGGGTCGTCCCTGTCGTCATCGTGATCTTCGTGGTGGTCGTGGTCGCCTTCGACTTCATGCTCCGGCGCACCACCATGTTCCGCCGGGTCTTCTATACCGGCAGCAACGCCAAGGCCGCCGCCTATTCGGGCATCAACACCAGGAAGGTGACCTTTCTCACCACCATGCTGTGCTCGACCCTCTGCGGCGTGGCCGGTGTCATCTACATGGCCCGCTTCGGCTCGGCGCAGCCCACCTTCGGCATGGGCATGGAACTCAACGTCATCGCGGCGGCGGTGATCGGCGGCGCCAGTCTTTCGGGTGGATCGGGCACCATTCTCGGCGCCATCCTCGGGACGATCCTGCTTTCGGTGGTTTCGAGCTCGCTCGCCTTGCTCGACGTATCGGTCTACTGGCAGGACATTATCCGAGGATCGATCCTGCTGACGGCCGTGACCATCGACCACTATCTCAGCAAGCAGCGCAGGTGATCCATGTTCAGGCGACTGGGTGACGAGATGACCGAAAACAGCGACTTCGAAGCCACGCGGCAGATCTACACGGTGCTGGTGATGCACTTTGTCGAGGGGCAGAAGCAGTCCGACATTGCCGAGGCGTTGAACCTGTCGACCTCCAAGGTAAACCGGCTGATCGCGCAGGGGCGGAAGCTCGGCATGGTGCGCATCGAGATCGAGTCGCCGTTCCAGCGGCTGATGGAGATCGAGCGCCTGCTCAAGCAGGTGGCGCGGCTCGCCAGCGCCATCGTCGCGCCGACCGTGTCGGGCAATCTCGACACGACGCTCAAGCAGGTCGGGCGGGCTGCCGCCAACCACCTGCTGGAATCGCTGCGCGACGGCGACGTGATCGCCATTACCGGCGGCAAGGCGGTGAGCGCGGTGGTCGACAATCTTGAACCCGAGCGCGCCTTCGACGTGACCGTGGTGCCGCTGACCGGGGGCGTGCAGGGCAAATACTATACCGACGTCAATCACCTGGCCTCGCGCCTGGCGGAGCGGCTTGGCGGCTCGACGCACCTCGTGCACGCGCCGCTGTTTGCCGAGAGCCGCGAGCAGCGCGACATGCTGATGGAACTGGGCTCGGTGAAAGAGGCTTTCCAGCTGGCGCGGCAGGCGGCCATTGCCCTGGTGGGCATTGGCTCCATCCAGACGGCGGGCTCGAGCTATTATGACCTCCATCCCGACTCCACCGCCGATCGCGAGCGCCTGATCAAGGGCGGCGTGGTCGCCGAATTCCTGGCCCATCTTATCGGCGAGGACGGCAAGGTGGCCGACTACAAGCTCAATTCCCGGCTCGTCGCGCTGGCGCCGAGCGACCTTGCCGGCTGCCCCAACGTCATCGGCGTGGCCGCCGGCGTCGAAAAGGTGCTGCCCATCCGCGCCGCCCTGCGCGGTGGCTATCTCAATTCGCTGGTGATCGACGAAGAAACCGCCGCCGGCGTCCTCGAAAAGATGGAGGCGCAGCAGAATGTTGCCTGACGTGCACAAGCGCAGGATCGGCAGGTCCGGGATCGAGGCCTCCGTCGTCGGCCTGGGGACCTGGGCCATCGGTGGCTGGATGTGGGGCGGGACGGAAGAGTCCGAATCCATCGCCGCCATCCAGGCCTCGATCGACGCCGGCATCACGCTGATCGACACCGCGCCCGCCTATGGCCAGGGCCTGGCCGAGGAGCTGGTCGGCAAGGCCATCAAGGGGCGGCGCGACCAGGTGGTGATCGCCACCAAATGCGGGCTGGTCTGGCATACCGACAAGGGCCGGCACTTCTTCGACTATAACGGGAAGCCCGTGCACCGCTATCTCGGCCGCGACGCAATTTTCTACGAGGTCGAGCAAAGTCTGCGCCGCCTGGGTACCGATCATATCGACCACTACATTACCCACTGGCAGGACCCCACGACCCCGGTCGCCGAAACGATGGATGCGCTGCTCGATCTCAAGCGCCAGGGCAAGATCGGCTCGATTGGCGCCAGCAACCTGTCGGTCGATGATCTCAACGCCTATGTGGCGGCTGGACCGCTCGACGCCATCCAGGAGGAGTATTCCATGGCGCGGCGGGCTATCGAAACCACGCTCGTGCCGATCTGTCAGGCGCATGGCGTGTCGGTGCTCAGCTATTCGTCGCTGTCGCGAGGGCTGCTGACCGGCAAGATCGGGCCCGATCGGCAGTTTTCCGGCGACGACCAGCGGCGGACCGACCCGCATTTCTCGCAGGGCAATCGCGCCAAGGCGGCGCGCCTGATGGCGGACATTGCACCCATCGCGACCGCGCATGGCGCGACACCTTCGCAGGTCGTCATCGCCTGGACTGCCCGGCAGCCGGGCATCACGTTCGCCCTGTGCGGCGCCCGCAACCCCGATCAAGCCAGGGAGAATGCGGGAGCCGCCAGGATCACCTTGAACGAGGCAGAGACCAGCACGATCAGCGAGGCCATCGCCAGGCATCTCGTCGCGCTCGACAGCTAGCCTGAACCGCCAGAACCGAAGAATTGGAGCGCTGTCGCAGGACAGCGAGAGGTCCCCTTTTGTCCAAACGACGCCACGACAGTTTCGAGAAGATCGGTGCCGATGGCGCCTTCGACGTCATCGTCGTCGGTGGCGGCATCAATGGCATTGGCGTGTTCCGCGAGCTGGCGCTGCAGGGCCTGCGGGTGCTGCTGGTGGAGCGGAACGACTTTGCCTCCGGTTGCAGCGCCGCGCCGTCGCGCATGATTCATGGCGGGCTGCGTTACCTGGAGAACGGCGAATTCTCGCTGGTGCGGGAATCGCTGCGCGAGCGCGATGCCTTGCTGGCGAACGCGCCGCATATGGTGCGACCATTGCCGACCACGGTGCCCATTACCTCGATCTTCTCCGGCCTGCTCAACGGGGCCGCGAGCTTTTTCGGCCTCACCACGCCGCCGTCGGCGCGCGGTGCGGTGCCGATCAAGATCGGACTGGCGCTCTACGACTGGACCACGCGCAGGCGGCGAGTGCTGCCGACGCATCGGTTTCGCAGCGCCAAAGAGACCTTCGCGCAGTGGCCACTGCTGACGCCGAGCCTGCGCTGCTCGGCGACCTACTACGACGCCTGGATCAGCTATCCGGAGCGGCTGGCGCTGGAAGTTCTGCTCGACGCCGAGCGCATGGCGCCGAACAGCATGGCGCTCAACTATGCCGAACTGATGCGCCAGGGCGGCGGCTACATGCTGCTCGACAAGCTCACCGGCCGGCAACTGCCGGTTCAGGCCAAGAGCATCGTCAATGCGACCGGCGCCTGGCTCGACGAGGCGCTGGTGAGCCTGGGCGCGGCCGAGCCGGGTAAGGAGCCCTTCGTCTCGGGCACCAAGGGGTCGCATATCGTGCTCGACAGCCCCGAGCTGTTCGATGCGCTGGGCGGCCACATGATCTTCTTCGAGAATGAGGACGGCCGCGTCTGCATCGTCTTTCCCTATCTGGGCAAGGTGCTGGCCGGCGCCACCGATATCCGCGTCGACAAAGCCGAGCGCGTTTCCTGCACCGACGAAGAGCGCGACTACATCCTCGAGGCCCTGCGCGGCATTTTCCCCGCCATCGCACTGGGCGCCGAGCACGTCATCTTCAGCTTCAGCGGTATCCGCCCGCTGCCGCGCAGCGACCACGAGTTTACCGGGCGCATTTCGCGCGGGCATTTCGTGCACCGCGTCGACGGACCCGTGCCGCAATTCTGCATGGTGGGCGGCAAGTGGACGACGTTCCGCGCCTTTGCCGAGCAGACCGCCGACGCGGTGTTGCAGACGCTGGGTCGGCCGCGCGTGGCCGATACGCTCGGCCTGCCGATCGGCGGCGGGGCGAACTTCCCGCCGGCACCGGCCGCGCTGGAGGCACGCTTGGTCTCAAGGCATGACATATCCGCGGCACGAGCGGCGCGGCTCGTCGATCTCTACGGCACCCGGGCCGAGGCCGTCCTGACCTTCTGCGCCGGGCGCAGCGACGACACGCCGCTCGACGCGGGCACGACGCTGACTTCGGCCGAGCTGGTCTATCTCATCGGCCACGAACATGTCGCCGACCTCGCCGATCTCGTCCTGCGGCGCCTGCCGCTGGCCATCACCGGGGCGGTATCGGCTGAGCGTATCGCGGCCATAGCGGCCATTGCTGCCGCGGAACTGGGTTGGGATGCCGCGGCAACCGCCGCGCAGGTCGGCAAGCTCACGAACGAACTTCAAACCTATCACGGGGTGTCGGCAGAGATGCTTGCGCAACGCAACCAAGCAGGGAGATAGCCATGCGCGTCAGCAGCAAGGCCAGAATGAATCGACTCTTCACCAATGGCGGGTGCCTCGACGTGGCCATCGACCACGGGGTGTGCAACGAGCCGGGTTTCCTGGTGGGTCTGGAAGACATGGAAGGGGTTGTCGATACCCTGATCGGCGCGCGACCTGACGCCATCCAGATGGCCTATGGGCAGGCCGACCTGCTGCAATCGCGGCCCGAAAAGGACAAGCCAGCACTGGTGATGCGGATCGACATGGGCAATCCCTACAATGCCCAGCGCCACCGGGTGATGTGGTCGATGCTGCAGAACCACGACGAGCCGATTATCGGTGCGCTGGAAATGGACGCGGCCTGCGTGGTGGTGAACCTGTTCATGCTGCCCGACGAGCCCGAACTGTTCCGCCAATGCGTGAGCAATATCAGCCGTGTCCGCGCTGCCTGCCACAGCTACGGCATGCCGCTGATGATCGAGCCGCTGGTTATGCTGCCCAATGATATCAGGGGTGGCTACCAGGTTGATGGCGACGCCGAGAAGATCGTGACCCTGGTGCGTCTGGCTGCCGAAATGGGCGCCGATATCATCAAGGCCGATCCCACCGACAATCCCGAGGATTTCCACCGTGTCGTGGAAGCGGCGCGCGTGCCGGTTCTGGTGCGTGGCGGCGGGAAAGAGGACCTCAGGGCCGTGTTGGCCAAGTCCGCCCGCTTGATGCAGCAGGGTGCCAAGGGCATGGTCTATGGCCGCAACATCTACCAGCATGCCAATCCGCGTGCGGTGGTGGCGGCCCTGATGGCCATCATTCACAACGGTGCCGACGGGGACCAGGCCTGGGATGTCTACAATGGCTGATACCGCACGCTACATACTGGGTCTGGACGCGGGCAATACGGTCATCAAGGCCGTTTTGTTCGACCTGGCCGGCCGCCAGGTGGCCACGCATGGCATCGACGGCGCTACGCACAAGCCGGCCATCGGCATGGTGGAACGCTCGGTCCCCGAACTCTGGGAAAACGCCAAGGTTGCCATTGCCACCTGCATCGAGCGGGCCGGGATCGACCCGAGCCGGATCGTCGCCATCGGCACCGCCGGGCATGGCAACGGGCTCTACCTGCTGGACAAGGGCCTGCAGCCGCTGCTTGGCATCCAGTCGTTGGACAGCCGGGCCGCAGGCCTTGCCGCGCTGGTCGACGAGCGCGTCGGCGCACAGCTGCACGCCATCTGTCTCCAGCGGCCCTGGCCATCGCAGACGCCGATGCTTCTCTCCTGGCTCAAGCAGCATCGCCCCGAGGTCTACGGCCAAGCCGGCAAGCTGCTTTTTGCCAAAGACGTGCTGACCTGGCGCCTGACGGACGTCGTGGCGACGGAGGTTTCCGACATGTCGGGGGCAGGGCTGCTGCGCATGCCCGAAGCCGCCTATGACGACGACCTGTTGCGGCTCTATGACCTCGACGATGCCAGGGCGCTGCTGCCTGATCTCTATCAACCCACCGATGTGGTGGGCCGCGTGACGGCGGAGGCGGCCGCTGTCACCGGGCTTGCCGCCGGAACGCCTGTTGTGGCGGGCCTGTTCGACGTGGTCGCCTCGGCCATGGGTTCGGGTGCCGCGCTGCCGGGCTCGGCCTCGGTCGTGGCCGGCAGTTGGTCGATCAACCAGGTGTTTTCCGAGACGCCGGTGCGCGACGATCGCGTGTTCATGGTCGCGGCCTATGGCCCGTCGCGCTTCGCCAATATGGAGAACAGCGCGACCTCGGCGGCCAACCTCGAATGGTATGTCCGCACCCTGGTGGAACGGGGCGGGCATCACGATGATCCGTTCGGCGCGGTCAATGCGCTGGTCGGCGCCGTCCAGCCCGCGCATGACGATCCGCTGTTCCAGCCCTTCCTCTATGGCGGGCGGCTGGGGGCGCATTTCCGCGGCGGCTTCTTCGGCATGGCCGGCTGGCACGGCGAAGGACATATGCTGCGGGCGCTGTTCGAGGGCGTCATGTTCGAACACCGGCGCCATGTGGAGGTACTCGCCTCTGCGGGTGTCGGGGTCTCGCAGGCCGTGTTGTCGGGCGGCGGCGCGCGGTCGCCGCACTGGCCGCAGATTTTCGCCGATGGACTGGGGCTGCCGGTGACGGTGGCCGAGGCGCGCGAGACCGGGGCACTCGGCGCCGCGATGGCGGCAGCGATCGGCGTGGGCATCTATCCGGACGAGATCGTCGCGGCAGCGGAAATGACGCGTCCGGCCCGCACCTATACGCCGCAACCCGGCATGCGCGCCCATTATGACCGGCGTTATGCGATATGGTCGCGGCTCAACGCGGCCAGCGAACCAATCTGGCGGTCCCTGATGGCCGCGGAGCCAACTGATGCAGATTGACGGCCAGTATGACTATATCATCGTCGGCGCCGGGACGGCGGGCTGCGTGCTCGCCAACCGGCTGACCGAGGATCCGGGTACGCGGGTCCTGCTGCTCGAGGCGGGGGGCAGCGACAACTACCATTGGGTCAATATCCCCGTCGGCTACCTCTACTACATCGGTAACCCGCGCACCGACTGGATGATGAAGACATCGGCCGAGCCCGGGCTCAATGGCCGTTCGCTGGTCTATCCGCGCGGCAAGGTGCTGGGCGGCTGCAGCTCGGTCAACGGCATGATCTACATGCGCGGCCAGGCCGCGGACTACGATGGCTGGCGGCAGGCGGGCAATGTCGGCTGGGGCTGGGACGACGTGCTGCCCTACTTCATGAAATCCGAGGATCACCATGGCGGCAAATCCGCACTGCATGGAGCGGGTGGCGAGTGGAAAGTCGCGCGGCAGCGCCTGTCCTGGGAAATTCTCGAGGCCGTGCAGAAGGGGGCCGAAGAGTTCGGCATTTTCCCGCGCGCCGATTTCAACGACGGCAACAATGAGGGCTCTGGCCTGTTCGAGGTGAACCAGTCCGCCGGCTGGCGCTGGAACACGGCCAAGGGCTTCCTGCGCCCGGCATTGAAACGGCCAAACCTGCGCCTGCTCACCAATGCCGAGGCAGAAAGTCTCATCATCGAGGATGGACGGGTCGCGGGCGTCAGGATACGCCAGGGCGGCCAGAATTGGGACGCAAGAGCCGGTCGCGAGGTGCTGCTGGCCGCCGGCGCGATCAACTCGCCCAAGTTGCTGGAGCTATCCGGGATCGGGCGTCCTGAGATCCTGCGCGAGAACGGCATCCCGGTGCGCCACGCGAGCCCGGGGGTGGGCGAAAACCTGCAGGATCACCTCCAGATACGCACGGTATACCGGGTAACGGGCGCCAGAACGCTCAATACGCTGTTTCACAGCCCCCTCGGCAAAGCCCGGATGGGGTTGCAATATGCGCTCACGCGCAGCGGTCCATTGTCGATGGCGCCCAGCCAGTTCGGCATGTTCACGAAGTCCGATCCGTCCAAGGAAACGCCGGACCTCGAATATCACGTGCAGCCGCTCTCGACGAACCGGCTGGGCGAGCCGCTGCACGATTTCCCGGCCATAACGGTATCGGTCTGCAACCTGCGGCCCCAGAGCACCGGCAGCGTCCATATCGCCAGTCCGGATCTGGCACGGCAGCCCGATATCAGGCCGAACTATCTCGCTGCATCGGCGGATCGCGATGTGGCCCTGCGCTCGGTGCGTCAGGCCCGGCGGATCATGACGGCCGGTGCACTGGCGAAGTATCGGCCCGCGGAAATCCTGCCCGGCCCCGAGGTCGACACTGACGAAGACCTGCTGCGCAGCATAGGCGACATCGCCACCACAATTTTCCACCCGGTGGGCACCTGCCGCATGGGCGTGGATGATGGCGCCGTCGTAGGCCCCGATTTGCGCCTCAAGGGACTCGGCGGTTTGCGGATCGTCGACGCCTCCATCATGCCAAGCATCGTCTCGGGCAACACGGCGTCACCCGTGGTCATGATCGCCGAGAAGGCCGCTTACGAGATTCGCTCGAACTGACGCCTCAAAAGCGCGAGCATCGTGTCCCCTTGGCGCCCGTCCAGCAGGCGGCTACGGGGCACCGATCAAACAACATCCGGTTGCGCTGTCGTGAGGCCATCCGGCGCGGGGCGATGGCGTCGAGGGGTATAAAGGCGCAGCCAGATTGCCATGCCGACTAGCGGCAGGCCCCACGCTATCCAGGCATCAAGCGCGTAAAATGCCTCGAAATACGCTGGCACGCCGAGCACTTTCCACAGACCCAGGTAGACCCGAAAGAACAGCGCTCCCGACGTGACCGCCGCCATCATCAGCATGCAGGCCCGGTGGGACGCAACG
>CBFGMY010000084.1:0-16268 GCA_965650055.1 uncultured Devosia sp.
CTGGCGCCAGCGGGTGAGGCCGAGCGCGGCGGCCGCCTCGTGCTGGCCCTGGTCGACCGACAGGATACCGCCACGGATGATCTCGGAGGAGAAGGCCGCCTGGTTGAGGCTGAGGCCGATCAGCGCCACCGAGAACGGGCTCAGCGTCTGCACGGTATCGAACTGGGCCCACAGGATATTGGTGAAGGGCACGCCCAGGTTGATGGTGGCGTAGAGGTAGCCCAGATTGTTGAGCACCAGCAGCAGCACGATCAGCGGGATCGAGCGCAGCAGCCAGATGTAGCCCCAGGACAGGCCCGACAGCAGCGGCGATTTCGATACGCGGGCGAAGGCGAGGAGGCCACCGAGTAGGAAGCCGATGACCGAGGCGAGTGCCGTCAGCAGAAGGGTGCGGCCGAGGCCGACCAGCACCGGCTCGGAGAAGAAGAACTGCGCAAACACCGCCCAGCCCCAGCGCTCGTTGGTGAACACCGAATGGAGTGAAACGGCGATGACGAATGCCGCCAGTAGGCTGCCGAAAATCCGCCAGGGGTGCCGGGCCGGCACGATGCGGTAGCGCGCATAATCCTGCGCGGAACCCCGTGCGATCGAGCCGCTATCCGTACCTACTTCCGTTGCCGATGCCATGGCTGCACTCTTATTCTAGTGATTTAGTAGACATTAAGTTCGAGCGACCCATAACGGCAATGCGCTGCCGTTCTGTGTTTGCCGTCGCGGAGGACATTTTTGCCCTAGGCGACCGAGCTGTTCAGTTGTTCGTTGCGTCGGGCCGAATAGCGCGCCACGAAGGCCAAGGCCTTCTCGAATGGCAGGATTTGGATGCTTTCGGGGTCGGCGGTCACGTCGAACAAGGCGGTGTAACCGGCCTTGAGATAGAGGCTGGCCGCCTCGGGCTGGCGGAAGCCGGTGGTGAGGTAGGCGCGGCCATAACCCTTGGCGGCAGCGTGGTTTTCGAGCTCGGCCAGCACGCGCTGGGCCAGGCCCTGTCGGCGATGATCGGCATCCGTCCACATCCGCTTGAACTCGGCGGTATTGTCGTCGTAGCGCATATAGGCGCCACCGGCGATCGGCCGACCGTCGCGCAGCAGCAGCACAAAGGCGCCATCGGGATCGGCAAAGCGCTCCGGCGGATAGCGGTTCATCTCGACCGAGGAGTCCTCGCCGAAATAATTGCCGTAGCGATTGCGATATTCCACCGTGAGCTGCTCGATCAACGGCCGGGAGATGTCAGCGGTTGGCGAGGTGTAGAGAAAGCTGTCGGTCATCTCGAATACTCCGGAAAGGCTCAGGCTGCGGCGTTGATCGCCAGATAGTCTTCCACCAGCCGCACCCAGTAGCTGCTGGCAGCGGGCAGGATGGCGTCGTTGAAGTCGTAATTGGGGTTATGCAGATCGGCGCTGTCGCCATTGCCGAGGAACAGGTAGCTGCCGGGCCGCTGCTCCAGCATGAAGGCGAAATCCTCGCTGGCGGTGATCGGCTTGAGCGAGCTGTCGATGCGCGCCTCGCCGAAATGCCGCCGCGCCACTTGGCGGGCGAACTCGGTTTCCGCGGGATGGTTGACCAGCACCGGATAGCCGCGCGGATAGAAGACCTCGGCCGTGGCGCCAAAGCTGGCCGCCTGCGCTTCGGTAAGCGCGGTCAGCCGGTGGCGGATCTGCTCGCGCACATCGGCATTGAAGGTCCGCACCGTCAGTTGCAGCTCGACGCTGTCGGGGATGACATTGGGCGCATTGCCGCCATGGATCGAGCCCACCGTTACCACCGCCATTTCCAGCGGATCGACGCTGCGCGACACCACGGTCTGGAGCGCCATGACGAGGCTGGCGCTGACCACGACCGGGTCGACGGTCTGATGCGGCTTGGCGCCATGCCCGCCCCTGCCCTTGATCTTGATGATGACAAGATCGACCGACGCCATCGCCGGACCGTCAAGGAAAGCGAATTGCCCGGTCGGGACGCCCGGCCAGTTGTGCAGCCCGAACACCGCATCAACGGGGAAGCGCTCGAACAGCCTGTCCTGGATCATGGTGCGGGCGCCGCTATTGTTCTCCTCGGCTGGCTGGAAGATCACCCGCAGGGTGCCGGAAAACCGCCGGGTCTTTGCAAGCTGCCGCGCTGCCGACAGCAGGATGGTCGTATGTCCATCATGCCCGCAGGCATGCATCTTGCCGGGATTGCGGCTGGCATAGGCAAGACCGGTGGTTTCCTCGATCGGCAGCGCATCCATATCAGCCCGGATGCCGACCGAGCGTTCGCCTGGCCCGTGCCGCAGGGTGCCGACGACGCCGGTTCGCCCGACGCCGGTCTCCACCTCGTAGCCCCATTCGCGCAGGTAGTCGGCCACGAGGGCACTGGTTTCGTGCTCCTCATAGGCCAGTTCCGGCGCGGCATGCAGCCGGCGACGAAGCACGACGAAGTCCTCGTCCGTCACCGGTGTCACAGCGCTCATCAGCCGGCCGCCTTGGTATCGGCGAGGGCATAGCGGCTCTCGCGGAATGGCAGGCCGAGATGGTCGCGCAACGTGTCGCCGACCTGCTCTCGCGAATGGCGTCCGCGCTGTTCGAGGATGGGCAGCACCAGCGTGTCGAAGTCCTCGAGCCCCTGCCCCTGCACGGGGAAGCCGAGCACGAAGCCATCCGAGGCGCCGCTATCGACCCACTCTTCGATCTTGTCGGCGATCTGCTCGGGCGTGCCGATGAAGTCGCTGCGCGGCGTCACCGATTCCAGAGCCACTTCGCGCAGCGTCTGGCCTTTCTCCCTGGCGACGCGCTTGATTCGGTCTGTGCCGGACTTGAAGTTGTTCGAGCCCAGATCACCCAGTTCGGGGAAAGGTGCATCGACGTCGTATTGCGCGAAATCGTGGTGGTCGAAGAAGCGCCCGAGATAGGCCAGCGCCTCGCTGATATTCACCAGCTCACGGATTTCCTCATATTTGCGGTTCGCCTCTTCCTCTGTCGAGCCGACGATCGGCCCAAGGCCCGGCAGCACCTTGATCGCATCGGCGCCACGGCCATGCGCCACGGCGCTCTGCTTGAGCTTCTGCGTCAGCTCGCGATTTTCTGCGATGGAGGCAAGGTTGGCGAAGACCGCATCGGCATGGCGTCCCGCCAGTTCGATGCCGGCATCAGAGCCCCCGGCCTGGAACAGCACGGTCTGGCCCTGCGGCGAACGCTGGATATTGAGCGGGCCCTCGGCGGAGTGGAACTTGCCTTTGAAATTGAGGCGATGGAGCTTCGAAAAATAGGCAAACTGGCCCCTGACGCGATCGCGCACAAAGGCATCGTCGTCCCAGCTATCCCAGAGGCCCTTGACGATCTCGATATGCTCGGCAGCGATTTCGTAGCGCAGGGCATGGTCGGGATGGTTGGCACGACCGTAGTTCTTGGCGGAGCCCTCGAGCGGCGAGGTCACGGCATTCCAGCCGGCCCGGCCCTTGCTCAGGAGGTCGATGGAAGCAAACTGGCGGGCCACGGTGAACGGATCGCTGTAGGACGTGGACAGCGTGCCCACGAGCCCGATCTTGCTGGTCACCGCCGTCAGGGCCGACAACAGCGCAATCGGCTCGAAGCGGTTGAGGAAATGCGGGATGGACTGCTCGTTGATGTAGAGCCCGTCGGCGACAAAGGCGAAGGCGATACCGGCTGCTTCGGCACGCTTGGTCGTCTCCAGGATGAAGTCGAAATTGACGCTGGCATCGGCCGGCACGCTCGGATGCTTCCAGGCATTCATGTGGCCGCCCGGGCCGTGCAGCATGATGCCGAAGGGAATGCGTTTCTGGCTCATTTGAGGCTCCGTCTCTATGCCGAAAGTGCGGTGAGAAGTGCGGGCTGGCGGGCCGCGGCGACCAGTTCGATCGCCTCGATGCGGCTATCGCCGGCATTGGCGAAGTCGATGATGAATTCGGCGATGCCGTATTGGCCGGCCAGTCCGTCGAGCGCCGCGACGATGTCGTCGCCCGTGCCGGCTAGAACCGTGGAGGCACGGCGCTCGGTGGTGTACTCGGACACGCCCGCCTGCCTTGCATATTCGGCGGCTTGCGCCTCGCTGCCCACTGTGACGCTCTGCGCACCGGGAATATGCACGCGATAGGGCGTGAAGAGGTCGGCTGTCGCCTTGGCCTCGGCGGCAGAGCGGGCCACCACGGCGGCCAGTGCGACGACCGGCGTGCGTCCCGTGGCGTCGCGATAGGTCGAAATCGCCGCCGACAGGGTCGCATCATCGCCGTTGAGGTGGCGGGCGAAGACGAAGTTCCAGCCCAGTTCACCCGCCAGGGCCGCGCTTTCCACGCTGGCGCCGAGCAGGTGGCACTCACCCGCCTGGCTTGGGCGGGGCGTTGCATCAAGCCCTTCAGGGCGACGCGACGCGTCATTGGAGAGGAAGGCGTCGAGCTCGGTCAGTTGGGTGCGGAAATCCGGCTTGCTGGAGAGGTTGCGGCCCGATTGCAGGGCCTTGGTCGAGAGCGGCAGGCCGCCGGGCGCCTTGCCGACGCCGATATCGATGCGACCCGGCGCCAGCGCCTGCAGCAGGTTGAAATTCTCGGCCACCTTGTAGGGGCTGTAATGCTGCAGCATGACGCCGCCCGAACCGATGCGAATGCTATCGGTGCGCGCAGCCATGTAGGCCAGCAGCACTTCGGGGGACGAGCTGGCGAGGTCGGCGGTATTGTGGTGCTCGGCCACCCAGAAACGGTGGTAACCCAGCGCCTCGGCACGCTGCGCCAATGCCACGGTCCGCCGCAAGGCGTCGGTCGGCGTCTCGCCGCGCTGCACCGGAGACTTGTCCAGGACGCTCAATGCGTAGCTCATGAAATTCCCTGCCAGATAGACTCTGTTATGGGTCGACTATAATTCTATAAACTTTGTGTATTAAAGCCTTGGCGCGCCAAACGACTGATGTTCAGCAAGGTTTTTCCGTTCGCGCACCTTCCCCGCAAGGCACGGCTAAAGGGACCGGCCGGACAAGACGTTTTGTGCGGGTGAGAAGAGGCGTGGAGAATGCGCGTAAGTGGCGCTTGCCTTTCCCTCAGGAGACTAGCCCTGCGACAGGATCCGGGCCGCCAGCGTGGCGGCCTGAACGCTGATATCGGGGATGGCCTCGATCTCGAAGAAGCGACCACGGGTCAGCGGGCCGATGACCAGCAGGCGGTCCGTCGATTTGCCGTCCTGGCCGACGATGGCGCAATTCTCATCGACATCGAGCCCGATATGCAGAGCGTCGGGACGGCCTCGGCCCTGGGCGACGAGGTCGCGGATGACCGGGTTGGAGCTCGACGTGACATCGACGCTGACGCCGCCGCAATCATAGACGCGGGCGACCGTCATAGTCTCGCGCACGCTCGAACCACGGCGACGGATATGGGCGTGGACCTGGCCATCGACGCGATCGACACCGACGAATTCTGCCGCCACCAGTTGGACCTGGCCCGATGCCACGGCGCGCACGAGCCGGTCGTGCAATTCCGGCGGCAGCCGATGCCGATGGATATTCCACCACGGCCGCAGGTGGCGCAGGAACTGGCGTCTGTTGTGGCCGGTCCAGCTCTGCCAGATACGCTGGTTATAGGGGCGCAGCCCATCGACGACGCTGCGCCAGTCGCCGCCATGCCCCTCGGTTTCACGCACCAGGTCGCGGAACCAGCGCATAAAATAGGGCAGACTGGTACCGAAGGGCACATCGGCGGAGTCGATGCTGATCGGCGGCACGTCGCGATGTCCCTTTGGCAAGAGACCGTTGCGGGACACCACGGTAATGGGACCGCGGTGATCCGCATCGGCCAGCGACAGCCAGGCATCCACCATGCTGAGACCCGAGCCCAGGATCATCACGTCGGCATCGGGCTGCAGCGGCGTGTCGCGCTCCGAGCCGACACGGACGGCGATGCCCCGGCTTCGGGCCGGCTGCGTCTCATGACCCACTGCCAGCACCGCATTGTGGCTGACCAGGCTGGTGCCGTTGGCCAGCACCGCCTCGATGCCGGTCTTGCCCTCGCGCAGGGCCATGACCTCCTCTGACATGACCAGCAATCGACCCAGCTTGGAGCGGCCTGCCTCCCCCAATACGAACTCCAGATATGCGCCATAGAGCCGACGCGGCACAAAGACCCAGGAGCCGTGCGACGAGGGGTAGCCGCGCTGCTGCAGCCAGCGCCAGAAATGCTCGGGATCGTCGGCGAAGGCGCTCATGCCGCGCGCTGGCACATTGACCTTGTGATCGCGCTGGCTGGCCGAATAGGCCAGGCCCTGCCCGAACTCACCGCGCCGTTCGATGAGGGTGACGCGAATGTCGGTATCGGGATTGCGCAGGAGATGCGCCGCGAGCAGCACGCCGCTGGCGCCACCGCCGATAATGGTGACCGCCGGCCGGCCGTTAGAGGTGCTCATGCGCACCTCGCCAGGTTCAGGCCGTCATGATCTCGGCGTCCAACGCTTCGGCCCCGCCCATGGCGCGCATCTGCGTCAGGCTGGTATTGTCCAGCACATCGGCAATGGCGTTGCGCACGTCCAGCATCAGATGACGGATTTGGCATGTCGCCTCGTCACAGTCATTGCAGGGCTGATAGCGAGTCTTGCTGGCGCAAGGGATAGGCGCGAGCGGGCCATCGAGGACACGGACGACATGGCCGATCTTGATCTCGTCGGCCGGGCGCGCGAGGCAATAGCCGCCGGCCTTGCCCTTGCGACTATAGACGAAGCCGGCATTGCGCAATTCGGCGAGAATCGCGTCGAGGAATTTCTTGGGAATGTTGTTGGCGCGCGCAATATCACCCACGAAGGCGAGCTGACCTTCGGGGATGTCCACAAGCGCGGACAATGCCTTGAGGCCGTATTTGCCTTTTTTTGTGAGCATAACGTCGGCGACTTTCCAGTACGGGTGGGCAGCGGACGCTCCGCCGGAACCGCTTCGTACATAATTTCTACATAGCCACTATACAAGGCAATTCCCTTCTAACGGCTAATGCTGGGCCGCGCGGGAATACGCGTGCCCGGCGTGTGGGCGACCAAAAGGCCCGCCAGTTCGTATCCGGCCTCCCAGCGACCGAAGCCGCTGGCGACATTGACGTGGCCGACCTTGCCCAGGTCGTGAACCTGACTGCCCCATGACCGGCCCAAAGCGAGAGCCTTGTCGAACGGCATGTACGGATCGTCTTGGCTGAGCACCACAATGCTTGGAAACGGCAGGCGGTCCTTCGGCAAGGTACCGAATTCATAGTTGCGCCCATGCAGCTCGCCGGTCCGCTCGATATCAGCCGGAGCCACCAGCAGCGCGCCGGCTACCAATGGCGCGACGTGGCTACGGGCCAGCCGCGCTGCCAGTACCGAGCCGAGGCTATGGGCGACGACGATCGAGCCGGGATGGGCCAGCACGGCGCGCTCGAGGCTCGCCAGCCAGGCATCGGCATCGGGGTTGGACCAGTCTGCCTGGTCCACCAGCACGGCATCGCCGTGGTCGGCCTGCCACCAAGATTGCCAGTGGCCGCGGCCGGAGCCATGCAGGCCCGGCACGATCAGTGTCGTGTTGGACATGGGATGGGTGCCGCCGGATCAGAAAGGGCGGGCGATGCGCGCAAACCGGGTGAGCAAGGCGCGGTCATCCTCGTCTGGTTCGGGCGCCTTGCCCGTCAGGTAACAGGCTTCCTGTTCGGCGCGCGACAGCGGCACCGCACCCATGGAGAAATCAGGTAGGCCGCCAAAGAACTCCGCTTTGTTGGGAGCGTCGGGCGCTTCGCTGCGCTTGCCGAAACCGGGGCTCAGAATGCCAAAGAAATGTACCATCGTCTCATCTCCTGTTCTGCCTGTCAGACCTAAGGCTGCGTCGCATATGCACGTTGATTGCGTTGGCTCACTCCTGCCCGGCTTAGCGTTCCAGGCGCGTATTTAACTCTATCAGATTACTCGTGATTAGCGCGCCAGAGCGTCCTTTTCTCTCAAGCAGACGGAGAAAATCGTTCTAGAGCAGCGGGAAAGGACGGCGGCGCCCGGCTATGCGCCCTAACGCGCCAACGGAATCAAGCCGCAGCCTTCAGTACTTGCGCATCATTGTCGCGCAGGCGGCGCAGATAGAGGTCGACGAAGTCGGACGGAGCCGCCTCGCGCCAGGCCAGCCGGACAATTATCGCGCCAATATTGACCGGACTGTACAAGCAATAGCTGCCGTCAATCGCGCAGCAGCGGCAGCGCTGGCCCCTCGGCCACTGGGATTGCTGACCTTGCCCGAAATGCGGACGTGAGCTTCGACGTTGAAACTCGGTCAGCCGAAAAGTTGAAAAGC
This sequence comes from uncultured Devosia sp., assembly GCA_965650055.1. Classification (GTDB taxonomy): domain Bacteria; phylum Pseudomonadota; class Alphaproteobacteria; order Rhizobiales; family Devosiaceae; genus Devosia. Next base: position 8,269 of record CBFGMY010000084.1, read on the forward strand.
GGAGAGGAGGAAACGCGCAAACCCTGGGAAAGGGTGGCGCGAGAGACGGGGCTCGAACCCGCGACCTCCGGCGTGACAGGCCGGCGCTCTAACCAACTGAGCTACTCCCGCAGCGCTTGCGAACAAGTCATTCGCGCAACGTGGCGTCCGTTTAGCGGGCACCCATGGGCAAGTCAAGCGAGCAAAACCGGATTGACGTGACATTTTCAAGAACGCGCCATGGGACTGTGGAAAAGCCACGCGGAAACAGCCGCTAGCGCGGGAATCTTGATGTGCGGCGCGAGAATCGCACAGCATTCGATCGGCAACAGCATTTGGGGGAAATATGCTGACAGAGTGCCTGTCGGGATCGCCGCATGGGCGGCTGGTGGGCGATGACGGGCTCGAACCGCCGACATCTTCGGTGTAAACGAAGCGCTCTACCAACTGAGCTAATCGCCCGCAGGGCCGTTGGCCCGACGCAAGGTGGCCCTGATTAGGGCCCCTGCCCGCCAGCGTCAACCGGCAAAAAAAGAAATGGCCCCGGCGCGAGGCGCTCGGGGCCGATCAGCATGCCGATCCTGAGGACGCCTTCAGCGACCCCGATAGCGGTCTTAGTTGATCGCGTCCTTCAGGCCCTTGCCGGGCTTGAACTTAGCCTGGTTCGAAGCCGGGATCTTGATCTCAGCGCCGGTGGCCGGGTTACGGCCGGTCGAAGCCTTGCGCTGCGACACCGCGAAGGTGCCGAAACCAACGAGACGGACTTCTTCACCGGACTTCAGCGAGCCGGTGATTGCCTCGAACACTGCGTCAACCGCTTCAGCGGCCTGTGCCTTGGTGATCGTCGCCTTGTCGGCGACGACGCCAACCAGATCGTTCTTGTTCATAGCGTTTCCTCACAGTGAATTGCCCGCCCCGCTGGCGAACCCTGAAACGCGGCAACCCTTGGTCGATTCTGCTCGAAACGCAAGGATTTCCGGGGTTTTTGCGAGGCCGGACGGTGCAATGCTGTTAATGGACCGGAAAAATTGCCCCGACAAGTCCGGTTTATGAGTTTTTCCCGGATTTCCGGGCTTTCCTGCGGATTGCGAGGCTATTGCCCGGCCGCCGGGACAGGCCGTGCGCTGCGCCTTATGCCCAGCATAAGGGGTAGTGCCAATAGGTAGATTCCGGCCCCGATGATCCAGATCAACCCCGGCCAAGTGCCGCGGATGGCGAAATAGGTGAAGCTGAAGAAAAGCGGCCCGAAGATCGATGCGAGGCTGACAAGGCTGGCCAGCACACCCTGCAACTGCCCCTGCTTGTCGGAGCCGACCTGGGTGGTGGTCAGCGATTGCAGCGCCGGCATGCCGATGCCGCCGAGGGCAAAGAGCGGCGCCAGGGCGAACAGGATCCAACCCTGCGTGGCGAAGCCGACAACGACCAGAGCCGTCAATTCGCAGGCCATGCCCACGACCAGCGCCCAGCGCTCACCGAGCCTGGCCACCGCTGGACCGGTGAGGAGCGCCTGTGCGCCGGCGTGGAACACACCGAACGCGCCGAGCGACAGGCCGATCATCAGCCCGTTCCACCGGAAGCTGTCCTCGCCGAACATGGCCCAGATGGTGCCATACATGGTGCCGACGAAATTCATGATGACGAAGATGGCCATCAGCGGAATCAGCGCCGAAAAGGTCAGGGCCCACCTGAGTGGCTTGAAGGGGTTGAGCGCGTCCCAGGTAAACTTCGCGCCCGGCTCGCCCTTGCGCGATTCTGGCAGCACGAAGAGCGCGAGGGCGAAGTTGATGCCGTTGAGCAAAGCCGCGGCGATAAAGGGTGCACGCACCCAGTAGTCGCCGAGCACACCGCCGATTACCGGGCCGATGATGAAGCCGATGCCGAACATGGCGTGGAACAGTCCAAAGCGTTTGGCGCGTTCCTGTTCGCTCGAAATATCGGTGATGTAAGCGGTCGCAACCGCCATGTTGGCGCTGGTGATGCCCGATATGGCGCGGCCCAGCACCAGCATCCAGAGTTCGGGCGCGAAGGCCATGATCAGATAGTCAATGGCGGCACCGGCCAGCGACACCAGCAAGACAGGACGCCGGCCGAAGCGGTCGCTCAGCACGCCCAGAATCGGCGAAAACAGGAACTGGCAGGCCGAATAGAGCGCCAGCATGAGACCGAGGAGCGTCGCCACCTCGGAGATATGGCCGACATCGCGCAGCAGCGCCGGCAGGATGGGAAAAATCAGGCCGATGCCGACAGCATCGAGGGTCACGGCGGCAAGAATGACGACGAGGGCCTTATTCAAGGGATGCTCCTGTTGCTTCTGCCATCAGCCGGCATGTGGAGGTAGGGCGTTCACGGGCGCGTTACAAGAGACATGGCGCGCCGTGGTGACAGAGCGTGGCAGGAGCGGCCAGTTCCGGGTTGGCGCTTGCTACCAGAGGTCGAAACGGCGAATAGAGTTTATCACGCAATTGCGAAATCCGAGGCGAGGAGCTGTTATGGAGAACCGGACCTGGGTTGAGATTGTCCAAGACAATGTTGGCCGGTTTGGCGATCTCGTGGTCGGCATAGATCCTCACCGTCCCGACATTCCGCACGCGCTGGCGCGCGACGATGCCCCGAACTGGCTTTCGGACTACGTCAACTTCATCCTCGACACGGTCGAGGGAAGCGTCGGCTTCGTGAAATTCCAGTCTGCCTATTTCGAAGCACACGGCCTGGTTGGACTGACTGCGCTATCGCTCGGAATGAAGCGGGCCAAGGCCGCCGGCATGGGCGTGATAATGGACGCCAAGCGCGGCGACATTGGTCCCACGGCCGCCGCCTATGCCCGTGCCTATCTGACACCTGCAGCCGATGGCGGCAGCGGAGATTTCGAAGCGGATTGCCTGACGATCAACCCCTTGATGGGGCCGGACACGCTTGACCCATTCGTCGACTGTGCCAGGCAGTTCGGCAAGGGCCTGTTCGTGCTGTGTCGCACGTCCAATCCCGGCGCGAGCTGGCTGCAGGACAAGATGGCGGGGAACAGGCTGGTATCCGACCGGGTCGCCGACCTGATCAGTGCGCTGGCCACGACCACCGATGCCGAACATCTGAGCCCGTTTGGGGCGGTGATCGGCGCAACGGTGCCGCATGAAGGGCGCCGCCTCCGGCAGCTGCTGCCGCATTCGATCATTCTTGCGCCGGGCCTCGGCGCCCAGGGTGGCGATGCCGCGAGCATCCACTCGCTCCGCGGCACTCGCCAGGGCGATCTGCTGGTGCCGGTGTCGCGCGGCCTGACGCGCGTGGAAGACCTCGACATGCCGGTGGACCTCTATCGCGCTACGATCGTGGAAAGAATCGACCAGTTCAAGGCTGCGATCGCCTACGATTACGCAGGGGCCAGCCAAATCAAGCTTGTTTCCGGCGACTGACCGGCAGATCTCTTTGCGCACGATCCTCTTGCACTTGCGGAACGGGCCGATCCGACGAGCGTTGCTCCTGCACAAACAGGAGCGCGCCATGGGTGCTCAGACCCGCGATTTTCCCGCCGCTAGGACGCCTCTCGTCGCGCCAGTGCCGGGGTGAGGCGCATGAGACGCTGAAAGCTTGGGCACTCCATATGCGACGGCGCTGGGCATTCTGCGACATGGCGCAGCGCCTTGCTCAGCGTGGTCAGGCTCCGGATCTGCCGGTCGATCTGGTCGGCGCGCTGTTGCAGATCGAGCCGGGGCAAGGCCGGTGCGCCACCGGCAGAGAACATGGCGCGAATCTCGTCGAGTGAAAAGCCGGCCAGCTTGCCCATAGTGATGAGCGTGAGCTGGGTCAGCGTGTCCGGCCCATATTGGCGGCGCAGGCCCTTCCGTCCATCGGGACGGATCAGGCCGACTTCCTCGTAGTAGCGCAGAGCGGATGGCGACATGCCGCTGCGACGGGACAGCTCGCCGATATCGATCAGATTCACGCTTGACCTCAAGTTGACTTGAAGTGGCAAGGTAGGCTTCGACGTCCACGAGCTCAAGAGAAATCACCATGACTGTCGTCTCCGCCCGGCCCGCCATGACACTGGCAGCGCTTGCCGGCGCTACGCTGCTGGCCGCCATGGGCAGCAGCATCGCCACTGTTGCCCTGCCCAGCCTGGCGGCGGCCTTTCCGGCCACCGTGGCGGAGCTGCAATGGGTCATTCTGGCATATCTGCTGACCATGACGGTCACCATCGTCGCCGCCGGGAGGCTGGGCGATCTGTATGGCCATCGGCGTCTGCTCATCATCGGGCTCGCCCTGTTTGCCGCGGCATCGCTGGTCGGCGCGGCGAGCCCGAACCTGGGCCTGCTCTTCGCGGCGCGGGCAGTTCAGGGGGTCGGCGCGGCGGTGCTCATGGCCATGCCCATGTCCATCGCGCGGAACACCATTGCCGCCGACCGGACCGGCGCGGTGATGGGGCTGCTGGGCACCATGTCGGCGATCGGCACCGCGCTCGGGCCTTCGCTTGGCGGTGCGTTGATGGCCGGATTTGGCTGGCAGGCCGCCTTCATGCTGCTGGCGGGCTGCGGCGTGGTCGTGCTCGGACTGGTCATTTTCGCAGTACCCGTCGCGCCAATGGCAGCAACGGCCGGGCCCTGGACGCTCCCCACCGCCCTGATGCGCGACCGGGTGATCGGGACGGGGCTGATCACCAACATGTTGATCGGCGCCGTAATGATGGCGACGCTGGTTGTCGGCGCGCTCTTCCTCGCCTTCGGGCTGGGGCTCGACGCCGTGCAGACCGGGTTGGTCATGGCGGTCGGGCCGGTCGTGTCGGCTTTTGCCGGAATTCCCGCCGGGCGGCTGAGCGATCGGGTTGGCTATCGCCGGGCAACGCTGATCGGCCTCGCTGAGATCGGCGTGGGGACAACGTGCCTCGCGACCCTGCCGATCTGGTGGGGCACGGCTGGTTATGTGGGCGCGCTGATCGTCCTCACGCCGGGTTTCCAGCTCTTCCTCGCAGCCAACAACGCCGCCGTGATGCAGGCCGCCCCGGACGGGCAGCGCGGCATGGTCTCGGGCCTATTGGGACTGTCGCGCAATCTGGGCCTTCTCACCGGTGCTTCGGCCATGGCGACCCTGTTCGGCGCCCTGGTCGGCGCGGAACGCATCGCGACCGCCTCCAAGGCCAGCATCGGCAGCGCCTTCACCATGGTCTTCCTGCTGGCGGCCGGATTGGCCGTGGCCGGAATGGGGTTGGCGATTTATGGGCGGCCAAAGGCGGCGTAGCGCACCAAGGCAAAACGGCGACCCTTGCGGATCGCCGTTTTTCATTCACTGCCGTTCGCTCAGTGCGGCAGGCCGGCGGTGGCGTCGTCGGCCGGCCGGTATCGACCGTGGTCGAAACAGCCGGGGTGGCGACCTCATCGAAGGGATGCGGCCCGATATGTGGTGGGCTATGTCCTCGAGGAACAGGGCGAGCGGGAGCGGATGGATGAGGAGGCGGGGGCCGAGGGCGATATCGACGGCGAGCTGGCGCCGTTCCCTATCCTCGCCGAAGCCTTCCGGTCGCTGGAGAAAGAGGGCTCGATCAACACCGAGGCCGCGTTTGAGCGCGGGCTGCGCTATATGGTCGTGGGGATGCAGGCGGAATCTCCAATGCGCGCCCGCTAAGCGCCTGACATAAGCCCAACGCGCCGGTATTGGCTCCGATAGGACCCGGGGAACGGGCTGGTCCGCCGAGCGTTGCTCCCTGCACAAACAGGAGCGCGCCATGGGTATCATCTGGACAATCGTCATCGGCTTCGTCGCCGGCATCATCGCCAAACTCATTATGCCCGGCAGCAACGAGCCGTCCGGCTTCATCATGACCACCATCCTGGGGATCGTCGGCGCGTTTGTCGCTTCGTTCCTCGGCCAGGCGCTGGGTTGGTATTCGCCCGGTGAAGGGGCAGGCCTGATCGGCGCGGTGATCGGCGCCATCATCGTGCTGGCCGTCTGGGGCATGATTGCCGGTCGCCGCCGCGCCTGACCCCCAAACAGGAGATATCGAGATGGCTCGAGGAATGCCTTCAATGGTAGCGCTGCTTGGCCTGTTGGCCGTGGCGGGTTACCAAAATCGTGACAAGCTGGGTGGCATGCTGAACGGCATGGGCGGCCAGCCGGCCGATCCGGCCAATCCGGGCCGTTCGAGCGGTGGCCTGGGCGACCTGCTGAACGGCCTGGGCGGTGCACTTGGCGGCGCATCGGCCGGCCGCGTGCTGAGCGGCGGCCTGGGTGATCTTGTCGACCGCTTTCGCCAGTCGGGCCGCAGCCAGCAGGCGGATAGCTGGATCAATACGGGGCAGGACAATGTTCCGGTCGAAGCGTCCGACCTCGAGGAAGCGCTGGGTGAAGACACCATCACCGAGCTGACGCAGAAAACCGGCCTGTCGCGCACCGAACTGCTGGAACGCCTATCGAAGACCCTGCCCGACGCGGTCAACAGGATGACACCGAACGGCCGGGTCCCCACCGAGGCAGAAGCCGCGCGGCTGATGTAGCGGCCTTATCGCGACGACAAACGAAAACGGCGGCCCTTGCGGACCGCCGTTCTTTATTCAAAGCGTGACCGCTTAGTGCGGCAGACCGGCGGTGGCGTCGTCGGCCGGGCCGGTATCGACCGTGGTCGAAACGGCCGGGGTGGCGACTTCATCGAAGTTCCACTCGATCGGCTCGGGCTTGCGCACCAAGGCGCGCTCGATGACCTGGTCCATGCGGCTGACCGGCACGATTTCCATGCCTTCCTTGACGATGTCTGGGATCTCGGCGAGATCGCGGACATTCTCCTCGGGGATCAGCACGGTCTTGATGCCGCCGCGGAGGGCTGCAAGCAGCTTCTCCTTGAGGCCGCCGATGGGCAGCACCCTGCCCCGCAGCGTGATTTCGCCCGTCATGGCGACATCGTTGCGGACAGCGATGCCGGTCATCACCGAGACGATGGCGGTGGCGAGGCCGATACCAGCCGACGGACCATCCTTGGGGGTGGCGCCTTCGGGCAGGTGGACGTGGATGTCGCGCGTGTCGAACATCGGCGGCTTGATGCCGAAATCGATGGAGCGCGAACGGACATAGGCCGTGGCCGCGGTCAGCGATTCCTTCATCACTTCCTTGATGTTGCCGGTCACGGTCATACGACCCTTGCCCGGCGTCATCACGCCTTCGATGGTCAGCAGCTCGCCGCCAACCGAGGTCCAGGCCAGGCCTGTCACCAGGCCCACCTGTGCTTCGGCTTCGATCTCGCCATGCTTGTAGATGTCGGCGCCGAGGAACTTGGTCAGCTTCTCTTCGTCGATGACCACCGTCTTGACCTTGGTCTTGACGATCTCCGTCACGGCCTTGCGCATCAGCTTGCCGATTTCGCGCTTGAGATTACGCACGCCCGCTTCACGGGTGTAGCGCTGGATCAAGGCGGTCAGCATGGCGTCGGAAAGTTCGAACTCGCCATGGGCGAGGCCATTTTCCTTGAGCGTTTCCGGGATCAGGTGCTGCTTGGCGATCGCATGCTTCTCCTGCTCGGTGTAACCGGACAGACGAATGATCTCCATGCGGTCCATCAGCGGGCCGGGGATGTTGAGTGTGTTGGACGTGGTGACGAACATCACGTCGGAAAGGTCATAGTCCACCTCGAGATAGTGGTCGGCGAAGGTGTGGTTCTGTTCCGGATCGAGCACTTCGAGCAGCGCCGACGACGGATCGCCCCGGAAGTCCTGGCCCATCTTGTCGATTTCATCGAGCAGGAAGAGCGGGTTGGATTTGCCGACCTTCTTGAGCGACTGGATCACCTTGCCGGGCATGGAGCCGATATAGGTGCGGCGATGGCCGCGGATTTCGGCTTCGTCACGCACGCCACCGAGCGCCATGCGCACGAATTCGCGGCCGGTCGCCTTGGCGATCGACTTGCCCAGCGAGGTCTTGCCGACGCCCGGAGGACCGACGAGGCAGAGGATCGGCCCCTTGAGAGTGCCTGTACGGCCCTGCACGGCCAGATATTCGAGGATGCGTTCCTTGACCTTCTCGAGGCCATAGTGATCCTCGTCCAGCAC
>CBFGMY010000085.1:0-16148 GCA_965650055.1 uncultured Devosia sp.
CTGGCCGGACTGGCATGCACCAGGGACAGCGCGTGGCCGATCTGCGGGTCGCGCAGTCCGGAAAGCCAGCCGCGCGACATCAGCGGCAACTCGTTGGCATATTGGCGGATCACCTGGACAAACATCAGCTCGGCCAGCTTTGCCAATATCGTTTCGCCCCCCGCATCCCGATTTTCGGTTTCCGAAACCGCATGCTGCACCAGATGCGACAGCCAGCCGCTTGCGGCCGCACGGCCATGCAGGACGCGCGGCAGGGATTTGATGAACGGATTGTACGGCCGGATATCGCAGCCGATATAGCCGCAGATGAAGCGACAGCCGTTGGGCCCGATCCCCTCGTTGAGGATGTAGGGCAGTTGTCGGTCCACCGGCCGGATATAGACCGCGAGGTCAGGTTCGGCTCGCATGCCGATCGCCGAGCAGAAGGCATGGGCATCATCGAGGGGAAAGACGATGACGTCGCCGGCATTGAGGCGCATCGGTTCTGCCGGGCCGTCGATCATTTCCGCCCAGCACGACCCCTCGAGCAGGGTGTGGAACGAGAAGACGTATTGCGAATGCGGCATGACCTTGCTGGCAATGACCGACGCGCGCGGCGTTTCCACCACCCATGGATCGTGGAAGGTGTTGTCGAAGAAGATTGCGCCGGTGAGCCGCACCGCGCTCAGCACATCGGATAATACATCCATCGCGCTACCCCTCGAAGAAGGCACGGCCGATACTATGCCCGGCCACCGATCCACACAAGCGACGACTGATTTATGCGCAGTATCGCCCATCAACTGAAAGCGACATGACAGCAGTGTTGTCATTTACTTGCATACCGTCATGCACGGTTGAGCAAGAGAATAAGACGATTTGCCATTTTCTGGGCACCCTCGCCCCGAATACCCTTCCCCCAAGATCAGTGGAGGAGGCGCGAATGACCAATATCGACACCTTGGCAGGCCAGCTACGTGGTCCGGTGATCCGGGCTGGAGACGCCGGCTATGACGAAGCCCGCAAGCTCTACAACGCCATGATCGACAAGCGACCGCTGGCGATCGCGCGCTGCGCCGATGTCGGCGACGTCATGGCCTGCGTCAATTTCGCTCGCGACAACCAGCTTCCGCTCGCCATTCGGGGCGGCGGGCATAATGGCCCCGGCCTGGGCAGCGTCGACGACGGCCTGGTCATCGACCTATCCGAAATGCGCGGTGTGCGGGTCGACCCCAAGAACCACACCGTCAGGGTGGGCCCCGGATGCACCACGGGCGAAGTGGACCACGCCACGCATGTTTTCGGCGTCGCAGTCCCCTTCGGCATCATCTCGACCACTGGCGTGGCGGGGCTGACGCTCTCGGGCGGCCATGGCTACCTGAGCCGGCAGTATGGGCTGGCCGCCGACAACCTCATCGAGGCCGACGTGGTGCTGCCCGACGGCACGTTCGTGACCGCGAGTGAAACCGAGAATGCCGACCTGCTCTGGGCGCTCCGCGGCGGCGGTGGCAATTTCGGGGTGGTGACGAGCTTCCTGTTCCGCACCAATCCCGCCAAGATGCTCTATGGCGGCCCGATCGTCTTCGAGATGGCCGATGCCCCGGACGTGATGCGGTGGTATCGCGACTTCCAGGCCAAGGCGCCTGACGACTTCTATATTTTCCTCGGGCTGCAATCGGTGCCCGGCACCGACCCGTTCCCCCAGGAGCACTGGAACAAGCGTATGTGCGTGCTGCTGGTCGCCCATAATGGCGCCGGGGGCGAAGCGGCGGTCAATGCCATCCGCGCCGAGTTGCCCAAGCCGATCATCGACTGGGCCGGCCCCATTCCCTATCCGGCCCTGCAGTCGATGTTCGACCCGTTCTATCCGGAGGGCATGCAGTGGTATTGGAAGGGCGATTTCGTCAAGACCCTGCCAGACGCGGCGATTGCCGCCCATGTCGAGCACGCGACCAATGGCAACGTGTTCTCCTGCATGCATCTCTACCCGATCGACGGAAAGGTGCAGCGCAAACAGCGGGACGAGACCGCCTGGTCGACGCGCGACGCCACCTGGTCAATGGTGATCGTCGGGGTCACTCCGGATGCTGCCGATGCGGGTGGTATCAAGAGCTGGGCGACGGACTACTGGAAAGCGGTTCATCCACACAACCTGGAAGGCGCCTATCCCAACTTCATGATGGCCGATGATGGCAAGGCGCGGATAGAGGCAACCTTTGGTGCCAACTACCCGAAACTGCGGTCCCTGAAGCAAAAGTACGACCCGAACAACCTGTTCCGGGTGAACCACAATATCCAGCCGGCGGCATGATGTTGTCTCCCGGGTGGCGGGCGTTCCCCGCCACTCGGGAATGAATAGCTGACCGCTATGCGGCTTCGGCGAGTTGGCCGAGCTTGACCTGCACCAAGAGGCTCAGTTCGTCATAGACGTTCCACTCGTCGACGATCTTGCCGTCTTTCCAGTGATAGTGGCTCATGCCCATCACCTGCACGCGCTTGCCGGTTGGGTCGCCGAGTTCGCCCAGAATGCCATAGCCAAGATGGTGGCCTTCCATGATCCAGCGGACGGCAACCTTGGTGCCCCCTTCTTCGCAGGGATTGGAGGCCACGTGCTGGATTTCGTAAGACGCATCCGGCAGTGAGCCGATCAGGCCCAGATGCTGATGGATGATGGCGGCGACGCCATAGAGCTCCTTCATCAGCGGGCCGTGATACTGCGCATTGGGCGCGTAATCCTGCGCGATCCGGCCGAACATGCGCTTGGTGAAGACCTCGTGCAGCATCTCGATGGTCTGGGCTTCGACGTCATTATGGGCCAACGAAATATCGGCCTTCTCGGCTGGCGGAGTCTGGCCGAGAAAGCGGCGGTTCTCGCCGATATCGAGCGAGGTGAGACCTGCGTCGAACTTGGTCTTGGCGGTGCGCGCCGCGAAGTGATGCGGGTCGAGCCCGAGCTGCTTGATGATCGCCATCTGGTCGGCCACCACCCACTCGCGATAGATCTTGTTGCGATGGATCATGCAGTCGGCAATGGTCCGTGAGACGAAGGGCCTGAAGGTCGGCTGGCCGAGGTGGCCATATTGAGTGTGGCGGCCCGAGCCGGTCACCAGGTGGCTGGTATAGAAACCGTCCTGGTCATTGCCGTTCCAGATCACCTGCGTGCCCATGCCGCGGCGCTCGGGGAATGAGACCAGCCGCTGGATGGTGTCGCGCACCACGTCCTCGCGATTGTAGATGGTGCCGGTGGTGCCGTAGAGCACGCAGTTATGCGTGTAGTGGGTGTAGATCAGCCCGATATCGCGCTCGTCCCAGATCTTGTGGGTGCAGCGGATGATGTAGTCGACGATGTCGGTATAGATGTCGTCGAAGCCTTCCATCGCCTGGCTGCGCTTGCGATTGGTCGGCGCCAGATCGGGATAGTCGCGGCGCTCCACCTGCAGCACATGCTCATCGTTGCGGAGCGAGGGTGAACCGCCCTTGGCTTTGGGGTTGCTCTCGATGTCACTCATGATCGCTCCTTGATCGTCGGCCGGAATGGCTTGCTTGGTGTCGGTCCAATCCAGCCAGTCGCTGACATGACGCGCCACCGCAGCCGGATTTTCAAGCGGAGCGAAATGCCCCGCTTCGGGAATGGTAAAAAATCGGGCGCCAGCAATGCCTTCGGCGAGCTCACGATGGGCTTCGAGCGGGCAGACCTGCTCGGCGGCGCCGGCCAGGATCAGCGTCGGCACCGCGATGGCGGAAAGGCGCGGCCGGCTGTCGGCCCTGGCGATGGCGACTTCGGATTGGCTGGCCAACACATCGGGGCCGGCATCGCGGGCCATGGCGATAATCAGTTGGCGCAGCTCGGCGTCGGCGACCTTGCCGGGCGATACCAGCCGTTCCCAGGCATCGGCAATGTAGCTATCCATGCCCTCGTCACGCGCCCTGGTCACCGCGGCGCGTCGTAGCTCGGCATTGGCCTCAGGGTCGGGACGGCCCGTCGTATCGATCAGCGCCAGCCGCGCCACCCGCTCAGGCGCCTGGGCGATGATTTCGAGCGCAACGATGCCGCCCAGCGAAAATCCCAGCAGCGAAAAGCGCTCCGGTGCGTCCCGCAGGATGCGCGCCGCGAGGTCGGCGGTGGATCGTTCGCCGGTCATGTCGACCACGCTGACGATGGGCACCGCCAGCCGCTGCAGCATCGGTGCGAACAGCCTGCCATCGCAGACCGTGCCCGGCAGCAGCAATAGCGGCAGGGGCACCGTGACGGGGCCCTCCGTCTCTGACGATACGGGGATAACTTTATTCATCACTGTCCGCTCGCCTCGACCGCCGAGGCCGACCCCGACCAATGGCCGAGACCGATTTTGCCAAAAAACTCTGGCAAAATTTGAATACGTATGCAAGATCAAAATCAACAGCTGGCAGTGAGCCGTCCGCCAGCAATCTTGCAGCAAAATACCAGCATGCTTGCAGCATGCTTGTTCTCACTCGCGCATTCGGAGCTGACCGCGATGACCCTCGCCCCCAATTCACCTTTTCCCGGCGTCACCTATGTGAAGGCGCCCGAGCGCTCCTCGATCGGCGACAACGCCCCGGTCGAAACGCTGGTGAGCGAGATCATCAAGAATGTCCGCGCCAATGGCGACGCAGCGGTTCGGGAATACTCCGCCAGGTTCGACAAGTCGGACCTCCAGGTGTTCGAAGTCACTGCAGCAGAACGCGAATCCGCGCTGGCCGAACTCGATCCGCAGACCCGCAAGGACACCGAATTCGCCATCGCCAATGTGCGCAAATTCGCCGAAGCCCAGCTCGCCACCATCCTGCCGCTCGAGGTCGAGACCCTCCCCGGCGTGCATATGGGCCACCGCGTCATCCCCATCCAGCGCGTCGGCTGCTACGTCCCCGGTGGGCGCTATCCCCTTCTATCTGCTCCGATAATGACCATCGTCCCGGCCAAGGTCGCCGGCGTCGACGAGGTCATCGCCTGTCTTCCGCCGAACGCCCACAAGGCGATGATTGCTGGCTGCCACCTCTCCGGCGCCGACCGCATCTTCCGCATCGGCGGCGCCCAGGCCATCGCAGCCATGGCCTATGGCACAGAGAGCGTGCCTGCCGTCAACAAGATCGTCGGCCCCGGCAATGCCTTCGTCAACGAAGCCAAGCGCCAGGTGTTCGGCCCCGTGGGTATCGACCAACTCGCTGGCCCGTCAGAGATTTTCGTCGTCGCAGACGCCACCGGCGATGCCGAGATGATCGCCACCGATCTCCTCGCGCAAGCCGAGCACGACATCCGCACCCGCGTGGGTCTGATCACCACCGACAGGGCCCTGGCCGAGGCCACCCTCCGCGAAGTCGAGGCGCAGCTCCAGACGCTTTCCACGGCCACCACCGCCCGCGAAGCCTGGATCAACTACGGCGAAATCACCGTCTGCGCCGACGAAGCCGCCATGATCGCCTATTCCGACCTCATCGCCGCCGAACACCTGCAGGTCCACACCGCGGATGCCAAGGCCTTCGCCAAAAAGCTGAGGAATTACGGTAGCTTGTTCATCGGCGAACTGGCCAGCGTGGTCTATTCCGACAAGTGCAGCGGCACCAACCACACCCTCCCCACCATGGGCGCCGGCGCCTATACCGGCGGGTTGTGGGTCGGCGCCTATGTGAAGATCGCCACGCATCAGTGGCTGAGCGAAGAAGGCGTGAAGCAGGTCGCGCCACCAGCGGCGCGACAGTCAGCCAGCGAGGGTCTGGAAGGCCACCGCCGGGCGGCGCAGCTGCGGCTGGACCGGATGCAGGCATAGATCTCGCAGTCGGGAATCCTCTCCCGCTTGCGGGAGAGGGGGACCACGCATAGCGTGGTGGAGAGGGGAGCCACGCGCGCGGAGCCATCGTGCGGTCACCAGACTTCATTCGCGATCGCGCCAAGACGCTGCGCCGCGCCATGACTCAGCCGGAGAAGACGCTGTGGCATCTTCTTCGGCGCAATAGCTTGGGCTGGCATTTTCGCCGTCAGCACCCGATTGGTCCGTATATTCTCGACTTCTACTGCGCCGCGCTAAAGCTCTGTGTCGAGGTCGATGGACCAGTGCATGATGAGCAGGTTGAGCGCGATGAGCGCCGAACGGCTTGGCTGAACAAGGAGGGGCTCACGGTGATCCGCTTCTCGGCCGACGAGGTCGAGACGCGGCCGGCAGCGATCATCGCCGCCATCGCGCGCGCGGCACCCCCCTCCACCGCCTGACGGCGGTCGCCCTCCCCCGCAGGCGGGGGAGGAATCCCGGCTGCGCCTATTTGATCTTATCCGCCTCCAGCCAAGCCGCTTTCAGCTTCTCCACCGTGAACCCTGGCGCCCTTGCCGCGGTCAAAATCGGCACTTCCTTGCGCATCACCACATCGATCGCCCAGGCCATGCGCTCGATATTCTCGGCCGGGATCACCACGGCGCCATGCCGATCGGCATGGATCAAATCCCCCGGCCGCACCGACATCCCGAACACCGTCACCGGGCAATCGAGCTCCGTCACATGCACAAAAGCGTGGCTTGGCCCGACGGCGCCGGCAATCACCTGGTAGCCTTCGTCGAGCATCCCAAGATCGCGCAGTACGCCATTGGTGACCGTGCCAGCTATGCCCAGCCCCTTGTGCTGGGCCACCTGCATTTCGCCCCAGAAACCGCCGATGACATGGGGGAAATCGGTGTCCTCGATGACCACGACATTAGGCCCCTCGCCCGCTGCCACATACTCATAATAGGCCATGCGCAGGGCCCGCACCTCGGCTGCCGGCTTCTGTGCTGGCGACGAGGCGCGGATCTTGGCGGTGCGGGCAAAGCCCACGACCGGCGGCAGGTTTGGATCGGCGCAGACCACCGGGGTCTTGGTAAAGCCCTCCGCGGTGCGCCCGCCCATGACGTGTTCAAGGGCGTTGCAGACGGTGGGGGTATCGGCCTTGCGCAGGGCAGCAAGGACGTCGGGCGAGATGGTTGGCATGGTTTCTCCTTTTGGGCGTGAGCATCGAGCCATCCACACCCGGATCGTGGTGCTATCCGGAACTTTACTCCGCCGCCTGCGCCGCCACGAATTGCGGGGCCGCCGGTGCCGCGGCACCACGCACCACAAAGGCAATCGCATCAGCCGAAGCCGGGTTGCGGAAGCCATGCGCCAGGCCGATCGGCACGGTCAGCGTATCGCCGGCCCCCAGGATGAGCGCGCCATCGGCCCAGCTCACTTCCAGCGTGCCCGACTGCACGAAGATCACCTCCTGCTCGCTGCGGCTATGGGCCGGGATGGTTGCGCCTGTCTCGAGCTTGAGGCGACGCAGGGCAAAGTCATGCTGCCAGTGGCCGATGATCGGGCCGGCCTTGAAGCCGTCCTGGGCATCGATATCGCCGATCAGCGCGGCTTCTTCCACGCCCTCGCCCGCCAGCGGCGAGTTCGGGTTGCCCTTCATCTGCTCGGGCTTGAGCGCATATTTGCTGAGCTCGGACATTGGCGGCGTCGCCAGTTCCTTCATCTTGGCGGCGTCGGGGGGCAGCTCCATCTCGGCGCCCTCGGGCACCGTCTCGCCCAGCGTGGTATCGATCAGCTTGCCGCCTTTCAGCAGCTTGAGGCCAAAATCCTCGGCCATCTTGAAGACGCTGGGAGCCCAGACCACCTTGCCCGGATCGTCATGGCCGAGCACGACATAGAGGAAGCCAGTGCCCTCGTCGCGCTTCTCGAAGCCGCGGAACATGTGGGTTGGCACAGTGGCCACGTCGCCCGGCTCGACATCGAGATAACCCTCATCCTTGTTGGCGCCGAACACGAAGCGCCACTTGCCGGTATGGACCACGAAGGTTTCGGCCGTCAGGTGGCTATGCTGGCTGTTGGTGCAGCCAAAGGGCTGGCGCGCGGCGCCGACGTTGAAGCCATGCGCCTCGGGGATATGTACCACCTGCGCCGGGTTCTCGCTCACGCCGGGGCCGATGATGGTGAAGTTCTCCTTGCGGTCCGAACCGGGCGTGCGCGCATCGATAAAGGCGTTGCGCAGGCCCTTGAGATCGGCGTAGCGCACCAGGCGCTTTTCCATCTCGCTTTGCGTCCATTTGGTCATCGGAACATCCTTTCATCGCATTTGCATTCGTATGCATCGAGAGGCAAAAACGAGGCGTGGCCGGTTGAGCCTCGGTCTCGCTACGCCTCTTTGGGTCGGTAAACCTTGCGGCCGTCGGTTTCGACGATGCCTGTCTTGGGAAGTCTGGCGGAGGTGCGGACAACCAGTTCGCCATTGAGAATGCGGTGTTCCGCCTCGATATCGCCGCTCGCGATCTGATCCATCAGGATATCGACCGTGGCTTCCACCATGCGCTTGAGCGGCTGGCTCATCGAGGTGATGCCATAGGAGGTCCAGCGGGCCGGTCCGACATCGTCGTAGCCAATGATGGAGAGGTCCTCGGGTATCCGAAGCCCGAATTCATGACGCGCCACATCCATCACGGCGACAGCCATGTGGTCATTGGCGACAAACAGCGCATCGGGCCGGTCGGAGCGTGAAAACATCTTGCGCGCGGCGGCTTCGGCATCGGTCCGCGAATAGTTGCCGGTTTCGACGAGCACGTCGGTAAAGCCGTGCGCGGCCAGGCCCTCGATGAAACCCTGCTGGCGGTCGCGGTTGGTGGACGAGTTTTCGAGGCCGGCAATATAGGCAAAGCTCTTGTGCCCACCCGCCACCAGAAAGTCGGCAATCCGCTTGCCGCCTTCCCTGTTGCGCGTGGTGACGCTGGATACCGCATCGCGCTCGGTGGTGCGGTTGAACAGCACGACCGGAATGCCGGCGGTGGCGCACTCTTCCGACAGTTCCGAGGACAGCGAGGTCGATGCCAGGATGATGCCGTCGACGCGATACTGCATGAGCTGGTCGAAGACCGGATCGCTGTCACGGTCCTTGAAGCCGGTGAACAGCAGCAGGTGGTAGTTCTCCGCCGCCAGCGCCCGACCCAGCTCCTCAAGCACGTCCGGATAGAACAGGTTTTCCAGATACGCCATCACCACCGCGATGATACGCGAGCGGTTGGTGATCAGCGAGCGGGCTATGGCGTTGGGCCGGTAGCCCAGTTGCTTGGCCGAAGCCAACACCTTCTGCCGCGTCTTGGGCGAGATCGACGCGCCGGGCGTAAAGGTGCGCGACACAGCCGACTGCGAGACGCCAGCGTGCTCGGCGACCTGGCTGGATGTGACGCCGGGCTTTTTTACTCCGCTGTCCATCCGCCATCCACCAGAAGTGAAGCACCTGTCACCAGCGCAGCGGCATCGGATGCGAGGAACACGATCGGGCCCATAATGTCTTCGATCCGGCCCAGGCGACCGAGCTTGATCTTGGACAGGACCCAGCTCCGGAATTCGGGGTCGCTGAGATTCTTGCTCGTCAACTCGGTCTCGATGAAGGTCGGGCACACCGTATTGACCCGGATATTATGAGGACCCAGCTCGATAGCCATGGCCTTGGAGAGCCCTTCAACAGCAAACTTGCTGGCGGCATAGACGGCGCGGCTCGGCCCGCCCACATGGCCCATCTGTGATGAAATATGGATGATCGAACCGGGCAGGCCTGCCGCAGTCAGCCGCGCCACGACCGCCTGCGAGACGAAGAGCGCCGCCGACAGATTGAGGTCCATCACCGCCTGGTAGTTGGCCGGGGTGATATCGGCAAAGCTCGAATGCCGCGCCGTGCCCGCGGAATTGACCAGCACTTGGAAGGGTTCGACGTCGTCGACGAAAGCCTTGACCGCCGCGCTGTCGGTGATGTCGAGCGCCACGCCCTCGCCGGAGAGGCCCGCATCGGCCATCTGGTTGACCACGGTCTCGATATCGCCGGCCGTGCGCGCCGCAATGGTCACTGCGGCGCCGGCTTCGGCCAAGGCCACCGCCGCGCCCAGCCCGATGCCGCGCGTGCCCCCGGTAACAAGGGCCCGCTTGCCGTCAAGACGGAAGCTGGGAGTGCGCGGCAGGCTCATCTTACTCGGCAGCCTCCGTGCGCGGCGTAGCGCCGGTGCCGTAGGGGATGTTGCGACCGCCATAGCGGCGCACCCGCACATTGGCCTGCTCGGCATGGCCGACAAAGCCCTCCAGCATCGATAGCCGCGAACCATACTCGCCGATCATGGCCGAGGCCGCGTCAGTCGTGACGGTCTGCCACGTACAGGTCTTCATGAATTTGCCCACCCACAGGCCACCCGTATAGCGCGCCGCCTTCATCGTGGGGAGAGTGTGATTGGTGCCGATCACCTTATCGCCATAGGCTACGTTGGTGCGCGGTCCGAGGAACAGTGCACCATAATTGGTGAGCCTGTCCCGGAACCACATATCGCGGTCCGTCATCACCTGCACATGTTCCGACGCGATGCGGTCGGCTTCGACCAGCATCTCGAAATAATCCTCGCAGACGATCACCTCGCCATAGTCCGCCCAGGACTTCCGGGCGATTTCGCCGGTGGGCAGGATTTCGAGCAGGCGCTCGATTTCGGCCATGGTCTCGCGTGCCAGCTTTTCCGACGTGGTCAACAGGATGGCGGGCGTGGTGGGGCCGTGCTCGGCCTGGCCGAGCAGGTCCGTGGCGCAGATTTCGCCGTCGACCGTTTCGTCGGCAATGACCAGGGTTTCCGTCGGACCGGCGAACAGGTCGATGCCGACGCGGCCGAAAAGCTGCCGCTTGGCTTCGGCAACGAAGGCATTACCCGGGCCCACCAGCATGTCGACCGGGTCGATGCTCTCGGTGCCGATGGCCATGGCGCCGATGGCCTGGATGCCGCCAAGGACGTAGATTTCATCGGCACCGGCCATCGCCTGTGCGGCGACGACAGCCGGTGCCGGCTTGGCTCCAAAAGGGGGAGCACAAGTGATGACCCGCTCGCATCCCGCCACCTTGGCTGTGATCACCGACATGTGGGCGGAAGCGAGCAGAGGGTATTTACCGCCGGGCACGTAGCAACCCACGGCATTGATCGGCACATGCTTGTGGCCCAGCGTCACCCCAGGCAGCGTCTCGACCGAGAGGTCGGTCATGGTGGCGCGCTGCGCCCGCGCGAAATTGCGCACCTGGGTCTGGGCAAATTCGATGTCGGTAAGATCCTGATCGGTGAGCTGCGCAATGCAGTCGTCGATCTCCTGCTGACTCAGCCGGAAGTCCTCGCGGTCCCACCTGTCGAATTTGGCGCTGAGCTCGCGAACGGCATCGTCCCCGCGCTTTTCGATATCGCCGAGAATGCCCTCGACCGTGGCGCGCACCTGGCGATCCGCCTCGGCCCGCTCCTCGACATTCTTACCGCGCTTGAGCCAGACTGGCATGGGTCGCTCCTGTTTCCTGCATTCTGCATACGTATGCAAATTTGTAAACGGTCACCTTGCGGATCGCCGTCGGATTCTGTCTAGGCGGCCGGCGGTCGCTGAACCGCGTGGTCTGTCACTCGCTCGAAGGCGTCACCGATCTGGACGATGCGGGCCTCATCATGATGCTTGCCGATAATCTGCATGCCGATGGGCAGGCCGTTGTGAAAGCCGATCGGCAGGGCCAGCACGGGGTGACCGCTGACGTTGAAAGCGATGGTTCGCATCGGCGTCCACACGACTTCCCTTTCAAACGGCGCGGCCGGCAGGGCCGTGGTCAAAGCGCCCACGGTAGCCAGTGCATCGCAGCGGGTCAGCAGCGTGTCGACGGCGGAGCGGAATGCGGCCCCTGCCCGCTTTGCTGCGGCCAGTTCCTCATCCGTCACGGCCACGCCGGCAGCCAGGCTGAGAAAAGTGCGACGGCCATAGGCCCCGGGGTTCTGCCGCAGATTGTCGGCGTGATGATCAAAGCTCTCCTTGTGCAGGATTGCCGCGGCAGCCACTTCGATGGCGAAGTAGTCCGGCAGGTCGACCTCTTCGATTGTGGCGCCCAGCTGGGACAGCGTGGACATGGCCGCGTCCATAGCGGTCAGCACGGCCGGCATGGTCTGGGCGTCAAGGGCGAACCAGTTTCGGGCATAGCCAATGTGCAGCCCGGCCACCGACTGGCCCAGTCGCGCCGCAGCGCCCTGATGATCGGAAATGACGTCGAGCGTAATCGCAGCCTCGGCGACTGTCGCGCTCATGGGGCCGACATGATCCATACTATCAGACATGGGCAGCACGCCTGCCGTAGGCACAGCGGCGAAGGTCGGCTTCAATCCAACTACGCCACAATAGAAAGCCGGCCCGCGCAGCGACCCGCCGGTGTCGGTGCCCAGCGTCGTCCGCAACAGGCCGCCGGCAACCGCGACGGCACTGCCAGACGATGAGCCTCCGGTAATGTGATCCAGGCTCCACGGGTTGCGCGCCGGAGGGAATAGTCCGCCCTTGTCGGGGCCGACCGTACCCCATTCATAGGTCGCCAGCTTGCCAATCAGCACCGCGCCACCCGCCCGCAGCCGCTCGACGACCTCAGCATCGGCCGTGGCAATTGCGTCGGCCCGGCCCGGCGCATCGGCCGTCGTCGGCAAGCCGGCGACATCGATCAGGTCCTTGATGCCGATTGGAATGCCATGCAGCGGACCACGATCCTGCCCAACCGCCAATTCAGCATCGGCACGGGCCGCTTCAGCCAGGGCGCGTTCGGTCGCGACCACATAGAAGGCGCGATAGGCGCCATCCCGCCTGGCAATCCGGTCCAGATGCGCCTCAGCCAGCGCGACCGATGTCAGCCGCCCATCGCGCAGCATGCGGCCCTGCTCGAGTAGCGACAGATCCAGTGCGGCGTTGGCGGCGAGGCCGTCGGCCCCTTTCACGACGTCATTCCCGCGAAGGCGGGTATCCACACTTGTTTCCGTGGCGGGAAGAGTGGCTTCCCGCCTTTGCGGCAATGACGCCGTGGGTTGGAGAGATATAGGAGTGTCAGCCCCTTTGGCGCGCGCAAGTCCGTCGCGCAACCAGGTCGCAAGCTTATAGATCCCGTCGCTCTCGCTCGCCGACAAGGCAATACCGTGGCGCGTCAAGGCAGCGTCGAAGGCGACGCGGCGTTCATTGTCGGTAGGATCGATGGCCAAGGCGGATACCTGCGCAGACATGTCAGATGGCAGCGACGATACGCTGACCGCCGGCGCGGTCGAAGAGGTGACATGCGGCAGGAGCGATATTGACGCGGACCATGTCGCCGATCTCGGCCCGGTAGTCCTTGCCGACCTTGATGGACACGAGTTCGCCGGCCACGCGCATCGAGATCATCGTGGCTTCCCCGAGCAGCTCGACCGAATAGATCGGCGCTTCGACATGACCGCGCTCACCGGCCAGCACTGCATCTTCCGCGCGGAAGCCGAGCGTCACCGGGCCCTTGACCGACTTCGGCAGGCCATCGACGCGGATATGGTCGCCGCTGAACACACCATCGGCGATCTCGCCATGCACCAGGTTCATTGCCGGCGAGCCGATGAAGCTGGCGACAAACGTGTTGGCCGGGCGATCGTAGATTTCCATGGGCGTGCCGACCTGCTGGATCAGCCCCTTGCTCATTACCACCACACGGTCGGCCAGCGTCATGGCCTCGATCTGGTCGTGGGTCACATAGATGGTGGTGCGCTTGAGCGTATGATGCAGGTTCTTGATCTGCGCGCGGGTCGAAACGCGCAGCTTGGCGTCGAGGTTGGACAGCGGCTCGTCCATCAGGAAGGCGTTGGGTTCGCGCACGATGGCGCGGGCGAGGGCCACGCGCTGGCGTTGGCCGCCGGACAGAGCCGCTGGCCGGCGCTGCAGGAAGTCGTCGAGCTCGACCATCTTGGACGCGGCCATTACCCGCTCGTGGTGCTGTTCGGCCGGCACCTTGCGGACCTTGAGAGGGAAACGGATGTTCTCGTAGACCGTCATGTTCGGATAGAGCCCGTAGCTCTGGAACACCATCGAGATGTCGCGGTCCTTGGGCTCGAGCCGGTTGACCAGCCGTTCGCCGATCCAGATCTCGCCCTCGGTGATGTCCTCGAGCCCCGCGATCATGCGCATGGTCGTGGTTTTGCCGCAGCCGGAGGGTCCCAGCAGCACGAGGAATTCCTGGTCTGATATATCGAGGTTGAAATTGTCCACGCCGACAAAGTTGTTCCAGCGCTTGGACACATTCTTGAGACGGATCTGAGCCATGGGATCAGCCTTTCACTGCGCCGGCGGTGAGCCCGCTGACGATCTGGCGTTGGAAGAAGAGCACGAGGATGAAGAGTGGCACCGTTGCCGAGACCACTGCGGCCACGGCGAACATGACATTGCCCTGCTCCTGCACCGAGCCGAGGAAACTCGAGATCTTGGGCACCATGGTCTGGTTATCGGCGCTGAGCAGCATCGAGGTGGTGGCAAAGTCGTTATAGGCGAGCAGGAAGCTGAACAGCCCCGTCGTCACCACGCCCGGCCACATCACCGGAATGATGACCCGCCGGAACGCCTCGAAGCGCGAGCAGCCATCGACCATGGCGCTCTCGTCGAGGTCCTTGGGAATGCTGAGGAAAAACGAATGCAGCATCCACAGCGTGAACGGCTGGTTGATCGCCACCAGCACGATAATCGAGGTAGGCAGCACGCCCCAGATATTGAACTGGAAGAAGGGCAACAGGTAGCCCGAGACCAACGTGATATGCGGCATGGCGCGGAAGACCAGGGCAGCGATCAGGATCCAGAAGGCGTAGCGCTGGCCAGACCGGGCCAGCGCATAGCCACCCAGCGTACCCAGCGTCAGCGAAATGACGGTGACACTGACCGTGACGATGGCGGTATTGCCCGCAGCGCGCCAGAAGCCGCGCGTCACCCAGGCCCCGTAATAGCCGTCGCCGGTAAAGGCAGCGCCGGTCTGGATCTGGGTATAGGTGCCGGCAATGGCGTTCCACCAGCTTTCGCGGGAGAAGAAATCGGGCTCGACCTTGAACGATCCCCAGACCGTCCAGACGAAGGGGAAGGCAGCCAGCACCACCCAGAGGGCGATGAAGCCTGATATCAGCAGGTTGAGCGGCAGCGGACGGCGTTGCGCGAGCACGGCTTCAGACATGTCACACCACCTTGTGGTTGAATTCGCGCCAGGTGCGGATCAACACTGGCATGAGCAGCACGATGACCCCGGCAATGGTCAGCACCGAGGTGGCGCCGGCCGAACCGAACAGCTGGGCGTCGCCGCTGAGATCGTTGAAGATCAGCCAGCTCAGCGACGTCGCATTGGCCTCGGCCGAGAAGCCGACGATCGGCTCGAAGACGCGGAAATTGTCCATCAGCTGCACCAGGGCGACGAAGGTGGCGAGCGGTGCCAGGTGCGGGATGATGACGTAGCGGATGCGTTCCCATCGGGAGGCGCCATCGATCATCGCCGATTCCAGCGTATCGCCCGGCACGGTCTGGAGCCCCGCATAGAACACCACGAAGCTGAACGGCGCATTGGTCCACACGCCATAGAACAGCAGCGAGGCCCAGGTCAGCATGGGCGAGGCGCGCAGCGACAGCGTCGGGTCGTTGAAGAGGTTCTGCAGCGTCGCGCCGATGATGCCGTTGGCCTGGATCATCCAGTAGAGGATCAGCGAGCCGACCAGCGGCGTAATGATCATGGGCAGCAGCGAGAAAAAGATCACCGGTCCCTTGGTGAACTTGGGCAGCGCGTTGACCGCCAGCGCGATGGCAAAGCCCAGCCCCATGGCCAGCGGCGTTACCACGAAACAGAAGACCAGGGTAAAGGCCAGGGCCTTGTAGAAGGGCAGATTGTAGATGCGGCTGACCACGTCACCGAAGCCGGCATTGCTGCTGAGGATGGCGCCGATCTCATTGACCGCCAGGTGGCCGCGATTGAGATAGGTGCCGAAGCCGTTGAACCGCCCCATGGGCTGCGCGGATTCAAGTTCGGCCATGGCGGCCGTATCGACCCGGGTTTCCTTGGTGCAGCCGCCGAAGGGCTGGCAGTTTTCCACCTCGACCAGGATGCGGCCATGCTCGACATGGAAGCTCTGCACCACGACCGAAACGATCGGCAGCGCGATGAACAGCACCATCGCGATCAGCGAGGGCAGGATGAAGGCAAAGAATGTCTTATGCGGCATCGAAGGCCCCTCGGAAGCAAAGCTGGCGAGTGTTTGCCGAACTGGATGAGGTTCAGTATCGCCACACAAACCAGGCGGCACCTCCCCCTCGACGGGGGAGGTTGGGAGGGGGTGATGAGAGCCCCGATATTGGGGCCAGACA
>CBFGMY010000086.1:0-15770 GCA_965650055.1 uncultured Devosia sp.
GGCTTTGTCGCCGTTTCCGCGGTGCTGCTCGCGGCGTCCTTCGCGTTCGTCTGGTTCATGTTCCCGGCGCCCGACACGCGGCATGACCTGGTTTCGCCTTCGGGCGCTGCGCGGATCGAGCTGGGGGAGCTCTGCGGCGCTACCGGCTGCGATCGGGTCGCCATCCTCGATGTCGGGGGCGTGCGCACCAAATGCCCGCTTTCCGTTGCCGGCGACCGACCGCTGTTTGCCGACATCACGGCTGCCTGGTCGGGCGATGAGTCCAGCGTGGTGCTCGACTACGTGGCGGAAGACGGCGGCACGGGGTCGCTGACCATCGAACGGGCCGATTGCACCATCACGCAATAGGGTGAAACTCATTGCTGCGCTGCCACGTTCAGCTAGCAGTGCATCCCAAACCGCGTGGCTCTCATGACCGTACCGTCTCTCGCCGACTACAAGACCCCTCGCCCCTGGCTGACCCTGGGCATATTTCTCGTCGTGGTGATCGGGGTCGGGGCGTTGATCGGCACGCAGTCGGTCCCCGGCGAATGGTATCAAAGCCTCGCCAAGCCGCCGTTCAACCCACCCAACTGGATTTTCGGACCCGTCTGGTTCACGCTCTACGTTATGATTGCCGTTGCCGGCTGGCGCATCTGGATGGTGGACCCGCATAGCGGCCCCATGAAGATCTGGTTCGCGCAGATGGCGCTCAACTGGGCCTGGTCGCCGATCTGGTTTATCGGCCAGATGCTGTGGCCGGCCTTTGCGGTCATCGTGGCCATTCTCGCCCTGATCGTGGCCTTTATCCTCGTGGCGCGGAAATACGATACCGTCGCCTCATGGTTGTTCGTGCCCTATCTGGCGTGGGTGAGTTTTGCGACGCTGCTCAACCTTTCCATCGCCATCCTGAACTAGGCCAGCGCAGGCTGGAGGCGGTCGCGCTTCTCGAATCGGCGGGCCCAGCGCACGACTGGCTGCTCGAGCGCGTAGAAGCTCAGCGTCCCCACGGCGACGCTGACCGCTATCGCGATGGCGCTCGACCAGAGCCATATGCTCCAGCCCTGCTCGCCACCCGTCTGAAAGCTGGGTGGCAGCAGGCGTGCCATGAGGCCAATGACCAGGAAGTGCCAGATGTAGATGCCGAACGATATCTGGGCGATGAAGCGCGACACCCGGTTATCGAGCAGGCGCCCGGCCAGCACGGACGAAGGCAGGGCAACCAGCGCCAGACCGGCGGCAAGCGGCATCCACGGATAGCCATAGGGAATGCCGAGAAACCCAAAACCCTCGGTCAGGCCGCCCATGTGAGCGGCCATCAGCGAGCCGATAGCGGCAATCGCCAACAGGCCGACAACGTCGAACACCCAGTGCCGCAGGTTCGCCAATCGCACCTGCACTCCGGCGGCGAGTGCGCCCAGCGCGAAGATGGCGAAGAAGCCGACGGGGTTGAAGCGCGGCATCCAGGCCTTGGCGCCGCCGACCAGCCCGTGATCCCAGCCGCGCTCCACCTCATCGATGGGCGCCCACTGCACCACCAGCCAGTGGAGAACCAGCACGGCGGCAATGACGCCGACCCAGGCCAGCCGCCCGCTCCAGTCGCGCAGGCGGAACGCAAAAAGCATGGCCAGGCAGAAGGGCAGCAGCAGGTAGGACGTGACCTCGAAGCCGATGGACCAGAGCGGGCCATTGTTGTCGACCGGGAACAGCGTCAGCCAATGCCAGTCGCTGACCAGCAGGAAGCCGGCGAGAAAACGGATGATGTGCTCGCCATCGAGCGGCGAACCGCTGACGGCGACGCTGCAGACCAGGCTGACGACGAGCGCGAGCCAGAAGCCGGGCAGAATGCGTGCCGCCCGGCGCAGCGCATAGATGCGCAAAGATGGCATCGGCTCGCCGCGATCGAGCGCCAACCAGAACGGGCGAGCCAGCAGGAAGCCGCTGAGCACGAAGAAAATCGACACTCCGAAGCTGCCCATGACGAGGAAGCGCATGACCGGCCCGGCCGCGTCAGGCACGTTGCTCATGTCCATGCGGAAGGCGAGATGATGCAGCAGCACCATCAGGCAGGCGGCGGCACGCAGGAAATCTGCGCCGAGCAGTCGCTGTTGGGTCAATCGAAGTCCTATTGCCATTTTGCGGCGCAAACGGCCGCAGCGCGCTGTTCGTTGCGGTCAGGCAGGCATGCTCTGGCCGATTGGCCTGCGATTCTCCAGCCCCCGCGCCCAGTTGATCACGGGCAGCTCCAGCCAGCGCCAGGAGAGCGACGCGATCACCAGGGTGATGACCGTTACCACCACGCTGGCCACCACGAACTTGGTGGCATCGGTCATGGTGCCGTAGACCATCTCGGGCACCCAATAGAGGCGGACGAGTTCGAGCACAAGGTAGTGCCAGACATAGATGCCGAACGAGATGCGGGCGAGCCAGGCAACCAGCGGATTGTCGAGGATGCGGCCGATCAGCAGGCTGGAGGGCGCCGTCGCCAGCGCCAGGCCGAGCATCAGGTGGAATGTGGGGAACTGATAGGGCACGCGCAGCCAGCCATAGAACTCGCCGCCCCCCTCGAGCCCCATCTGCCAGATGATGGTGCCAGTGACCACAAGCGCGGCGACCGCAACTATGTCAAAGACGAACGAGCGGGCCTGGGCGATGCTCACCTGGACGCCTGCAGCCAGGGCACCGGTGGCGAACATGACGAAGAAGCCGAACGGGTTGAACCAGGGCATCCAGGTCTTGGCGCCGCCCTGCAGGCCGTAGTTCCAGCCCTTGTTGAAGGGGTCGACCTCCACATTGGTGTAAAACAGCCAGTGGGCGCCCAGGGCGAGGGCGATGACGCCGAGCCAGGCCAGCCGCGCCGACCAGCCCCGCAGCCGCCCCTGCCCCAGGCCAAAAAACGCAAGGAAGCCTAGCGGCAGCATCAGATAGGAGCTGACCTCGAAGCCGATGGACCAGAGGGGCCCATTGATCTCGACCGGGAACAGGGAGGTCCAGTGCCAGTCGCTGACCAGCAGCAGCCCGCTGGCATAGCGCAGCCACAGCCAGCCATCGAGCGCAAAACCGAACACGGTGACGCTCAGGATGAAGGTGACCGTCAGCGCCAGCCAGAAACCCGGGATGATGCGTGCGGCACGGCGCAGGGCATAGACGCGCAGCGAGGGCATGGGCTCGCCGGCGTCGAGCGCCTGCCAGAAGGGCCGGGCGAGGAGGAAGCCGCTCAGCACGAAGAACATGCCGACGCCAAAGCCGCCGACGCTGTTGAGTACCTCGCCGATGGGGTTGGCGCCCAGCGCACTGCGGAAATCGATGCGCTGCGCCAGGTGATGGAACAACACGATGAAGCAAGCCGTCGCGCGGACGAAGTCGGCCCCGTAGAGGCGGCTATTGCTTGGTGTCATCATGTCCTCCCGGCCGGCCATTCGGCTCCTGTGCGCAATCGATACAGGTGCCACCGCGAGGCGCGAACTGCAAGCCGGGATACGCGCGGCGCGGGAGTTTCCCCCGCCCGCCCTTGACGATCCGCGGGCCGCATGCGCTCCTGCGATCGGGGGACAAGATGGACGAATTCATTGCATTGGGAGTGCTGCTGGGCGCGTTCTATCTGATCGCGCCGATCGTCTCCCTGGTCATGGCCATGGGCCAGTCCGGCCGCGTGGCCAAGCTGGCCGCCGAGAATGCCAGCCTCAAGGCACGGGTCGACAATCTTGAACGGCGGGCGCTGCACCCCGCCGACCAGGTGGCCGAGACGCCACCTGCCCCGGCCCCCGTCGAAGCGGTCGTGCCGGAGACCATTGCGCCCAAGGTCGAAGCTGCCGAGGTTCCACCGGAAAGCGCCGAGCCCGAAACCGCCACCGAGGAGGCGCCTCAGGACACCGATAGCGGTTGGGTCGCCGCGGCGAATACGCCACAGGCGGTAACGGCTCCGCGCCCACCATTCGACTGGGAGCGCTTCATCGGCGTGCGCCTGCCCGTGTGGCTAGGCGCACTGGCCTTGTCACTCGCCGGCTTCTTCTTTGTCCGCTACTCGATCGAAGCCGGCCTGCTGACGCCGGCCTTCCGCGTCTTCGCGGCATTGCTGGCTGCGTTTGCCTTCCTGCTCG
This sequence comes from uncultured Devosia sp., assembly GCA_965650055.1. Taxonomy (GTDB): domain Bacteria; phylum Pseudomonadota; class Alphaproteobacteria; order Rhizobiales; family Devosiaceae; genus Devosia. The sequence goes on from CBFGMY010000086.1 coordinate 4,080, forward strand.
GCGCCGAATTCGTTCGTCGTCGCGTCAAGGCCGACAATGGCCCGGCCATTGCCGCGGCCCTGGCTGCCGCAGGCGTCGCCACGCTGTTTGCCACGGCCTACCTGGCCTCGGTGGTTTATGAGCTGGTGCCGATAACGGCAGGCTTCGTCGCCATGGCGGCAGTGACCGCCGCAGGCATCGCCATCGCGCTGATCTTTGGCCGCACGGTGGCCATTGTCGGCATGCTGGGCGGCTATGTGACGCCGGCGCTGATCCCGAGCGAGCAACCGTCCACCGCGGTATTGTTCGCCTATCTCACCGCGATCCTGATCGGCATGTTCGTCATTATCCGGCGCAAGGGGTGGTGGAACATTGCGCTGGTGGCGCTGCTCGGTCCGGCGGTCTGGATCGCCGCCTGGGCTGCGCTGCCGGGCTTTGAGACCGACCACATCTGGGGCACGGCGTTCCTGTTCGCCGTTGCCGCGATCGTGCTCGTTGCCGCCTATCCGACCTGGTCGATCGCTGACCGTCCGGTGTCGGCGCAGGGCCGTAAGGGCGAAGCCACCAATCCCGGGCAAGCCGTCATCGCCGCCGTGGCCCTCAGCAGCCTTGGCTTTGTGGCCCTGCTGGTCCAGTCGGGCTACCTCCTGCCGTTCTGGCAGGGCCTGCTCGCCTTCGGAGCGGCGACCGTCGCCCTGGCCTTCATCTGGCCGGTGACTCTGCGTTATCTCCCGCTGGCGCCGCTGGCCGCCACGGCGCTGGCCATGCTGGGCTGGGACAATAGCGAGCCGGCGGCCGCCGTGGTCATCATTGCCGCCGCGGCGATCTTCGGCTTTTTCGCGCTGGACCAGTTCCGGCGTTTGCAGGCACCCGTGCTGGCCGCCGGCACAGCCGCCTTCGTGGCGCTGTTCTTCTACATCATGGCCCTGGGCAAGGCGGCCGGCTGGCAAGCAGCGCTGGATCAGCCGCATCTTTGGTCCCTGGGCGCGCTGGTCCTGGCGGTGGCTCTATTGGCCCTGCTGTGGCGCTTCGGCCCAGCCATCGGCGAACCGACGGTCAGGGACCGCGTCTATGCCATCCTGGCCTCCGCGGTGACGGCCTTCGTGTCGCTCGTCATCGTGCTAGAACTCGACCCGCTCTACTATCCGGCTGCGGCGGCGCTGGAGGTCCTTGGTCTCGCCTATGTGCACCGCCGCACCGGTGTCGGGGCGTTGCGCATCGTGGCCGTCGGCCTTTCCGCGATCTATGGCCTGCTCATCATCGGCGCATTCAACGCGACCGGCTCGGCCTCGGCTTTCGCCTTCGAACCGAGCTATGCCTTTGCCGGTTCACTGTCGGAATCGCCCTGGGTGCTGCTGATCCTGCCCGGCCTGGCCTTCCTGGGCGCCGGTTACCTGTTCCGTCGCGACGACGCCGATGTGTTCGCCGACTGCCTCGATGTCGGCGGCATGGCCGTGGCAGCCGTCGGCTTCCTGCTGCTGGGTGGCGCCGATGTCGCAACAGTTCGGACCGCCCATAGCACGGTGGCCCGCATCGCCCTGCCCGAACTCGCTTTGGCGGCGGTGGCGCTCTATGCGGGGCGCCGCTGGCAGCGCCGGACGCTCTATTTCTCCGGCCTCGTGCTCGCGGTCGTCACCACGGCGGCCATGGCGCTCAGCGTGGTCCTGCCGCTCTACACGTTCTGGCCCGATTACGAATTGCCTGGGGTGCCCGTCTTCAACGTGGCCCTGCTGTCGATCGGCCTGCCCGCGCTGGCCTTGCTGGTCATCGGCTGGTTCATCCGGCAGGACCTGCGCCTCCCGATAGCGCGGACGGGCATTGCCATCTCGGTCACATCAGTGGTGTTCCTCTTCACGCTCATGGTGCTCGACATTCGCCATGCCTTCCACCCGCTGAACCTGCAGGGGCTGACATCGGACGCCGAGTCCTACAGCTATTCGATCGGCATGCTTGCCTTCGGCGCGGCCTTGCTGATCATCGGCGTTGCCATCCAGAACCTGGGTGCGCGGGCGCTATCCTTTGTCTTCGTGCTGGCGGCCACCATCAAGGTGTTCCTGTTCGACGCCGCCGATCTCGAGGGGCTCTGGCGGGTGCTGTCGTTCCTGGGCATGGGCCTGTCGTTCCTCGCCATCAGCTGGCTTTACGCCCGCTTCGTCTTCGGCCTGGGCCGAAAAACACCGCAGCAACCCAGTCCTGCAACCTGACTGCTTGCGGAATCTGCCGCGCGGCGATAATGGCTCGCCATGCAAAGCACAGACATGTCCGACCGCCCGCAATCGATCCTGATCATCGACTTCGGATCGCAAGTCACTCAGCTTATCGCGCGTCGTATTCGCGAGACGGGCGTCTATTGCGAAGTTCACCCCTTCAACAAGTCGGCGGCCGCCTTTGCCGAGATGCAGCCCAAGGGCATCATCTTCTCGGGCGGGCCGGCTTCGGTCACCGAAGAGGGTAGTCCACGGGCCCCGCAGGAGATCATCGATTCCGGCCTGCCGATCCTCGCCATCTGCTACGGTCAGCAGACGCTGTGCCTGCAACTTGGCGGCAAGGTCGAGGGTGGGCACCACCGCGAATTCGGCCGCGCCGATGTCGAAATCCTCGAGCCATCGGCACTTTATGACGGTATCTGGGATGTGGGTGGCAAGTACCCCGTCTGGATGAGCCATGGCGACCGCGTCACCGAGCTCCCTGAGGGCTTCAAGGTCATGGCGACCTCGCCCAATGCGCCCTTCTCCGTGGCGGGCGACGAGGCGCGCAAGCGCTACACCACCATGTTCCACCCCGAAGTGGTTCACACGCCAGATGGTGGCAAGCTCTTGGCCAACTTCGTGCACAAGATCGTCGGCCTCGAGTCCGACTGGAACATGTCTGCCTATCGCAGCAAGATGATCGAGAAGATCCGCGCGCAGGTCGGCACCGGCAAGGTCATCTGCGGCCTTTCCGGCGGCGTCGATTCATCGGTCGCGGCCGTGCTGATCCACGAGGCAATCGGCGACCAGCTCACCTGCATCTATGTCGACCATGGCCTGATGCGGCTCAATGAGAGCGAGCAGGTCGTGACCATGTTCCGCGACCAGTACAACATTCCGCTGGTCCACGTGGACGCGTCCAAGGTCTTCCTGCGCGAACTCGACGGCCAGTCGGACCCGGAAACCAAGCGCAAGATCATCGGCCGCCTGTTCATCGAGACCTTCGAGGAAGAGGCGCGCAAGCTGGGCGGGGCTCAGTTCCTCGCACAGGGCACGCTCTATCCCGACGTGATCGAATCGGTGTCGTTCACCGGCGGTCCCTCGGTCACCATCAAGAGCCACCACAATGTGGGCGGCCTGCCCGAGCGCATGAACATGCAGTTGGTCGAGCCGCTGCGTGAGCTGTTCAAGGACGAAGTGCGCGCCCTTGGCCGCGAGCTGGGCCTGCCCGAGAGCTTCATCGGCCGTCACCCCTTCCCCGGTCCGGGCCTCGCCATTCGCTGCCCGGGCGGCATTACGCCCGAGAAGCTCGATATCCTCCGCCAGGCCGACGCCATCTATCTCGACGAAATCCGCAAGTCGGGCCAGTACGACAAGATCTGGCAGGCCTTTGCCGTGCTGCTCCCCGTCCAGACAGTGGGCGTGATGGGCGACGGCCGCACCTACGAATTCGTCTGCGCCCTGCGCGCCGTGACCTCGGTGGATGGCATGACGGCCGATTTCTACCAGTTCGACATGAACTTCCTCGGCAAGACGGCAACGCGCATCATCAACGAAGTGCGCGGCATCAATCGCGTCGTCTACGACGTGACCAGCAAGCCGCCCGGCACGATCGAGTGGGAATAAGGCGACGACGATCAAAGTACTTTGCGTGCTATCGGCTAATATGTCATCGCTGAACGACCTGATGTGCCGTTGGATGGCCGCGAATGGTTTTGAATTGCGTTGAAGAGATAAAATCGACGTCGGCTGAAGAAATGCTGGCTTACTTGCGGCCCACTGGGTCGCATTGGGGCCGGGGGCACGCCGTGGAGTGGTTCTTCAGGGGGCAGGCCGATGCTACCTGGCCCCTCATGCCCAGAGCCTGGCGGCCGCCAGTGATTTCGAAGCTGGCCCCCCTCATCCAGTCCTTCGAGGACTATATCGACGACGAGCTCGATCGCGAGCTGACTCGCTTCATGCAGTTTCGGTCTATTCCCTCGTCCAAGGCCCCTGCGATGCGGGAGTATCTGGCCCGCAATGCCGCCGAATACGACTCCGTCAAGCATTTCGCCGAGTTCTGTGACGAACTGGGGCACACAGTACGCGGTGGTGGTGAGGTCAGGAGCGGCCGACGCTTTCTAAAATTGGCGCTAGCGTCGTCCGACTGGCCGGAGACAAATGTCTCTAATGCCTTCGGTGTTGCGCAGCATCACGGCATACCAACGCGGCTACTGGATTGGACACGAAAGCCACTTGTATCGGCGTTTTTCGCCTCGCAAGTGCCGGAGGGACACATACCGGACAGGATCGGCGTCTGGGCGGTTAGAGTCTCGTTCCTGAGGTTGGTCGATAAGAGTTTCGGCATAAGATACATCACGTCCTCTCGAGCGCAGGATCCGTATTTGCTGCGCCAAGATGGCTTGTTTATTTGTGTGGATCGAGCCGGGCAATTCTACTGGAACAATGGCCGGTGGCCGTCTCTAGATGAAGTAGTCGACAGCGCCTATCGGATCGGCGAAAAGCCCATTCGACTTATTACCTTGGACATGAAGCATGTTCCACAGCTGGAAGACATGCTCTGGCGTGAAAGAGTGTCGCTGGCTCATCTGATGCCCAATCCCGACAACATCGCTCGTAGCGCGATCGACAGTTGGTCCAAGAGAACCGGACTCCGGGTCGGCGTTAGCGCGTATGACAGCGACGAAAACGACGACGACTGGTCTCTGGGTTCGACATAGGCGTGCCAAGATCAAGACGGAGTACGTCGCCTCCTTGTTGACAAGCGAGACGCGACATTGACGGGCGCCTGCCTTTGCGATAGAACAAAACAGGAACAACAGGCGATGCCATGGACGGGCAACTGGACTTTTTCGGAGGCGTGTCGAGCAAGTTGCTGAAGCCGGACGCAGCTTCACGCGACTATGCGCATCGTTGGTATTTTACCCTTGTCCCGCCGCCCGCGGTGGCGCAGGACATCGAGCGGGTCGGCGAATTGCTGGCGCGGCGCTTTGGCGCCCGCTATCCGGCTCGCGCCCACCGCCTGCATGTGTCGCTCAACGGCGTGTGGAAAAGTAACAACGAGATCGAGCCTGCGCTGATCGAAGACGCTATCGAGGCTGGCAATGCCGTGAGGCGACCCGGCTTCGACATCGCCTTCGATACCGTGCAGACCTTTGCCGGCGACAGCCGCTCCAGGACCGGTGGCCGCAGCATTGTGCCGACGGTGCTGACCTGCTCGAACGGCGCGCGCGAGGTGCAGGAGCTTTATGCCGATCTGCGCCGGGAAATGCAGCGGCTGGGCATGCCCGTGGGGCCGAAGTTGTTCGAGCCACATCTGACCATCTGGTATGGGCCGGAACGCGTTGCCGACATGCTGCTCAGGCGGCCGTTCCGCTGGCCGGTCCGCAAGTTCTGGCTGGCGCATACGGTAAAGGGTCGCAAGCTCCCTGATTATGTCCGCGAGTGGTCGCTGGGATGAGGCGCTGCGCTGGCCGGCTCGGCGGGGATTGTCCTGAAATCTGCCTGTTTCCCGCGCGCATTTGCTTTCCACGGGAGCCATGCTAAACGTGCGCCCAATTGAAGTGATGACCTTAGGCAGGCCATGTCCCAGGACAATATTTTCCGCGAAGTCGACGAGGAGCTGCGCAGCGATCGCATGCGCGCCCTGTGGCGCCGTTTCGCCCCCTATGTGATTGGCGCAGCCGTCGGTGTCGTGCTTGTCGTGGCCGTCAACGAGGGCTGGACCTGGTATCACGCCAACAATGCCGCGCAGTCTTCCGACGAGCTCTATGCAGCTTTCGACGCCATCGATGGTGGCGACCTGCCGGCGGCGCAGACGCAGCTCGATACGCTGATTGCCAATGGGTCGGGCAGCTATCCGGTGCTGGCGCAGTTCCGCAAGGCGGGCGTGCTGGCCAAGGAAGGCTCGGTTGCCGATGCCGTGGCCGCCTATGACGCGCTTGCCAATACCCAATCCAACGCCCGCCTGCGCGAACTGGCGCTGGTGCTGGGCGGTACGCTGATGGTCGATACCGGCACCCTGGCCGATGTCGAATCGCGCGTCGGCAGCATTGCCGCCGAAGGCAGCCCGCTGCGCAATGCAGCGCGCGAGGCGCTGGGCCTGGCGCAGTACAAGGCGGGCGATTTCGCCGCCGCGCAGGCCAGCTTCGAGGCAGTCATCAACGATCCGCTGACGCAGAGCACGGTGCGCAACCGCATGGGCTATTACCTGGCCCAGTTGCTGTCGCAGGGCGCGATCACGCAGGAGCCGGTGGCAGATGCCACCGAAGCCGCGGCCAGCGCCATCGACGAGATCGTCAGCGACGAAGCCCCCGCCGCCGAAGCGCCGGCAGCGGACGCACCGGCTGCCGAGACCCCCGCAGCGGATGCTCCCGCCGCCACCACCGAGGCCCAGCCGGCCGCGCAGTAAGCGCGACCGCCTCTGCCCGACGCCGGATTGGAATAAACACGTATGACCGTCACCGTTGCTATTGTCGGTCGTCCCAATGTCGGCAAATCCACGCTGTTCAACCGCCTGGTCGGTCGCAAGATCGCACTGGTCGACGACACGCCCGGCGTTACCCGTGATCGCCGCGAAGCCGAGGGCCGCATCGCCGACCTGACCTTCCGCATTCTCGACACGGCGGGCTATGAGGACGTCAAGGATGGCAGCCTCGAAGACCGGATGCGCCAGCAGACCGAGCTGGCCATCAAGGAAGCCGACGTCATCCTGTTCATGATCGACGCCCGGGCCGGTGTCGTGCCGCTCGACCAGCGCTTTGCGCAGGTACTGCGTAAAGCCGGCAAGGACGTGCATCTGGTGGGCAACAAGGCCGAGAGTGGCGCGGCGGAAGCCGGGCTGGTCGAGGCGTTCAAGCTGGGCTTTGGCGAAGCCATCGCGCTCTCGGCCGAGCATGGGCTGGGCCTGTCCGAACTCTATTCCATCGTCTCGGCCGCCATCGACAAGGCGGAAGCCGAGAAGGAGGCCGCAGAGGCCGCTGGCGCTGATGGCATCGACGATATCGACGCCCTGCCCGAGGTGGATGTCGATATCACCGAGGACATGCTCGAGGGCGAGGGCGACGAGGCTACGCTGCGCTGGAATCCCAAGCGCTACCTCAACGTCGCTATCGTTGGCCGCCCCAATGCCGGCAAGTCGACACTGATCAACCGCATGGTGGGCGAAGAGCGCGTGCTGGTGGGGCCGGAAGCCGGCATCACCCGCGACTCGATCCTGGTGCCGTGGGAATGGGAAGGCCGGGTGATCAACCTGGTCGACACCGCCGGCATCCGCAAGCGCTCGCGCGTTACCGAAAAGCTCGAAAAGCTCGCCGTGGGCGATAGCCTGCGTTCGATCCAGTATGCCGAAGTCGTCGTGCTGATGCTCGACGCCACCATCCCGTTCGAAAAGCAGGATCTGGCGCTGGCCGACCTGGTCGAGCGCGAGGGGCGTGCCCTGGTGATCGCGGTCAACAAGTGGGACCTCATCGAAGACAAGAACGAGCATCTCAAGATGCTGCGTGAGGAATGCGAGCGCCTGCTGCCGCAGCTGCGCGGCGTGCCGCTGGTGACCCTGTCGGGCCTGACGGGCAAGAATATCGACAAGCTGATGGATGCCATCTTCGCCATCGAGCGGAACTGGAATTCGCATGTGTCGACGGCCCGGCTCAACCGCTGGCTTAGCGGCATGGTCGACGGGCATCCGCCACCGGCGGTTTCCGGCCGTCGCCTCAAGCTGCGCTACATGACGCAGGCCAAGACGCGGCCACCGAGCTTCATCCTCTTCGCGTCGCGGCCCGACGTGCTGCCGATGTCCTATCAGCGCTACCTGATCAATGGTCTGCGCGAGGCGTTCAACATCAAGGGCACGCCGATCCGGCTCTGGGTGCGCGGGGGCAGCGAGAACCCCTATAACGACAAGACCAAGCGCAAGATGGGCTAGGCGCGCCGTTGCGCGCACCGGTCCATAACGGCCAGCCGCGGTCCAGCGCCTCGCCTCCGCGGCACGGCACCGCTGGCTCGTCGCCGGAAATGTGATCGTCGTCCGCGGCCCTGCGGCTAGGCCATAGCCTGATCCTGCGCTATCAAGCGACGGGGCTTGGGGGTTATCGATGAATTGGGCGGCCGAACTGTCGGACTTGGCCTATGAGGCGGCCATCGTTCCTGAACGGTGGCAGAGCTTTCTCGATCGGGCAAGCGAGGCGGCCGGCGGATACGGCGGGACGCTCTTCGAAGTCGACGGAATGAGCAAGCATTCCATCCTCAGCGAACGCCTGCATGGTGCCTGGCACGCTATCGTCAACGAGGGTTGGGCGGCCAAGAACCCGCTACCTGGCCGAGCCCTCCTGGCGCGGGAACCCGGTTTCGTCCACGATCTGGAAGTCCTGCCCTCGGCCGACCGGGCCGGCTATGAATGGTTCGAATTCGCCGCCAAGTGGGACCTCGGCCCATCGATGGGCACGATCCTGCAAGTCCCCAACGGCAACCTGCTGATCATGACCTTCGAGCGGTCCTTGGCGGCACCGGCCTATGAGCGTGCCGACGCCGAACGATTCAATGCGCTGAGGCCCAGCATCGCGCGCGCCGTATCGCTGAGCGCGCAGCTGGCGTTCCAGCATTTCAACTCGACGGTTGGCGTTTTGAACGCCGTGGGCTTGCCCGGAGCGGTGGTCAATGAACGCGGACAGCTGCTGACCTGCAACCAGACCTTTGAAAGCCTCATCCCCAGCCTGTTCACGGATCGCCGGGATGGCCTGCGATTGCGGGCAGCGGGCGCCGACGCCCTCTTGCGGCAGACTCTGGCCCGGCTCAAGCCGGAGCTGTGGGCCGGAACGGTGGCGTCGGTGCCGGTGCCGCGCAGCAGCCACGGAGACCCGCCCGCCATCATCCATGTCCTGCCCATCCGCGGCGTGGCCCAGGACATCCTGTTCGGGGCAACCGGACTGGTGCTGGTCGACCGCCTTGCCGAGCGCGCAGCACCGTCCGACACGATCCTGCGGGCCTTATACGACCTGACGCCCGCCGAGGCGCGGGTCGCCGCGACGCTCGTGCAAAACCGCGGGCGCCACAAGCAGGTCGCGGACATTCTCAGCGTGTCGCCAGAGACCGTGAAATCGCACAGCAAGGCGATCTACCAGAAAACCGGGCTGTCCGGCGTCATCGAACTGGCAAGCGTCCTTGGCGGACTCCTGCCAGCCGTGTCGGACAGTGAAGACTAGCGCCCGCTGCGGTAGTTCGGGGCTTCCCTGGTGATCGTCACGTCGTGGACGTGGCTTTCGCTGAGCGCGGCGCCGGAGATCTTCACGAAGACGGAATTCTCGCGGAAATCCTTGAGATTATGGGCGCCGGTATAGCCCATGGAGGCGCGCAGGCCACCCGCCAGCTGATGCAGCACGGCGCCGGCAGCGCCCTTATAGGGCACCTGGCCCTCGATGCCTTCGGGCACCAGCTTCATCTGGTCGCGCACGTCCTGCTGGAAATAGCGATCGGCCGAGCCGGAGCCCATGGCGCCGACCGAGCCCATGCCGCGATACGACTTATAGGAGCGCCCCTGGTAGAGGTAGACCTCGCCGGGGCTTTCGTCGGTACCAGCCAGGAGCGAACCGACCATGACGCAGGACGCGCCGCCGGCCAGGGCCTTGGCCATGTCGCCGGAGAACTTGATGCCGCCATCGGCGATAACAGGGATGCCGTGGCGAGCCCCCTCTTCCGCGCAGGCCATGACGGCCGCGAGCTGGGGAACGCCGACACCGGCCACGATGCGGGTGGTGCAGATGGAGCCGGGGCCGATACCGACCTTGACCGAGTCCGCGCCGGCATCGATCAGCGCGCGGGTCGCCTCTGCCGTCGCGACATTGCCGGCGACGATGCGGGTGGAATTGCTCTCGCGCTTGACGCGCTCGACGGCCTCGGCGACGCGCACCGAGTGGCCATGGGCCGTGTCGATGACCAGGAGGTCCACACCGGCATCGATCAGCGCCAGCGAACGTTCGAAGCCCTGGTCGCCGACCGTGGAGGCCGCGGCGACGCGCAGGCGCCCCTGATCGTCCTTGACGGCGTGCGGGTTGAGCTGGGCCTTTTCGATGTCCTTGACCGTGATCAGGCCCGTGCAGCGATAATCGGCATCGACCACGAGGAGCTTCTCGATCCGGTGCTTGTGCAGCAGCACCTTGGCTTCGTCCTTGGAGACGCCATCGCGCACGGTGACGAGCTTTTCGAATGTCATCAGCTCGCGGATCGGCTGGGCCGGGTGGGAGGCGAAGCGCACATCGCGATTGGTGAGGATACCGACCAGCTTGCCGACGGCGCGACCACCGGTGCCGCCATTCTCGACCACAGGGATGCCCGAGATGCGATTGGCCTGCATCAGCGCCAGCGCATCGGCCAGCGTGGCGTCGGGGCCGATGGTGATGGGGTTCACCACCATGCCCGACTCGAAGCTCTTGACCTGGCGGACCTGCTCGGCCTGCTCGGACGCGGTGAGGTTCTTGTGGATGACGCCAAGACCGCCCGCCTGGGCCATGGCAATGGCCATCGCGCTTTCGGTGACGGTGTCCATGGCCGAACTGAGGATCGGAAGGTTCAGCGCTATGTCCTTGGTGACATAGGTGGAAATGTCGGTTTCGGTGGGCAGGACATCGGATCGCGCCGGCTGCAGCAGCACGTCGTCGAAGGTCAGCGCGTAATCGCCGGTTGCGGTGCTAATAATCTTCGCCAAGGCCAGACCTTTCCTGCCTTCTGATACAATCAGAAATGTTGGAGTGCGAACCGAACGATGGACTCGCCGGGCTCAGGTTGGCGAGGGTCAATAGCACCGGTGACACGGCTTGCATAGGGGTGCGAACGCTTGCCGCGCGCAGGGCCACGCTGCATAAATGGGCGGGCTGGAGCGGGAGGACGAAAATGAAGCTGAGGGGCTGGGCGCGGTTGGCGTGGATGGCGAGTGCGGCGCTGGCGGTGACCTCGGTGGCGGCCGAGGAGCTATCGAGCTTCGTCGCGGCGCAGGACGGTGCGCGCGCGTGCTGGAGCCGCCAATATAGCGCCGAACACCTGGCCGCCCATCCCGACCAGCTGGTGACGGCAATGGCTTTCACCATGCAGTTCGGCCAGGACTTCCACCTCTTCCAGCTCGATGCCGACCTGCGGGGCGGGCAGACTGGTCGCGCGACTGGCACCTGCTCGGAATATGAGGGCAAGATCTCGTGCGGCGTCGATTGCGACGGCGGCGGGGTACTACTCAGCCACGGCGCTGACGGCAAGGTGCTGCTCGATCTCACCGACTACGGCTATATTCGCATGACCGACAGCTGTGGCGAGGACGAAGCCGACGGCTTTGCCCTGGAAGCGGGGAAGGATGACAGGGAATTCCTGCTGTCTCCCGCCACCGGCAAAGCCTGCAAACCCCTGGACTGGGCCAATTAAACTTCCATACAAGTGGCAAACTTTGCCTTTTCATAGGCTGCCGCGACCTTCATAGTGTGGCCGTCGCGTTCGCGGCGCCCACGATTCCTTCCGGTCCCACCCTCGTGATCCGCGTTACACC
>CBFGMY010000087.1:0-15677 GCA_965650055.1 uncultured Devosia sp.
ATGGTGGAGGACGCGAGTTGCAACAGGTAAAAAGCGAGGCTTTTCTCGCTGGCGCAAGGATCGTCGATCCCCGCGCATTGCCTGTTCCTGTCCGCTCGCCCCGCCGCAAGCTTGCCAATAATTTCGGTCGCACCTGGGTCCTGCATCGCAAGGGTATCCTGCGCGGCCTCGCCGTCGCGGCGCTGCTGGCAACCACCGCCGTCGTCTATGAATTGCGCGAGCCCATCGGCATCGGCGCTGCCGCGCTGGGCGACGTGGCCCAGGGACGTTTTGCGGCCGCCGGCCTTGCCATCGGCGAAATCTCCATCTCCGGGCAGACGCTGACCAGCGAACAGGCGATCTTCGATGCCCTGGGCATCGAGCCCCATACCTCCACCGTCAGTTTCGACGTCGAGGCGGCGCGCCAGCGCATCGCCGAACTGCCGGCCGTTGAGAGCGTCACCGTGCGCAAGACCTATCCGGGCGACGTCATCGTCACGGTCACCGAAAAGGTGCCGGTGGCGCGCTGGCGCGTTGATGGCATCACCTTCGTGGTCGATGAATCGGGCGAGCAGATCGGCGAGGATCGCGGCGCCTATGCCGACCTGCCGCTGGTCGTCGGCGACGGCGCCAATGACGACGCCATGGTGATGATCCGCGCGCTCGACCAGTATCCCGACCTCAAGGATGGGCTGGTCGCCCTGTCGCGCATCGCCGATCGGCGCTGGGACCTCATCTACGATACGGGTCTGCGCGTGCAACTGCCCGAGCTGGGTGTCGCCCGCGCCTTGCGTAACCTCGACGGCTACCAGGCCGACTATCAGTTGCTCGACCGCGACGTCACCGTGATCGACCTGCGCGTCGATACGCTGGTCGCGGTTCGCCCCACCAAGACCGAAGAGGAACTGGCGGCTGACGAAGAGAAGCGCCAGGCCGCGATCGCCGAGCGCGCCCGTTCCGCCCAACCCTATCCGATGCCGCCGCGCAATCTGCCCTCCACTACGTTTCCCCAACCGACGACCGCCCCACAATGATGACCGACGCCATGACTTCCCGGCTCCGCCCCGTCCAGCCTGGCAAGACCACGCTGGTCGCCGTGCTCGACATCGGCTCGACCAAGATCTGTTGCGTCATCGCGCGGCTGACGCCGCGTTCGGAAGGCAGGGCACTCAGGGGCCGCACCCACCAGGCCGAAGTCATCGGCTTCGGCTATGGCCCGTCCTCAGGGGTCAAGAGCGGTGTCGTCACCGATATCGAGAAGGCCGAGCAGGCCATTCGCTCGGTTGTCGGCATGGCCGAGCGCGCCGCCGGGCTGACGCTTGAATCGGTCATCGTCAACGTCACCGCCGGCCGCCTGGGCTCGGAGACCTTTTCGGCCGCCGTGTCGCTCGACGGGCAGGAAGTGGAAAAGGCCGACGTGCACCGCGTGCTGCGCGCCGTCAACGAGCGCAGCGTGCGCCCCGAACGGTCCATCATCCACGCGTTACCCATCGGTTACGCAATCGATGGCCAGAAGGGCATTCGTGACCCCAAGGGCATGGTCGGCGACAAGCTTGGCGTCGACGTGGCCGTGGTCAGCTCGGAAACGCTGGCCATGCGCAATCTCGAGCTGGTGCTGCATCGCTGCCACCTGCAGATCGAGGCCCTGATCGCGACGCCCTACGCCTCGGGCCTGGCGACGCTGGTCGATGACGAAGCCCAGCTGGGCGTCGCCTGCATCGACTTCGGCGGCGCAACCACCACCGTCTCGGTGTTCAATGACGGGCACCTGGTCTATGCCGATGCCATCGCCATTGGCGGCCACCATCTCACCCTCGATATCGCACGCCAGCTTTCGGTGAGTGTCGCCGATGCCGAGCGGCTCAAGACCTTTTATGGCTCGGTGCTGCCCGGCCAGGCCGACGAGCGCGACCTCATCCCGATCCAGCCCGTCGGCGCCAGCCATGACGAGGCGCCGGGGCAGGTGACCCGTTCGGTGCTGACCCGCATCATGCGGCCGCGCATCGAGGAAATTCTCACCGCCATCCGCGATCGCATGCAGGCGACCGGCATGATGGATGTGTGCGGCCGCCGTTTCGTGCTGACCGGCGGCGCCAGCGAAATGACCGGCCTGCCGGAAGTGGCGCGCCGTACCCTGGCGCGCAATGTGCGCAATGGCCGCCCGATGGGCATTGCCGGCCTGCCTGAAATGGCCAAGGGCGCGGCCTTCGCTTCGGTCGCCGGCATGCTGATCTATCCGCAGGTCTGCGCCCAGGAATACCAGGAGCCGCGCGGCTCGCGGAAGCTCACCGGCACCGACGGCTATTTCGCCCGCGTGGGCAACTGGCTGCGGACGAGTTTCTGACTGCTTCGGGTCTGGGAAAGCCGAGCACGCCAGTTACGCGCGGCGTCATTCCGGCGAAGGCCGGAATCCATGTCCAGCGGCACTCCCGAACGCGGAGATCGGCAGCGATGCGGACGTGGATCCCGGCCTTCGCCGGGATGACATCACGGTTGGGCGCACACCTTGCCTCACGCCCCCGCATAGGCCTTCTGCAAACCGGCCACGTCAAGCTTGCGCATGCCCAGCATGGCCTGCATGGCGCGGTTGGCGCCCGCCTTGTCGGGTCCGCCCACGGTCTCGAACAGCTGCTTGGGAATGACCTGCCAGCTCAGGCCAAACTTGTCCTTGCACCAGCCGCACATGCTCTCCTCGCCGCCATTGTCGACGAAGGTATTCCAGAAATAGTCGACCTCTTCCTGCCCGTCGCACTGGAGCATGAAGCTCACGGCTTCGCTGAAGGGGAACTGGCTCTTGTCCTGGCCGCTGCCGTTGAGCAGGAAGAATTTGTGGCCGGCCAGCTCGATCGTCGCGGTGAAGGCGGCGCCGTTGGGGTCGTTGCGTTGCACGTCGAGCACTTTGCCGTCCTTGAACGTGCCGGTGTAGAACTTGATGGCGTCGTCGATGCTGTTGTTGAACCACAGGCAGGGGGTGATCTTGGTCATCTCGGATCTCCTCGGTGCGGCGCTGGACCCGTTGTCCAGAACCAATGTGTTATATTGCTAATTGGTTATATAATGGATGTCAACAGGCAGATGGGGGCGGTGAAAGCGGTCGGGCGTGGTTAATGGCCGGTCAATGCGTAACGGTTCGGTGTCGCAAATTGCGTTCACGTTAACACCGGCGAGACAATTGTTAGGGGCCGGTTAACGTTTGGGAGGGTAAATCTTTACCAACACCGCCACTATGGGGCCACTCATGACTATCAACCTCACCATCCCGGACATTCAGGAACTCAAGCCCCGCATCACCGTCTTCGGTTGTGGCGGCGCCGGCGGCAACGCCGTCAACAACATGATCGAGTCCGGTCTGGATGGCGTGGACTTCGTCGTCGCCAATACCGACGCGCAGGCGCTGGCTCTCAGCAAGGCGCAGCGCATCATCCAGCTCGGCGTCGGGGTTACCGAAGGCCTGGGCGCCGGATCGCACCCCGAAGTCGGTCGTGCGGCGGCCGAGGAAAGCTGGGACGAGATCAACGACCACCTCAGTGGTTCGCATATGGTGTTCATCACCGCCGGCATGGGTGGTGGCACCGGTACCGGCGCGGCGCCGGTGGTGGCCCGCGCGGCGCGCGAGCAGGGTATCCTGACCGTCGGCGTCGTGACCAAGCCGTTCAATTTCGAAGGCAACCGTCGTGCACGTCTGGCCGAGGACGGCATCGACGAGCTGCACCGCCATGTCGATACGCTGATCGTCATCCCCAACCAGAACCTGTTCCGCGTGGCCAACGAGAAGACCACTTTTGCCGACGCCTTCGCGATGGCTGACCAGGTGCTGTTCTCCGGCGTTGCCTGCATCACCGACCTGATGGTCAAGGAAGGCCTGATCAACCTCGATTTCGCCGACGTGCGCGCCGTGATGCGCGGCATGGGCAAGGCGATGATGGGTACCGGCGAAGCGTCGGGCGAAGATCGTGCTCGCCACGCCGCCGAAGCCGCCATCGCCAATCCGCTGCTCGACGATGTCTCGATGCATGGCGCCCGTGGCCTCTTGATCTCCATCACCGGTGGTCCGGACCTGACGCTGTACGAAGTCGACGAAGCGGCCAGCCGCGTCCGCGAGGAAGTCGATGTGGATTGCAACATCATCCTGGGCGCCACCTTCGATCCGAGCCTGACCGGCACGATCCGCGTGGCTGTCGTCGCCACCGGCACCGATGCCACCATGGTGCAGGCGCTGGAGCCGGCCAAGCCGCATGCTTCGCGTACCCCGCTTGAAGTGCGCCGCCATGTGCCGGTCGAGCCGACCCGCGCGCAGATCGAACGGGCCGCAGTTGCCGCCGCCGCGGCGCCTGTCGCTCCGCAGCCCCAGGCGATCGAGCATCAGTTCGAAGCCGCCGTTGCCGAGGCCTTCAGCATGGCGGCGCCCACGCCGGCGCGCCACGATCTTGAGGATGACGGCGTTTTCGTCGAGCCCTATATCCCCGCCGCCGAGACCATGCACGAGACCGACGAGCCCGCGATGGCTGAAGAGCCGGTGCCCAGCGTCTATGTGCCCTCCCACGCAGCACGCCCCGAAGGCCAGCGCCGCATGCCGCGCACCGAGGAGCTGCCGATTGTTGCGAGGCGGTCACAGGAGCCGCAGGAACGTCATGACGCAGAACCGCGCAACGCACGCGCGCTGTTCAAGAAACTGGCGTCCAATGTCGGGCTCAACCTAGGTCAGCCGCAGGCTGCCGCCAAGGACGAAACGGTCTATTCGGCAGCCGACGATGCTGCAGCACGCAGCGCCATTGAGGCCGGTGGTGCAAGGACTTCGCGCGTCGCGCCGCCAGTAGAGGGGGCTCGCGGCAACCTTGATCCGCATGGTCGCCAGCCGGCTCCGGCGCCGCAAAAAGATAGTTTGGAAATCCCCGCCTTCCTGCGCAAGCACGGTTAATAACCTGCGGGTAAATTCACGAGAAGATTGCTCGGCGCGGCTTTCGCGCCGAGTTTTTTTTGGCTAACACAGTCTTGGACGTCCGGGGCCCTGGGGTCGGAGTTATTTCGAGTATGCAAAAACTGTCCACGCGCCAGCGCACAATCGCGGCCGCGATCAGCTTCGCCGGTTACGGCGTTCACAGTGCCCAGCCGGTCACCCTGACCCTCTCTCCGGGTCCAGTCGATTCAGGCATCACCATTTGCCGCCAGAAGGGCGATGGCACCACCACCACGCCGGTTTCCGTACATTTTTCGCGCGTTACGCGCACGACACTGTGCACCACGCTCGACTTGGGCGACAGCATCAGCGTCGCTACCGTCGAACATGTGATGTCGGCTCTGTCGGGCATGGGTGTCGACAATGCTGTTATCACCCTGGATGGCGGCGAATGCCCGATTCTGGATGGCAGCGCGCGGCCTTTCGCCGAAGCGATTCTCGAGGTCGGCCTCGAAATCCAGCCGGCGCAGCGCAAGTTCCTCAAGGTCATGCGCGCCGTCACCGTGCGCAATAACGACGCCTTTGCGGCGCTCGAGCCCTATAATGGCCGGGCGCTCGATCTCGAGATCGATTTCGACAGCAAGGTCATCGGCCGCCAGCGCATGATCTTCGACTGGACGCCGCGCCGCTACTATGAAGACGTGTCGCTGGCGCGCACCTTCGGCTTCGTGCGCGACGCCAAAATCCTGCGCCAGGCCGGCTATGCGCTCGGCTCCAGCCTCGACAATTCCATCACAGTGCATGAAGACCGCATCCTCAATCCGGGTGGCCTGCGCTACGAGGATGAATTCGTGCGCCACAAGCTGCTGGATGCCATCGGCGACCTGTCCCTGGGCGGTCTGCCCATCTGGGGGCGCTTTCGTTCCTACAAGGGCGGCCACGCCCTCAATGCGCATGTCCTGACCGGGCTCTTCTCCAGTGAAGCCAATTATGAAATAGTGGGCGCGGAAGACTTGCCGCTCGAATTCGAGGCTTTCGACGATCAGCCCGAGGGTCTGGCGGTCAATCACTATCTGCGGTCCGTGCGCTGATCCTGAGGGCGGCGCGCGGCGCCACAGTTTTGATCCATTTTCTAACTACGCCGCAGCCAATGCGGTTTTCGTTATAAGGACGGGGCACTTCGTGACAGTTGACGTTATTGGTGGTCTCACCAGCCGGGCCGCCCGGTTTCTCACGGTCGCCCTCTTCGCTGCGCTGCTCGCCGGCTGCAGCATGTTTGGTCCGCCCAAGCTCAAGGAAGAGCCGATCATTCCTGCCGCCACGCTGTATCAGAAGGCGCTGGACGACATGGATCGCCAGTACTACGCCACGGCGGTCAAGTCGCTCGAGCAGCTCGATCGGCAGCATCCGCGTGATGCGCTGCTGGAAAAATCCAAGCTGATGCAGGTTTACGCGAACTATCGCGGCGGCAAGCTCGACGAAGCTATCCTGGCGGCAGACCGCTACATGGCGCTCTATGCCAACAAGCCCGATGCGGCCTATGTGCTGTATCTGAAGGCGAATGCCTATTTCGCCCAGATCAAGGACATCACGCGCGACCAGCAGCTCTCGGCCGATGCGATCGAGACCTATAATCTGGTCATCGCGAACTACCCGCAGTCCGACTATGCCGAGGATGCCAAGGAAAAGCTGCTGGTGGCCTATGACCAGCTGGCCGGCAAGGAAATGTCGGTGGGGCGCTATTATCTGGGCAATGGCCAGTATACCGCCGCCATCAACCGCTTCCGCGTCGTTGTCGAGACGTGGCAGACCTCCACCCATGTCGAGGAAGCCCTGTTCCGCCTGACCGAGGCTTACCTGCTGCTCGGCCTGACCAACGAGGCGACCACCGCCGCGGCTGTGCTGGGCCACAACTACCCGTCGAGCACCTGGTATAAGGAAGCGTTCGACCTGCTCGGCAAGCAGGGCCTGTCGCCTGTCGTCAATGACGGCAGCTGGATGGCGGGCCTCCGAAACTGAGTTTCGGGGAACTAACGGTTCCTCAGTAATCTGTTGCTAGTTTGTTCCGGGGCGCTAAGATGCGCCCCGGTTCGTTTTTTGGGGGACTTCCACCCTCGGCGTCATTCCCGCGCAGGCGGGAAGCCATTCTTCCAGCGGATAAGCTGGAATCGCGCCTTCGCGGGAATGACGCAGTGGTGGTAAATGGATGTCATCCACTTGGTTGGTCGAAGTCTGGGAATAGTCCGCGCATGCTGAACGCGCTTTCGGTACGCAACATCGTTCTCATCGACCAGCTCGATCTGGCGCTCGACGGCGGCATGACGGTGCTGACGGGCGAGACCGGCGCGGGCAAGTCCATCCTGCTGGACGCGCTGACGCTGGCCCTGGGCGGGCGGGGCGATGCCTCGCTGGTGCGCAGCGGCCAGGAGAGCGGGCAGGTGGTCGCCGTGCTGCAACTGGCAGCCGATCATCCGGCCCGCGCTGCGTTGCGCGACAATGCCATCCCCGATGATGAGGACGTCATCCTGCGGCGCGTGCAGTTTGCCGATGGTCGCACGCGCGCCTTCATCAACGACCAGCCGGTCTCCGCGGCCTTGTTGCAGCGGGTGGGCGGGCAGATCGTCGAAATTCACGGGCAGCACGATGACCGGGCGCTGGTCGATGTCGCCACCCATCGCGCGGCGCTCGATACCTTTGGCGAACTCGAACCGGCTGCGGCGCGGGTCAATGACGCCTGGCAGGCGCTGTCTGAGGCGCAGGACGCCGTCGTTGCGCAGAAGGCGCTGGTTGCCCAGGCGCTCGCCGCTGAGGATTATGCGCGCCATACGGTGGACGAATTGTCCAAGCTCAAGCCGGTGGCGGGTGAGGAGGACGAACTCGCCGAACGCCGCCAGCACCTGCAGCAGGTCGAGCGCGCCGCCTCCGACGTGGTCGAAATCGACGACATGCTCAACGGGCCCTCGGCGCCGGCCCCGGCGCTGGCCAGCCTGATGCGACGCCTGATGCGCAAGATCGACGGCGGCCAGACCCTGTTCCAGCCGCTGGTGGATACGCTCGATGGCGCACTGGTCGCGCTCGACCGCACGGGCGATGCGCTCGAAGAGCTGAAGCGCGAAATGGCCTACGATCCGCGCGAACTCGAGAGCGTCGAGGAGCGCCTGTTCGCGCTGCGCGCCGCCGCCCGCAAGCACCAGACCAGTTGTGATGGCCTGGCCGAGGTGCTGGCCAAATACAGCGCCGATCTTGAGACCCTGCAGAGCGGGGAGACGCGTCTTGTTGCGCTCGAAGCCGCCGAGGCCAAGGCGACGGAAACCTATCGCAAGGCTGCCGAGACACTCAGCGCCGGTCGCGCCAAGGCGGCCGCGGCGCTCGGCAAGGCGGTCGGGGCCGAATTGCCCGATCTCAAGCTTGGATCAGCCAAGTTCATCGTCGACCAGCAGGTCGACAAGGCCCGTGTGGCGGCGTCGGGTTTCGACCAGATTGCCTTTCACGTCCAGACCAACCCTGGCACGGCGGCTGGTCCGCTGCTCAAGGTCGCCTCGGGTGGCGAGCTCAGCCGGTTCCTGCTCGCCCTCAAGGTGGTGCTGGCCGATCGCGGCTCGGCGCCGGTGCTCATCTTCGACGAAATCGACACCGGTGTCGGTGGCGCCGTCGCCGATGCCATCGGCCGCCGCCTGGCGCGGCTGGCCGGCAAGGTGCAGGTGCTGGCCGTGACGCATGCGCCGCAGGTGGCGGCGCGCGCGCAACGCCACCTGCTGATCGAAAAGCAGGCGGGCAAGGAGGGTGCGTTAATGCGCACCCATGTGAAGCCCCTGGATGTCGGCGCGCGGCAGGAAGAAGTCGCCCGCATGCTGGCCGGCGCCAAGGTCACCGACGAAGCCCGGGCGGCCGCGAGCAAGCTGCTGAGCGAAGTCGGGTAGGGCCCCATTCCACACCGACCTCGGCGTCATTCCCGCGCAGGCGGGAATCCCCTAAGGTGGCGCCGTATTTTCAGGAGAGGGTCGGCTCCGTGAGTGAAGTGATGACTGACCTGTCCCAAAAGCCCGTCGAAGACCTGACCGCCGATGAAGCCGAGGCCGAATTGGCCCGCCTGGCCGAGGCCATTGCCGCCGCCGATATCGCCTATCACCAGAAGGATGCGCCCGACATCACCGACGCCGAGTATGACGGCATGCGCCGGCGCAATGATGCGATCGAGCTGGCTTTCCCCGACCTGGTGCGGGCCGACAGCCCTGGGCTTTCGGTCGGTGCGCCGCCGGCCGAGGGCTTTGCCAAGATACGCCATGCCGTGCCGATGCTGAGCCTGGCCAAGGCCTATACCGACGAGGACGTGGTCGACTTCCTCGAGCGCGGCAAGCGCTTCTTCCAGAAGGATGAGGGGCTGGAACTGGCCTTCACCGCCGAGCCCAAGATCGATGGCCTCTCGGCCTCGCTGCTTTACGAGAACGGGGTATTCGTGCGCGGCGCAACGCGCGGCGATGGGGCCGTGGGCGAGGACATCACCGCCAATCTGCGAACCATCAAGGATATTCCCGAAAAGCTCGCCGGCTCCGGCTGGCCCGCCAGCATCGAAATCCGCGGCGAGGTCTATATGACCTATGCCGAGTTCCAGGCGCTGAAGGCGCGCTCGGCGGCGTCGGGCGGGCAGGATTACGTCAATCCGCGCAACACCGCCGCCGGCTCGCTGCGCCAGAAGGATGCCTCGGTCACTGCCAGCCGCAACCTCAGATTCTTCGCCTATGCCTGGGGCGCCACGACCGAAGACCCGGCCCCCACGCAATATGAGGCGGTGCAGAAATTTGCCGAATGGGGCTTCCAGATCAGCCCGCTGATGGTGCGGGCGAAATCGGTCGATGACCTCATCGCGCATTACAAGCTGATCGAGGAACAGCGCTCGTCGCTGGGCTATGACATCGATGGCGTCGTCTACAAGGTCGACCAGCTCGACTTGCAGCGCCGCTGGGGCTTCGTCACAGGCGAGCCGCGCTGGGCCGTGGCTCACAAATTCCCGGCTGAGCAGGCGACCACCGTGGTGCGCGGCATCGACATCCAGGTGGGCCGAACCGGCACCCTGGCGCCCGTTGCTCGCCTCGACCCGGTCAGCGTGGGTGGCGTCACCGTCGTCAACGTGACCCTGCACAACGAAGACTATATCGCCGGCAAGGACAGCAATGGCCTGCCCATCCGCGACGGCAAGGATATCCGAATCGGCGATACGGTCATCATCCAGCGGGCAGGGGACGTCATCCCGCAGATCGTCGATGTCGTCATCGACAAGCGGCCGGCCGATGCGCAGCCCTACCAGATGCGCGATACCTGTCCGGTCTGCGGCTCGCCGGCTACTCGCGAGATCAACGATAAGACCGGCAAGGAAGATTCGCGTCGTCGCTGCACGGGCGAACTGATCTGCCCGGCCCAGGCGGTCGAAACGCTCAAGCATTTCGTCTCACGCGGCGCGCTCGATATCGAAGGCTTCGGCGCCGAGAATATCGAGCTGTTCTTCAGCAAGGGCCTGGTCCGCACGGCTGCCGACATCTTCACCCTGCAGGAGCGTCGTCCTGCCGTTCAGCAGGCTCTGGCGGAAAAGCGCGAGGAGCAGGCGCGAATCCGCGAGGCGGCATCAGGCAAGACGCGCAAGAATGTCCGCAGCGTCGAGGACCGCAACTATGAGGGGCTCGACAAGCTGTTTGCGGCCATCGAAGCGCGACGCGAGCCGGAGCTCGACCGCTTCATCTTTGCGCTGGGCATCCGCCATATCGGGGAAACCACCGGCGCGGTGCTGGCCCGCACCTTCGGCACGATGGAGGAGCTGATCCGTGTCGGCAAGGAGATCGCGGTGGCCGATGACCCGCACAGCGTCTTCCCATCCGTGGATGGCATTGGCGGCACTGTCATCGAGGCGCTGGTCGATTTCTTTGGCAATGAGCGCAATGACGCGGCGCTGAATGCGCTGTTATCTCAGGTTCATCCCAAGCCCTATATCGTCACCGTATCTGCCGACAGCGTCGTTGCCGGCAAGACCGTGGTCTTTACCGGCTCACTCGAAAAAATGTCACGATCGGAAGCAAAGGCTATGGCCGAGAGGCTGGGCGCCAAGGTTGCCGGTTCGGTATCGGCCAAGACCGATATCCTGGTCGCTGGGCCCGGGGCGGGGTCCAAGCTGAAGTCGGCCGAGGCGCTGGGCGTCGAGGTCATCACCGAGGACGAGTGGTTCGAGCGGGTCGGCAGGTAAACGGTCAGATGTGAACACAGACTATCGCGCAGCGTCACGAGGGAGAACGCGATGAGGGTT
Organism: uncultured Devosia sp.; assembly: GCA_965650055.1. GTDB lineage: Bacteria > Pseudomonadota > Alphaproteobacteria > Rhizobiales > Devosiaceae > Devosia. Next base: position 11,169 of record CBFGMY010000087.1, read on the forward strand.
TTGACTGTGGTGGCCATGGCCACCCTGATGCTGCCAGGTGCGGCAATTGCCGGCGAGTCCGCCGATGCGCTGGTGGAGCATCTTTATGCCGGTACGGCCGCCGACGGCCTGCCAGATGCGCTCGAGGCCTGCTACAAGCTGGACGAAGAGGCGTGCTTTGCCCAAGGCATGCTGCAGATGGTCATCGCCTATGAAAGCCTGGCGCAGGATCTCTATCGCTATGGTGCGACGACGCCCGGTTCGCCCGCCGCGGCCATGCTGCTGGGCATCGATACCGGCCTCGAGTCCGCGCCGGCCAATCCCAACCCGGAGACGCTGACCTATACGGCACTGCGCACCGTGTTCGTGGATTTCCTGGCCGATGTGGAGCAGGCGCGTATCGGCTTTGAAACCGCAGGCGTGAACGGCGACTACGTCATCAAGATCGATCCGCTCAAGGTGCGCATCGATTTCGACGGCAATGGCGAGGCAGGGGCAAACGAAACCCTGGGTGCGCTGCTCGGTTCGGTTGGCGAGTTCACCGATATCCCGCCGCCGGATGGCCCGCCGCCCGGCGGCAAGACAAAATCGGGCACGCCGGCCCCGGAATTCGATACCACGATTGGCTTCGACCGCGCCGATGCGATCTGGTTCGCGGGCTATATGCAGGTTACGGCCGCACCGGTCGATCTGCTGCTGGCGCATGACTTTTCCGAGTTTTTCGACGCCTATCTGCATCGGGTCTTCCCCAAATCCGGCTTGCCGATGGAAGATTATTCGACCGGCAGCACGCTGTTCATGGACCCCGACAGCGACGCGTTCATCGCCGACATCGTCGCCGCCATCCACACCATGGATTTTCCGGTGACCGACCGCGAGCGACTGGCCGGGGTGCTGGGGCGCCTGCAGTCGATCACGGAACTGTCGCGCAAGAACTGGGAGCTGATCCTGGCCGAGACCGACGATGACCGAGAACTCGTGCCATCGCCCAGCCAGACGTCTCTGTCGCCCGACCACCCGGTGACGCAGGAGACTGTCGACGCCTGGATGGCCACGCTCGACACGGTCGACCAGATTCTGGCGGGCAAACTGCTGGTGCCGCATTGGCGCTTCAAGCAGGGCTTTGACCTCAAGGCCTATTTCGAGAACGCGACCGAGACCGACATTGTCATGCTGATCACCGGGCAGGGCGCCTTGCCCTATATCAAGGCGGGTCCGGTTGCCGATGCACAGAGCTTTGCCGAAGCCAACCGGGTGTTTGGCACCGACTGGATCAACTACGCCTTCTGGTTCAACTGATGCGATCACACTTGCTGGCCCTTGGCCTCACACTCCTGTCGGTGCCGGCTTTTGCCGCGCCGATTCCGAAGTTCGATGACCCGCGCGCCTTGCTCGTGGCCATCTACGATCAGATCGAGGCCGCCGAAGACTGGGAGAACTTCGACAGCGACGCTGCCTTCAGCGACCTTGACGCCTTTTCCACCGCGCTTCACGCCAGCTTCACCGCGGCCGACGCGGCGATGAAGGCCGATGGCAATGAGATGGGGGTGCTGGATTTCTCGCCCTTCATCAACGGCCAGGATTCGGCGGGGATGGATTTCGCGGTCGGAGAGCCCAAGGTGAAACGGGACCGGGCCGTGATCGCCGTCGACATCACCGGCTACCAGCCCAAGCAGATCACCTTCGAACTCGTCGATGAGGGAACCAGGGGCTGGAAGATCGACGACATCATCCTGCCCGGTTATGACGGTTCCGAGCCCGAGCGGATCTCGGACTATTTCGCCAATCCGTTCTGACATACCGGAGACTTCCATGCGCCTTGCCACCCTTGCCGTCGGCTTCGTCCTGGCCCTGACGAGCCTTGCCGCCGCCCAAGCCTATGACACGCCCGATGCGCTGCTGGAGGCGTTCTACCAGCCCTATTTCAACGGCACCTTCCCCGAGGACGAGGGCCAGTTCCGCTCGGCGGCGCTGCAGGCGCTCTACGACAATGACGCCGAGATCACCCCCGAGGGCGAAATGGGCGCCATCAGCTTCGATCCCTATATCGATGGCCAGGACTACGACATCACCGATTTCGAGATCGGCGCGGCGGGCATTGCCGGCGACTATGCCTCGGTGGATGTCACGTTCAACAATTTCGGCGAACCGCGCTCGCTCACCTATGAGCTGGTGCTGGAAGATGGCGGCTGGAAGATCGACGACGTTGTCTCGACCAACCCGGATAACCCCTACCGCCTCAGCGAAATCTTCGCCGAGGCCGCGGCGCTGTATCAGTAGGGAAGAATACCCCCTCCTAACCTCCCCCTGAAAAGGGGGAGGAACAGATAGAGTTCGTGGCACGATCCGCGACAACCACCGGACGGATTCCTCCCCCTATCAGGGGGAGGTTAGGAGGGGGTAGCCCCAAGGAAGACCCTTCCTTCCCTTCCTTGCCAAACTTTCACGTCCCGCCGCAAATCCGCCACGGACCGATCACAGTGGCGCCGCGCGCTCTCGCTAGCCAATCGGCAGCATGATGTGAGGGCAAAACGATGCGAATGATTGTGGCCATGGCGGCTGCGCTGGTGCTGACGTCGGCGGTGAACGCGGCCGAGGTTTTCAGCAACCCCAAGGAACTGGTTGCGGCCATCTACGACGACTACAATCTCGGCCGGACGGTGGCCGATCCCTCGGTCTATTACTCGACGCGCCTCAAGGCGATTTTCGACCAGGCCATCGAGAACGATGTCTTCGCCAGCGACGCGGCGATGAGCGGCTCGGCGTTCACCCTCAACGCGGTGTTCAATCCGTTCCTGCCCGATGTGAACGCATTGCTGTTCGATGTGGCTATCGGGGAGCCCGCCATCATCGACGACCGCGCCGTGGTCAATGTCAGCTACCACAATTTCGACCAGCCGCGGTTGCTCAGCATCTCCATGATCCACGAGAACGACGGCTGGCACGTCGACGATGTCGCCTCCATGGGCAACGAGGACCACTGGCTGCTGAGCTGGGCGCTGACCTACGACCCGCTGGGGTTCTAGGCGATACGCTTGCTTCTATTCCTCTCCCCGTCGGGGAGAGGTGGCTCGGCGAAGCCGAGTCGGTGAGGGGGAACCTCGCCCCTGGCCAAGACCCAAGGGCGGCCGCAACGCCCCCTCATACTGCGCGGAGCCTGTCCTCGGGCGCGAAGCGACACGGGGGCGCCACGGGAGAAGTAGCGCCCCTACAGCTCCGCCGTGGCGTCCTTCAGCCAGTCCTTGACCTTGCCTTTGACCAGCGGCCCGATCTCTTTCCACACGCGGTGATGATAGGCGTCGAGCCAGGCGCGCTCGGCTTCCGACAGCAGTGACTTGCGGATCAGCCGCTTGTCGATCGGTGCCAGGGTGAGGGTCTCGAACTCCAGGTAGCCGGGGAACTGGGCGCTCTCGACGACGGTGATCAGGTTCTCGATGCGGATGCCATAGGCGCCGGTCTGGTAGTAGCCCGGCTCGTTGGAGATGACGTTGCCCACTTCGAACGGTGTCGTGTAGCGCGAGGAAATGCCGACCGGTCCCTCATGCACGCCCAGATAGGCACCGACGCCGTGGCCGGTGCCATGATTGTAGGTAATGCCCGCCTGCCACAGGAACTGCCGGGCCAGGACGTCGATCTGTCCGCCGGTCGTGCCCTTGGGGAAGCGGAGCATGGAGATGGCGATCATGCCCTTGAGCACACGGGTATAGCGATCGCGCTCCTCGTCGCTGGGCTTGCCGGTGGACAGGGTCCGCGTGATGTCGGTGGTGCCGGAGAGATATTGCGCCCCGCTGTCGACCAGCATGATTTCGCCGGGGTTGAGCGTGCGGTCGGTCTTGTCGGTCACTCGATAATGAACGATGGCGCCGTTGGGGCCGGCCCCGGAAATGGTGTCGAAGCTGGCATCCACGCAGGTCTCTTCCTCGCGGCGGAAGGCTTCGAGCGCGGTGACGATGGCGATTTCGGTGAGGCCGCCCTTGGGGGCAGCGTCATCGAACCAGGCGAGGAACTTGGCCAGGGCCACGCCATCGAGCAGGTGCGCCTCGCGCATGCCGGAGAGCTCCGCGGCATTCTTGCGCGACTTGGGCAGCAATACGGGATCGCGCTTTTCCACCAGCCTGGCGCCGGCCTCGGTCAGCGCCGTGACGATGGCTTCCGGCGCCGTGGCGGGATCGACCAGCACGGCCTTGCCGGACTTGCCGAGTTTGGAGAGCGCTGTCGTCAGCGCCTTGCGGCTGGCGACCTTGGCCACGCCGGCGAGCGAAGCCTTCAGCTCATCGGTGATCTTGGCCGGATCGAGATAAAGCGTGGGCTGCCCATTCCTGGGCACGATGGCAAAGCCGAGCACAAAGGGCGTGTTGGGCACATCGCGGCCGCGCATATTGAGCAGCCAGCAGATCGATTCGGGCAGCGTCAGCACCGTGGCATCGGCATGGTCGGCGGCGATAGACTTCTGGATTTCGGCAATCTTGTCGGTCGACGTCTGGCCGGCTCTGTTATGGCCGAGAAATTCGATGACCGACACGGGCGGGG
>CBFGMY010000088.1:0-15669 GCA_965650055.1 uncultured Devosia sp.
ACCTGGTGGACTGGCAGCTTGCTGCGATCCGCGAGAGCGGCGGCGTGGTGGGCCTCAACTTTGCCACCGGCTTCCTGCGGCCGGACGGCAAGTTCGTCGCCGATACCGAGCTGGAGATCCTGGTGCGCCATGTCGATGCGCTGGTGGAGGCGCTGGGCGAGGACGGCGTCGCCCTGGGGTCCGATTTCGACGGGGCGATGATGCCTGGTGTGATCGGCGACGTCACCGGCGTGCAGAAGCTGCTGCAGGCGCTGCTCGACAAGGGCTATGGGTCCGAGTTGGTCGGCAAGATCGCCATGGGCAACTGGCTGAAGATGGTCGAGCGGGTGATGGGCTAGCGGAACCTCACCCGGCGCCGGCCGTTTTCCGAGAAAGGAGAACGGCCATGCAGGAAAACAAGCAAACCATCGTCGATCTGGAGACCAGGTTCTGGCAGTCCATGGTCGACAAGGATGCCAAACTCGCCAAGACCATGATTGCCGACGACTGTCTCATTACCGGTCCCATGGGCGCCATGAAGATCGATCCCGACAAGTACGAGGCGATGACCGAAGACGGCAAATGGACGCTGGAGAGCTTCAAGTTCAGCGATCTGAACGTGATCTTCCCGTCCGACGACACCGCTATCGTCGCCTACAAGGTGCACCAGAAGGGCGAGATGGGCGGCAAGGCGATGGACCTGCGTTGCGCCGACAGCAGCACGTGGGTGCGCGACGGCAAGCGCTGGAAATGCGCTTTGCATACCGAGACGATGCTGGAAAACTAGACTTCAGCGCTTGTTGCGGTGTGACGCCGTATGGGTCACACACGCTGCGTTCCCTCGGGCTTGACCCGAGGGCCTTTCGCCACATCAAATTGGCGCATGGCGGCCTGGGTCTACATCATGGCGAATAGGAAATTCGGGACGATTTATGTCGGCTCGACGACCAACCTCGTTCAGCGCATTTGGCAGCACAAGAACGAGGTTGTGCCCAGCTTCACCAAGGAGCACCACTGCCACCTGCTAGTGTATTTCGAAGAACATCAGGACATTCGGCGGGCGATGCAACGCGAGCGGAACGTCAAGCACTGGGTGCGGGAGTGGAAGGATGCCCTGATCGAGAAGGATAATCCCGAGTGGGATGACCTCTATGCTCTGATTGTGCACAGTTGAGAGGGGCCCTCGGGTCAAGCCCGAGGGAACGCGGTGGGTGGAGGGACGAGATGCTCCTAAAACGGAACGTCTTCGGCCTTTACTTTCTTCGCTGGCGCGGCCTTCTTGGCGGCGGGCTTTTTCGCCGCCGTCGCCTTGGCGGCTGGCTTCTTGGCTGCGGCTTTCTTGGCCGGAGCTTTCTTGACCTTGGTGCCGGTGGCTTCGGCGCGCGCCGCGATCCATTGCACGGCCTGATCCAGCGTCACATCCTCGGGCTTGACGTCCTTGGGGATGGTGGCATTGACCTTGCCCTGGTTGACGTAGGGCCCGTAGCGGCCGGCGCGGACGCTGATGGGGCCATTGTCGTGCTCGAAGGTCTGGATGGCCGCGATGGCGGTGCCACCGCCGCGCTTGAAGCCGCCAGCAGCTTTCTGGGCGATGAGGTCGACGGCGCGGTTGATGCCGACCTGCCAGACTTCTTCGACATCGGGCAGGTTGGCATATTTGCCATCATGCAGCACGAAGGGGCCATAGCGACCGATGCCGGCCGAGATGGGCAGGCCCGTCTCTGGGTGCAGCCCGACTTCGCGCGGCAGCGACAGCAGCTTGAGGGCAGCTTCGAGCGTCAGTGACGCGGCTTCCCAGCCCTTGGGCAGGGACGAACGCTTGGGTTCCTTGCCGTCGCCAAGCTGCACATAGGGGCCGAAGCGGCCGGACTTGAGGAAAACCTCCTCGCCGGATTCCGGATCGGTACCGAGCACGCCGTCGCCGGCAGCGGCTTCTGACGACTGGCCATTGGCCGCGTCCGAAAGCTGCATCGTGTGCTTGCATTCAGGATAGTTGGAGCAGCCGATGAAGGCGCCAAACTTGCCGAGTTTCAGCGAGAGCTGGCCAGTGCCGCAGGTGGGGCAGCGGCGCGGATCGGAGCCGTCTTCCTTGGGCGGGAAGATGCGGCTGGCCAGGAGGTCGTTGAGCGCGTCGAGCACTTCGGAGACGCGGAGATCCTTGATCTCGTCGGTGGCGGCGGTGAAGTCCTTCCAGAAATCACGCAGCACCGTCTTGTATTCGAGTTCGCCGGCCGAAACTTGATCGAGCTGCTCCTCGAGGCCGGCCGTGAAGCCGTATTCGACATAGCGCGTGAAGAAGCTCTCGAGGAACGCCGTGACGATGCGGCCGCGATCTTCCGGATGCAGTGCCTTGCCCTCGAGGCGGACATAGTCACGGTCCTTGAGCGTGGTCAGCGTTGCGGCATAGGTCGACGGGCGGCCGATGCCGAGCTCTTCCATCTTCTTGATGAGGCTGGCTTCGGTATAGCGGCTCGGCGGCTGCGTGAAATGCTGCTCGATTTCGACGGCCTGCAAGGCCGGCTTGTCGCCAACAGCCAGCGCGGGCAATTCGCGATCGTCTTCTTCCTCGGTGTCTTCGTCCGACTTGGCTTCGACGCCCCAGAGCTTGAGGAAGCCCGGGAAGGTGACGACCGAGCCCACCGCGCGCAGTTCGACGGCGCGGCCGGGGACGTTGACCGCTATATCGACGGTGGTGCGATCGATCTCGGCGGAGCGCATCTGCGACGCCAGAGTGCGGCGCCAGATCAGGCCATAGAGCTTGGCCTGGTCGGCATCGAGGTTGAGCTGCTCGGGGCGCTTGAACATATCCGTGGGACGGATGGCCTCGTGCGCCTCCTGGGCGTTCTTGGCCTTGGTCTGGTAGATGCGCGCCTTTTCGGGGAGATACTCCTCGCCGAAATACTTGCCGATGACCGAACGGGCCATGGCGATGCCTTCTGGGGCCATCTGCACGGCGTCGGTACGCATATAGGTGATGAGGCCGTCTTCGTAGAGCCGCTGGGCGATCTGCATGGTGCGGTTGGGCGACAGCCCCAGGCGCGACGAGGCATCCTGCTGCAGGCTCGACGTGGTGAAGGGCGCATAGGGGTTGCGCTTGGTCGGCTTCTTGTCGACCGAGCTCACGTTGAACTGGCCGGCCTCGATGAGCTTTTTGAGCTCGGCGGCGTTCTCGCCGGTCTTGATGTCGAGCTTGTCGGTCTTCTTGCCATCGACCGAGAACAGGCGAGCGAGGAAGCTCTTGCCGGACTGCGCCAGCTTGGCCTCGACGGACCAATATTCGTCCGCCCTGAACTTCTCGATCTCGGCTTCGCGGTCGGAAACCAGGCGCAAGGCAACCGATTGCACACGGCCGGCCGAACGCGAACCGGGCAGCTTGCGCCACAGGATCGGCGACAGGGTGAAGCCCACGAGATAATCGAGGGCGCGGCGGGCCAGGTAGGCATCGACCAGCGGCATGTCGATTTCGCGCGGCTTGGCCATCGCGGCGGTGACGGCATCCTTGGTGATGGCGTTGAACACCACGCGCTGGACGGGGGTATCCTTCTTGAGCGACTTCTTCTGGCGCAGCACATCGAGCACGTGCCAGGAAATGGCTTCGCCTTCGCGATCAGGGTCGGTCGCCAGGATCAAGCCGTCGGCGCCCTTGAGGGCCGATGCAATGTCGCCCAGACGCTTCTTGGAGGCGGTGTCGACTTCCCAGGACATGGCGAAATCTTCGTCCGGACGCACGGAGCCGTCCTTGGCCGGCAGGTCACGGACATGGCCGAAGGAGGCCAGGACTTCATAGCCTGAACCCAGATATTTGTTGATTGTCTTGGCCTTAGCCGGACTTTCAACGACAACGACCTTCATGAAATACCCGTTCCGCAACGCTCTGTAAGAAGTGGCGCAACATGGTGAAGCCGCGATGCGGTGTCAATGTCGGCTGAGACGGGCTTATCGCACTCTCTCTTAGAGAGAGGATTTTTTGGCGCGGCGCCAGGCTCCAAGATCGTGTCTTGCAACTGCCATACTAGATGTGCAGGAATGAGCGGGCGCGTTCTGCGCATCGCCCCATTCTGTGCATTGCTCCCCGATTGACCGGTCCGCGCCGCGCGCTGCCGTCCGCCGAGCTTCGCCATGGGGCCTCAGGAGGATTTTGATATGGAATATCGCAAGCTCGGTAATAGCGGCGCCGTCGTTTCAGCCTATTGCCTCGGCACCATGACGTTTGGCGCAGAATCGGACGAAGCCACCTCGTTCCGGCTGATGGACGACTATGTCGCGGCGGGCGGCAATTTCATCGATACCGCCAATGTCTATAGCGCCGGCGTGTCCGAGGAGATCATCGGGCGTTGGCTCAAGAGCAAGCCGGGCGTGCTGCGGGATTTGGTGATCACCACCAAGGGGCGGTTTCCCATGGGTGATGGGCCGAACCATCTGGGCCTGTCGCGCAAGAACCTGCGCGAGGCGCTGGATGCCTCGCTGAAGCGGCTGGGGGTGGAGCATATCGACCTCTACCAGATGCACGCCTTCGACGCGCTGACCCCGCTCGAGGAAACGCTGCGCTTTCTCGATGACTCGATTCGATCAGGCAAGATTGCCTATTATGGCTTCTCCAACTTCCTGGGCTGGCAGCTGACCAAAGCGGTCTGGCTGGCCAAAGCCAATGGCTATCAGCCGCCGGTAACGCTGCAGCCGCAATACAATCTGCTGGTGCGCGATATCGAACACGAAGTGGTGCCGGCTTCGCTCGACGCCAATATCGGCCTGCTGCCCTGGTCGCCTCTGGGCGGCGGCTGGCTGTCGGGCAAGTACAAGCGCGACCAGATGCCCACGGGCGCAACGCGGCTGGGCGAAAACCCCAAGCGCGGCATGGAAGCATTCGAGAAGCGCAATGCCAATGTCCAGACCTGGGAGGTCATCGGCGCAGTGGAGGACATCGCCAAGGCCCGTGGCGCCAGCATGGCGCAGGTGGCTTTGGCCTGGGTGGCGGCACAGCCGGCGGTGACGTCGGTGATCCTTGGGGCACGCACGACCGACCAGCTCAAGGACAACCTGGGCGCAGCCAGGCTGGTACTGACGGCCGAGGAGATCGCGACGCTGAGTGCGGCGAGCAAGCCGGAGATGTCGGATTATCCCTATGGGACCGGCGGCATCGGGCAGCGCAACCGCAATATCGGCGGCGGGCGGTAGAAGAGTCTTTGTGGGATACCCCCTCCTAGCCTCCCCCTGATAGGGGGAGGAACAGATCGCGTCTGTGGCACAATCTCTGACAACCACCGCGCGGATTCCTCCCCCTCTTCAGGGGGAGGTTAGGAGGGGGTACTCTTCCTTCCGGCCTAGTATTTCAGCGCCACCAGTTGCCCGCTCGACCATTCGATCTGGCCCGCCAGATCGAGTTCGAGCAGCAGCATCTGCATGGCGGAAACCGACAGCCCGGACTGGCGGACCAGCTCGTCGACCTCGATCGGGGTCGCCGTCAGCGCGGCAAGCAGGCGGGATTTGTCATCCTCGCTGGGCGGCGGCGCATCCGGCAGCAGGTCCGGTTCCCAATCGCGATCGAACAGGGCATTGCGGGCGGGGTCGGCGCTGCCCAGCGTTTCGATGATGTCGTCGGCATTGGTAATCAGCTTGGCGCCCTGCTGGATGAGGGCGTTGCCACCTTCGGCCCGCGGATCGAGCGGCGAGCCAGGAACGGCAAACACGTCGCGATTCTGTTCAAGGGCCAGCCTGGCGGTGATCAGCGAACCACTGCGCTTAGCGGCCTCCACCACCACGATGCCGAGCGAAAGACCCGAAACCAATCGGTTACGCCTTGGGAAGTCGCGGGCCCTTGGTTCCCAGCCCAGCGGCATCTCGGTCAGCAGCGCCCCGCCATTGTCGAGAATGTCATGCGCCAGCGGGATATTCTCGTCGGGATAGATCTTGTCGAAACCGCCCGCGAGCACGGCGATAGTGCCTGATGTCAGCGTCGCCCGGTGGGCGGCGGTGTCGATGCCGCGGGCCAGGCCTGAAACGACGGTGTAGCCCCGCTCGCCCAGGTCGCCGGCCAGCATTCGGGTCATCTTGATGCCGGCGGCCGAGGCATTGCGGGCGCCAACCACCCCAACGGTGCGCTGCCAATCCAGGTTCTGCCCGCCGGCCAGGGTCACCAGCGGCGGGGCAGCCGGAATATAGTTGAGGAGCGGTGGATAGTCCGGATCGACACTGGCGACGAGACGGGCGCCGTATCGCGACAGCCCGGCCATCTCGTCCTCGGCCGCGGACCTGCTGGGAACGCGCAGCGGCTTGCCGCTGCGGCTCGCCAGGCTGGGCAGGGCCTCGATGGCGGCGCCGGCCGAGCCGAACCGGTTGAGCAACTGGGCAAAGGTGGCGGGACCGACATTGTCGGTTCGCAGCAGGCGCAGCCAGTCGAGGCGCTGCGCGTCGGTGAGGATGGCACCCGAACGCGGCGCCAAGGACTATGGGGCCTTCTTTTCGGAGCCGATTTTGGCCTCGGTGCCGCGCATCAGCCGGAGGATGTTCTCGCGATGCTGGACGTAGAGCAGCAAAGCCATGACCGCGGTCGCCGCCGCCAGCCACTCGCCGACCACGACATAGGCAAAGACCGGTGCCGTGGCAGCCGCCGTCAGCGCGGCCAGGGAACTCATCTTCTGGGCGAAGGCGATGACCAGCCAGACGGCGCAGAAGATGAGGCCCACCGGCCAGCTCAGGGCCAGCAGGGAGCCGATCATGACGGCAACACCCTTGCCGCCCTTGAAGCCGAGCCAGGCCGGGAAGCAATGGCCGAGAAAGGCGCCGATGGCGGCCAGCATGGCGGCCTGCTCACCCCAGTAGTAGCGGGCGACGAGGACCGGCAGCGCCGCCTTGGCGGCGTCGAGCACCAATGTGGCGGCCGCGAGCCAGCGATTGCCGGTGCGCAGCACATTGGTGGCGCCAATATTGCCAGAACCGATATTGCGGATATCGCCCAGGCCCGCTGCCCGCGTCAGAAACAGGCCGAACGGCACCGAGCCACAGAGATAGCCGATGATGACGGCGTAGATCAGGGTGACATCCAAGGCTTAGCCCTCCACATGCGTGTGGACGGTGGTCCCGCCCACGATTGTTCGCATCACCTTGCCAGCAAGCCGCGCGCCCTCAAAGGACGTATTGCGCGATCTCGACCGGATTTCGCGCTCGGAAACCTGCCAGGGATAGTCGAGATCAACCAGGATCAGGTCGGCCGGTGCGCCCTTGGCGATGCGGCCGGAGGGCAGGCCGAGGATGTCGGCGGGCCGGCTGGTCATGGCACGGAGGATGGTCAGCAGGTCCACGTCGCCCGAATGAACCAGGCGGAGGGCCGCGGCCAGCAGCGTTTCGAGGCCGATGGCGCCGTCGGAGGCTTCGGCGAAGGGCTGGCGCTTGACCTCGGTGTCCTGCGGATCGTGATCGGAATGGATGGTGTCGATCGTGCCGTTGCGCAGGCCCTCGATCACCGCCTGGCGGTCATCCTCGCTGCGCAGGGGCGTGCCGAGCTTGAAGAAGGTGCGATAGCGGCCGATGTCGTTCTCGTTGAGCGCGAGGTTATTGATGGAAACGCCTGACGTAACAGACTTGTTACGCTTTTTCGCTGCCGCCATGAGCTCCACCGAGCCCGCGCAGGAAATTTGCGCTGCGTGATATTTCGTGCCGGTCAGGGCGGCCAGTTGCAGGTCGCGGGCGAGAGGGATGGTCTCGGCTTCGCGCGGAATGCCCTTGAGGCCCAGAATGGTCGCGAACAGGCCTTCGTTCATCACGCCATCGCCGGTGAGGCTCTTGTCGGAGACGTGGTGGACAACCGTCATGCCATAATTGGCGGCATAACTCATGACCGTGCGGAGCAGGGCGGTCGACTGGATGGAATTGCGGCCATCGGTGAGGCAAACGGCGCCAGCCTCCTGCAGCAGGCCGAATTCGGTCATTTCCTGGCCGGCAAGACCCTTGGTGATGGCGCCTGCGGGCAGGACATTGACCTTGGAGGTCGCCTTGGCCCGGCGGATGAGGAAATCGACGATTGCGCCATCGTCCACCACGGGCGACGTATCAGGCATCATCACGAAACTGGTGACGCCACCGGCCGCGGCCGCTTCGCCGGCCGATTGCAGGGTTTCGCGGTATTCCTTGCCCGGCTCGCCGCTGAACACCCGCATATCGATCAGGCCCGGGGCGAGGATCAGCCCCTTGGCGTTGATGACTTCGGCGCCTTCCGGCACGCCGACGGGCGCACCAAGGGCGACTTCGCTGATAATGCCGTCTTGAACCAGCACGGCGCCGTTGCTGTCGGTGCCCGAGGCGGGATCGACGACGCGGGCATTTTCAATGAGCAAGGGGCGGGTCATGGCTCGTTCCTCGCGGGCAGCAATGCATCGAGCACCGCCATACGCACGGCGACGCCCATCTCCACCTGGTCGGTGATGACCGAGGCCGGACCATCGGCAATGGCCGGATCGATCTCGACGCCGCGGTTCATCGGGCCGGGATGCATGACAATGGCGTCGGGCTTGGCGAAGGCGAGCTTTTCCGCATCGAGACCGTAGAAGCGATAATATTCGCGGACCGATGGGATCATGCGGCCATTGGCGCGCTCATGCTGCAGGCGCAGCATCATCACCACGTCGACATCCCTAAGGCCCTCGCGCATGTCGGTGAAGACCTCGGTGGCGAGATGTTCGATGCCCGCTGGCAAGAGGTTGCGCGGGGCGATGACCCGGGTGCGGACATTGAGCGCACCCAGCAGCAGCAGGTTGGAGCGGACGACGCGGGAATTGGCGATGTCGCCGCAAATGGCGACGGTGAGACCGGAAATCCGGCCCTTGTGATTGCGGATGGTCAGCGCGTCGAGCAGCGCCTGGGTGGGGTGCTCATGCGCCCCGTCGCCGGCATTGATCACGGCGCAGCCGACCTTCTGGCTCAGCAGTTCCACCGCGCCGGCTGCCGAATGGCGGACGACGATGACGTCGGGTCGCATGGCGTTGAGGGTAGCGGCAGTATCGACCAGGGTCTCGCCCTTGCTGACCGAGCTCGATTTGACCGACATGTTCATCACCAGCGCGCCCAGGCGCTTGCCGGCGATTTCGAACGAACCCTGGGTGCGGGTCGATGGCTCGAAGAACAGGTTGATCTGGGTCTTGCCCGAAAGCGTCGGATGGCTCTTCCGCTCCTGCCGGCTGACCGGAACCATGCGCTCGGCCCGGTCCAGCAGATCGATGATCTCATGCTGCTTGAGATCGGCGATCGAGAGCAGGTGGCGCTGGCTGAAAGGGGGAAAATCGCCGGTGGAACCGGCTGCGGTGGTTGAGGCTTTCGCCGCGCGTGCTTGGGCCATGCGCTCCCGTCCCTGACATTTGCTGCGGTCTAGCGGAGGGGGAGGGGCGGGGCAAGCCCCAAGCTTGGGAAATCAACGGCCCCGTAGGGCCATCGGATCAGGTCGCCGAGAAGAACACGCCCAGACCGGCCAGGGCGAAGGCGAGCCCGGAGGCAGCGGTGCGCAGATGTGTCCAGGGCATCCAGGCGGAGGTGTAGCTGGTCCACATGTCGCGGGCAGCGGCGATATCGCTGGGTATCGTGGCCCGGACGAGCGCGTCGTTCAGCGGAATGTTGATCGCTCCAGTAATGCCGATGCCGCCGACGAGATAGACCAGAGCCGAGGCGGCGAAGAGCCAGAGGGAGGCGCCTTGCCCGCTTTGCCAGGACAGCACCGCCGCGGCGATCAGCAACAGGGGCAGGCCCACGAAGAACAACAGAAAGATCGGGTTCGGTACGGCGACATTGATGCCTTGCATGCTGTCGATGGCGCTGCGGGGATCGGCACGGTCGAGCCCCCACATGACGGTGAAGGAATAGGTCCAGAAAAAGCCGGCCATGATGCCGCTGGCGAGCAGGGCGATGAAGCCGACAAATTGTGCTGAGGTTTGCATGATGAACTCCAGGATTAGCAGGGTGAAAGGGCGGACGGGCCGCGGCGACGGTAGATGAGCAGCGCGATGCTGCCGACGACAAGTTCGACGGCGCCCGAGAGGGCGAGGCCTTGGCCGGGCCAGCCGTCGAGCGCCAGGCCAACCAGGCGCGAGAGGCCATAGCTGAGATAGAACAGCGCGGCGACCAACGCCGCGGAGGTGGCGAGGCGCGGAACGAACGCGCCGGTTATGACGAACAAGCCGATGCCGATGAGCGAGAGCCCGTGTGACCGCAACTCATTGAGCAGGGTTACCTGGCCTGTCAGGTTGAGCCCATAGCCGGCATAGAAGGCGGCGGGGACCAGCAAGATCAGGCTGCCGAGGCCGACGGCGATACCGCCGGCCCCGGTGAGGAATATCTTGACGAGCATGGGGGTCACTTGGTGCCCCAGACGCCCGTGGCGGCCGTCGCGGCGACATAGTCGCGGAAGTCGCGCGGTTGGCGGCCCAGCGCCCGCTGCACGCCGTCGCCGAGCCGTTCGTTGCGGCCATCGAACACTTCCTCGCACAGATCATGCAGGAAGTCGGCGGTCGGCGCGTCCATGACCGACAGCATCAGCGCGTGGAACTCGTCGAGCGGCATATGCGAATACTGGACGTTGAGGCCGGCAACCGCGTTGATCTCGCCGGCGACCTCAGCAAAGGTCAGCAGGCGAGGGCCAGTGACTTCGTAGAGCTGGCCGGAATGCCTGGCATCGGTCAGCGCGGCCACTGCAACATCGGCAATGTCATCGGCATCGACGAAGGGCTCGCGGCGATCCTGGGCGGGCAGGGCGATGTGGCCTTCCAGGACCGGCGCCAGCAGATGGCCTTCGCCGAAATTCTGGTTGAACCAGCTGGCACGGATAATGGTGTAGGCGATGCCCGAGGCCTGAACGACCTGCTCGCTGGCCTCCGCATTGGCTTCGCCACGGCCCGACAGCAGCACCAGATGCTTGAGGCCGGTGCGCTTGGCCGTTTCAACAAAGCCACGGATGGCATCGACCGAGCCCTTGACCGCCAGGTCTGGAACGAAGGCCACGAAGGCGACTTCGATGCCGGCAAGAGCGGGCGCCCAGGTGGCTTGATCTTCCCAGTCGAAGGCTGGGCTGGTGCGGCGCGATGCGGCGCGGACGGGCGTGCCGCCGGCCTCCAGACGAGCGACGATACGGCTGCCGACCTTGCCGGCGGCGGCGATGACGAGGATGGGTGCTGATGTGATCATGGCGAACTCCTTGGTTGCGATGACCGCAAGATGTGCCGGCCGAGCTGGATCATCAATTGCGCTAAACCCTCAAGAATATGCAGATCGTCCAGAACCATGGACGATCAGGCATATTTGCGCTAGAAAAGGGCATGACCGATCCTCATTTCCAGCCCGCGCCCCTTTCCGACCCGGTCGGGGAAGTGCTCCACATGCTTCGCCTGACCGGCACGCTCTATTGCCGTGCCGAGATGAGCGCGCCCTGGGGCATCGTCATGCCCGACCTGATCGAGTCCATGATGTTCGTGATCATCACGTCCGGGCAGGCCTGGCTGCAGCTGGGCGACGAGCCACCTCTGCCGGTACAGCAGGGCAGCATGGTGCTGCTGCCACATGGCAAGAGCTATCGCTTGCTGAGCGACCCGACGGCTGCCGCCGAGCCGCTGTTCGACATCCCGTCCGAAAAGGTCAGCGACCGCTACGAGATCATGCGGCACGGGGGCGGGGGCACCATCACCCGCGCGACATCGGGCGTGGTGCAGTTCGACAGCGTCGCGGCCAAGCGGCTGATCTCGCTGCTGCCGCCAGTCCTGCGTATCGACGCCTGGGATGGCGACGCGGCCGACTGGATCCGCAGCACGCTGGGCCTCATCGCCCGCGAAGCCAGCGCCATGCGCCCCGGTGGCGAGACGGTGATGACGCGGTTGGCCGATATCCTGGTCATTCAGGCTATCCGGACCTGGCTGGACGAAGCGCCGGAAGCCAATCTGGGCTGGTTGGCGGCCTTGCGCGACCGGCAGATCGGGCGGGCATTGGCGCTGATGCACCGCCGGCCCGAGCAGGAGTGGAGCGTGGCCGAACTGGCCAGCGAGGCCGGCATGTCGCGTTCGGCATTTTCGGCGCGCTTCACCGAACTGGTTGGGCAGCCAGCCGGCCAATACCTGGCGCAATGGCGGCTGCATCTGGCAAGGGCACAGCTGCTGGAAAGCCGCGAATCGGTGGGATCGGTGGCGCGGCGGGCCGGCTATCAGTCCGAGGCGGCGTTCGGGCGGGCTTTCAAGCAGTTCTTCGGCGTGGCCCCGGGTGGGATTCGCAAGCTAGCGGCGTAGTCGATCCAGCGCGCCCTGCAGTATGTAGCTGGCGGCCAGCTTGTCGACGACCTCGGCGCGACGGTCGCGGCGCAGATCAGCCTCGATCATCATGCGGGTTACGGCTGATGTCGACAGCCGTTCATCCCAGAAGGCGATGGGGAGCGCGGTCTTTTGCGCCAGATTGCGTGCAAAGGCGCGGGTGGACTGGACGCGTGGGCCTTCCGAGCCATCCATGTTGAGCGGCAGGCCCAGAATGATGGCCGCGATCTGGTTTTCGGCAATGAGCTGGATAATGCGCTCGGCATCCTGGGTGAACTTGGTGCGCTTGATGGTTTCGAGCGGCGTGGCCGAGTAGCGCATGCCGTCGCTGATGGCGACGCCGATGGTCTTGGTGCCGAGGTCGAGCGCCATGATCCGGCCGGTGGTCGGGATGGATTCGAGCGGGTTGGCGAAATCGTCGGTCACTGCGGCACTCCTGGAGACCTCATCCTGAGCCTGTCGAAGGACGAGGTCGAGAGAGTGGAGGCCTCATGCCACGACCTCGTGGTTCGACAAGCTCACCATGAGGTCTACTGAGGCTTGCCTCCGCTTCGACCTCCTATAGGCTGCGCCCCGGTTTGGCGACAGGAAAGCGGCGGATGAAACTCACCTGGTTCGGCGGCACGACGATCCGCATCCATATCGGCGGGGCGATCCTGGTGCTCGATCCGGCGGGCGCGCCTGATGGAATCGATGCGGCGGAGCTGGTATCGGGCGCCGATACGGTGATTGCCGGGTTTGGCGCAGAGTTGGCGAGCGCCGACAGCGGCAGCTGGAAGCCGCGCAAGCCGCCGCGGTTGCTTGATGAAGGCGACAGACCGCCTGATGTGGACGCCTGGTCGGTCGGGGCAGGGGCGGTGCTGGTGGAGGCGATTGGCGAGCCGCCGCTGTTGCTCGTGACAGGCGCCGTGCCGCCATTGGGGCGTTGGGTGGAAGGCGCTGTGGTGGCGCTGTTCGGGTCCGGAGAACGGCTGGCGGCGCTGGGCGGAACCGTGCTGGATGACACTCCGCCGCGCCTGCTGGCACTGGCAGGCGACGAGGCGGCCATCGATATTGCCATCACAGCCCTGCGCGATCGGCTCGACGGCACCGGCCTGGTCTCGCTCGAAGCCGGGTTGGCATTGGAAATCTGATCCGCCGCATCAGCCATTTTCATTGTCTTTTGTGGCAGACGGTTGCTAATAACGGCCCAAATCGAGCCGCTGTTATCTGGAGTTTCCCATGTCCGTCGACGCCGCAACCGTAAAGCGCATCGGGCGCCTGGCGCGCATCCGCATCGAAGAGAACGAAGTGGCCAGCTACCAGACCGAGCTCAATGCCATTCTCGGCTTTGTCGAGCAGTTGGCCGAAATCAATGTCGACGGCGTCGAGCCGATGACCTCGGTGACGCCGATGGTGCTGCGCCGCCGCGACGACGTGATCAGCGATGGCGGCTATGCCGACAAGATTGTCAGCAACGCGCCGCTGACCGAAGACAACTTCTTCATGGTCCCCAAGGTGGTCGAATAGAAATGGCGGTTTCCATCGCCATCGAGACGCCGCTGCAGGACGACGTGCGTGGCCTCGTCGCCCAGCTCAACGACTACCTGCTGCCGCTGTCGCCACCGGAATTCCAGTTCAAGATGACGGTCGAGCAGATGGCCGAGGCCCACACCACACTGTTCGTGGCGCGGGATGAGAGCGGCAAGGCCGTCGGCATGGGCGCGCTCAAGATGCACTCGGCCGAGCTGGGCGAGGTGAAACGCATGTTCACCGACCCCGAAGTGCGCGGCAAGCGCATCGGTTCAGCCTTGCTCGACGCCATCGTGGGACTGGCGCGTGAAAGAGGCCTGCCGAAGCTGATGCTCGAGACCGGCCCCGGCCACAGCATGGCCGAAGCGCACCGGCTCTATACGCGTAGCGGCTTTGTTACGCGTGGCCCGTTCCTCGATTACCCCGACAGTGAGTGGTCGGCCTTCTTCGAGCTGCCGCTCAAGCAGGATGTGCCCGCATGAGACTGTCTCTGGCGACCGCGATGCTGCTGCTGGCCACCGCTTCGGTGGCGGCAGACGATATCTATGATGCCGTGTTCGTTTCCGATCCGGCGGCATGCGATCGCGCCGCCGAGGCCGACTTCGGCCAGGTCCTGTTCGACCTGCAGGCCACCGTGCTGATTCCACGCCATGGCATCTGGTCCGGCGGCGAACTCGTCTGCACCATGCGTAACCTGGACACCGACTTGTCGCCCATCGCCGATGGTCCCGACGAAGTCGAGCTCTATGCCACGGCGCGGTGCCATGGCTATGACCTTGATTTCATCGACCAGGTGGTGGTTTCCGGCTACGCCCAGGGCATCAATGCCGAGAATGGCGATGACGGCATAGACCATCCGCCCGGCGAGAAGGTGCAGCTCTATTCCATGCGCGCCGAGCTGCGCGCCCCGGACGCGCCCGATTACGACAAGTATGCCGGCATCTATCGCAGATGCGACGGGCTGACCCTGGAGGATGTCGCATGGCCCGAGTGATTGCGGCCTTGGTGCTGCTTGGGGTGACGCTGGCGGGTGCAACGGCCCAGGAAGACATGGTCATCGACCAGACCAAGCTCTATGTCAGCGATCCCAATGCCTGCCAGGCGGTGGAGAAGCAGGGCGTCGATGCCTGGATGGACATGGATTTTCTGAGCCTGACCTTTCCAGGCGGCATCCAGTCGATGGAATTCCATTGCAGCTTCTACGACATCAAGAGCCGGCCCAATACGCCGCTGCTGTTTGTCGACGCGGTCTGCGAACTGCCCGGCGAACTCTACCCCGACACCCTCGCCATCGCGCCCTATGACGACAAGACCATTCAGGTCGTGTCCAGCTATGATGGCGTCATGCAGGCGACCGGCATCCTGCCGCCGCCTGGCCCGACGACAAACCCCGGCGTGACCATGTATACCCGCTGCGACAATCTGAGCGAGGTCCCCGTTGAGTGACCGGGCGCTAAAAGTATCGCACTGGTTTGCGCGATGACCGATGTTCGACCCACACGTCCGATGCTACAGCTCACCTGTTCAACAGGAGAGGTTACTATGCGCACTATTACTATAGTTCTTGCATATGCAGTCTTGGCGACGGGGGCATCGGCTCAGGACAAGCCCTCGTTTAGCGGCATCTTCTCGACCGACGAAGCGGCCTGCAAGCAGGTCACCGATGGGCTGGCGTCAGTATCACCCGACTACACCCTGTTTGACCCGGAAAAAGGCATTGCGACACTCGATTTTCATTGCGACTTCCTGGATATCAAGGCGCATGCTGGCTGGTACGTTGCCACCGCATTCTGCGAAGAGCCCGGAATTCAATGGGGTGACCTGATTACCTTTACGGACAATGGCGGTAGCGACAACGTCACGGTCACCAGCCTGAGCGGCATGGCGAACCCCGACATGGCACTGG
>CBFGMY010000089.1:0-15593 GCA_965650055.1 uncultured Devosia sp.
CGCGAGCCCAAGCTGCGCCCTCGCCTCCGGTGTCATGCGGGTGATGTCGTGGCCCTCGAACGAAACGCGACCGCGCTTTTGCGTGTGCAGGCCCGAAATGGCGTTGAGCAGGGTGGATTTGCCGGCCCCGTTCGCCCCGATGATGGCGACGGTCTGGCCTTCCTCAAGGTTCAGGGTGACGCCGTGAACCGCCTGGAAATCGCCGTAGAAGACTTCAAGATTTTCAATCGTGAGCAACGGCATCGTGCACTGCTCCCATATAAACTTCCACGACGGCGGGGTCGGCCATGACGGCGGCCGGTAATCCCTCGGCGATCTTGGTTCCGAAATTGATGGCCAGCAGTCGGTCGGCCACGGCAACCAGGGCATTGGTCACGTGCTCGATCCACACCATGGCCACTTCCGGCTTGATGTCCTTGATCAGCGCGATCAGTTCACCGACTTCGGCCTCAGTCAGGCCACCGGCAATCTCGTCCAGCAGCAGCAGCCGCGGCTTGAGCGCCAGCGCGCGCGACAGTTCGAGGCGTTTGCGATCGAGCAGCGGCAGCGCGCCGGCTTCGACGTCCGCCCGTACGGCCAGACCCGACCGGCGCAGGATATCGCGCGACAGGCCTGCAGGGTTACCGCCGGCATTGCCGCCGAAGGTGGCCGCAGCCAGCACGTTTTCGTAGGCGGTGAGCTTACCGAAGGGCTGCGGCACCTGGTAGGTGCGGCCGAGCCCGGCCAATGTGCGGCGATGGGCGGAGACCCCGGTGATATCCTTGCCATCGAACACGATGCGACCGGCTTGCGGCTTCACCGCCCCGGTCAGCATGTTGAACACCGAGGTCTTCCCGGCGCCATTGGGCCCCAGGACGCCCAGGCATTCGCCCATGCTCACCTCGAAGGACAGATTGTCCGCTACGGTGATCATGCCGAAGCGGCGCGAGAGGCCCTCGACGCGTAGAACTGGCTCCAACCTTCAAACTCCATATGCAGCGGGTCCAGGCGCGGCGGTACCGCGCCTGGACCATCGATCATTGTCGAACCTAGCGGAACGCGGATAGAGGCAGGAATTCCTTCTGGACCGGGACATGCGGCGCCGTGACGTTGTTGGTCACGTAGAGCTCGAAGGGGAACTTGCTGCCCTCGGGGTTCTTGTGCCACTGGCCCATGGTGACCCAGGTGCTGGCAACCGACTTCATCGGCGAGTTCTTGAAGTCGACCCGGCCGATGATGGTGTCCATGTCGAGACCGGCAATGGCATCACGCACCGCGTCACGATCCTTGGGGTTGCCCGATGCCTTGAGTGCGGCGATGGCCAGCTCCCAGATGGCGTGGTGGTAGCCCATCGGCTGCGCCCACTGCTTGCCGGTCGACTCTTCGTAGGCACTGCAGAATTCGTCGGCCGTCTGGTTGGTGATGCTGGACGAATAGGGCAGCTGACGGTTGAACCAGACTTCGCTCGACATCCCCGCGCCTTGGTCGCCCAATACTTCGACGCCCGACGGGAACACAAAGGCTGCAGCGATCGTCGCCGCTTCCAGCTCGAGACCCATCTGAGCGGCCTGACCCCAGAAGGTTGCGAAGTGCTGCGGGAAGACCAGCCCGGTGACGATCTTTACGCCGCCTTCGCGGAAGGCCGCGACCTGGTTGGAGAAGTCGTCGACCTGCTCCTTGAAGATACCGCCTTCGACTTCGGTGAAACCCTCGGCAGCCAGCGACGCCGTCATGCCGCCGGCGAAGCCGCGACCGAAGTCGTTGTCCTCGTAGAAGGTGCCGACGACCGGGTCGATGCCGGACTGCTTCCACATGCCGGTATAGTTCTTGATGATGTCGCCGCCCGACCAGAAGAACAGGAAGCTGTAGGGGTAGCCCTTTTCCGGGCTGGAGCCGCGGGCGGCATAGAAGGGTTCCCACTGCAGGATGGTCGAAATGGCGGGCGTGCCGTTCTGATCGCAGATTTCGAGCGCGGGGGCAGCAAGGCCATCGGCGATCAGCAGCAGATCGACGTCTTCGCGCAGCACCAGCTCGTTGCCGAGACTACCCATGCGGTTGGGGTCGGACTGGCTGTCGCGCACCAGGATTTCCACATCCCAGAGCTTGCCGTCGATCTCGACGCCGCCGGAAATCGCTTCCTTGATGCCATCGACCACCCAGGGGGCCGTTTCGGCGAAGTTGGCGCGGATACCGGTCAGCTGGTCGATATAGCCGATACGGATCGTGCCCTCCGAGGCGCGTGCCATCGTGGGGACGCCCAGCACGGCGGTCGATGCACCGGCAGCGGCCATTCCCTTGATCACAGCGCGTCGGGAGACCGACGCAAGTGCAGCCTTCAAAATTTCCATTTGATCCTCCCTATGGAACTTTTCTGTAGGATTGTATGATAGTCGGCCAACTGTCAATCAGCTAATTCAGACCAGCCGGTTCCTCGACATTGAGGACGCAGGCGGGCGGCCTATTTTTCGACCTGGCCCATTTCCTTGAGAACTTCGTTGGCGGCCTTGAAGGCATCCAAACCCGCCGGAATGCCGCAATAAATGGTCGCCTGCAGCAGGACTTCCTGGATTTCCTGGACCGTGACGCCATTGTTGATGGCACCGCGCACATGCAGCTTGATCTCAGCCGCCCGATTGAGCGCCGTGAGCATTGCCAGGTTGATCATGCTGCGGGTTTTGAGCTCCAGGGTGTCGCGACCCCAGGCGTATCCCCAGCACCATTCGGTGGTGATGTGCTGGAACGCCATCATGAAGTCATTGGCACTGTCGATCGACCGATCCACATAGTCCGGCCCGAGCACCTGCCGGCGCAACGCCAACCCATCCTCGAACAGATTACCCAGAGTGGTGTCTTGCGTGATCATGTGCGCAGCCCTTGTTCTTTGACAGACAAAAATACAATATGGCGAGAATCGATCTCGCCGATGGTCACTTTGCGACCCCGGCAGCCCTCCGCGTCGCGTTGGAGGCTCGAGTGCAGGAGAGGAAAACCCCGATGACTACCGATGATCTTTCCATGCGCGTGCAGACGTTGCCCGGCCTGCGCGAGCAGGTTGCCGAACGGCTGCGCATCGCCATCGCGACCGGCCGGTTTGCTCCCGGCGCGCGATTGATCGAGCGTGAGCTGTGCGAGATGATGGGTGTTTCGCGCACGTCGCTGCGCGAGGCCCTGCGGGAGCTCGAGGTCGACGGCCTGATCACCCTGCGGCCCAACAAGGGGCTGATCGTCAGCGTCATGAGCCTGCAGACCGCGCGTTCCATCTACGAGGTGCGCGCCATGCTCGAGGGGCTGGCGGCGAAGCTGTTTGCGCGCAACGCCACAGCCGCGCAAATGAAGGCGCTGCATGCCAGCGTCGATGACCTCGCCGAGGTCTATCGCAACTTCACGGCCGAGGCGTTCATCACCGCCAAGACGCGCTTCTACGACATCCTTCTCGCAGGCGCGGGCAACGAGGTGGCCGCAGACATGCTGCGGCGCATTCATACGCGCGCCTCCCAATTGCGCGTCGTATCGTTGTCGAGCGCCGAGCGGGCGCAGCAGTCGATCCGCGAGCTGCGCGAGTTTCTGGCGGCGCTGGAAAAGCGAGACGAAGCCCTGGCCTGGACGCTGTGCGTCGCCCATGTGGAGGCGGCGGCCACCGCGGCGCTTGCAACGATCGCCAAGACGCAACCGGAGGCCTGATGCGCTGACTGCGCGGCGGGCCATGGCTAGACCGACTGAATGGTGATGCCGCCATCGGCGCGCAGGATTGCGCCCGTGACGAAGCTGGCATCGGGGCCGAGCAGGAAAGCGATGGCGGCGGCAATTTCCTCTTCGGTGCCCAGGCGGCGCAATGGCGTCTGCGCACGGCGCTTGGCATAGCCCTCCTCGTTGACGATGGCACGGGCGCCGGGGGTCGGCACCGCGCCGGGCGTGACGGCATTGACCCGGATGCCGCGCGGGCCGAGTTCCACGGCCAACTGGCGGGTGAGCGCAGCGATGGCGCCCTTCACCGCGGTATAGGACGAGGTATTGGCCGAACCGACTTCGGCGACCGGCGAGGTGATGTTGACGATCGACGCCGCACCCTCGCCCTTGTGGGCCAGCAGGGCCTGAACGCCCCACATCGGCCCCTTGATACCAACGGCCAGCATCCGGTCGAGCACGTCTTCCTCGACGGCTTCCACAGGTCCGTAGCGGATCCACATCGCATCGTTGACGATGCCGGTCAGTGGCCCGAATGCGGCCCTGAGAGCGTCGGCCGCGGCCATGATCGCGGCGCGTTCGGCGGCATCGGCCACCAGGGCCAGCGCCCTGCCCCCGGCAGCTTCGATGGCGCCGGCCGTCTCTGCGGCGAGGGCCGGATCGATGTCCAGCACACCCACCGCCCCCCCGCGCTCAGCGAGAAGCCTGGCCGTTGCGGCGCCAATGCCGCGCCCCGCGCCGGTCACCAGAATGACCTGATCCTGCAAAATCGACGACATGCTCGCTCCTAAAAAGCTGTTAGCCCTGCGCGGGGTCGGGAATGCCGCCATAGAGCGACCACAGATGACCGGCCAGCGTGCCGCTATCGACCGGCAGCTCGATGCCGGTAATGGCCCCAGCCTCGTCGGACAGCAGGAATGCTATGGCGTTGGCGACCTGTTCGGGCATGACCAGCCGGCCCAGAGCGGTCTGGCGGATCATCGTATCGGGGTTGCGCTCGCCACGCGCATAGCTGGCCTCGACCGCAGGCGTTCTTGTGGGGCCGGGATGGACGCAATTGACGCGGATTCCGTTGCGGCCCCAGGCCACGGCGAAATTGCGCGTCATGTTGATGATGGCCGCCTTGGTCGGGCCATAGGCCTGCAGGGGGCTCGAATTCTTGGCGGTGATCGACCCGACGGTCACGATCGAGCCTGCTCCCCGCGCCAGCATGCCGGCGCCAAAGGCGTTGAGCGTACGGAAGGTGCCGGTGAGATTGACCCGCAAGATCGCGTCCCACTCGTCATAATCCTGCGCCTGCGGCTTGTGCGGGTTCTCGAGATGCGCAGCGACGGCAGCCAAGCCCGAGCACGGCCCGACTTCGCGCTCAACCCAGGCCGCGGCGGCGTCGATGCTGGCGCCATCGGCCAGGTCGATCTCGTGGGCATGAGCGCCATATTGTTCGGCGACGGCGCGGGCGCCGTCCATGTTGCGATCAAGGACGACGACGGCCCAGCCGGCCCGGCGGAGCCGCTCCACCGTCGCCACACCAATGCCCCCGGCCCCGCCGGTAACGACAGAAATGGGCTGGTTCTTTGTATCACTGGCCATCAGATTGCCTCGTACAGTGCTTCGATGAGGCGGCGGGCCCGCGGGCCATTGTCGCCGCGCGCATGCGCCTTGTTGCAGGCAAAGCCGAACCCGATTTTGGCATCCGGATCGCCAAAGCCGATCGACCCGCCCAGGCCATGATGGCCGAAGGCGCGCGGGTTCGGGCCCATCCACACCGCTTCTTCGGTGTTGAGCAGAATGCCGCGCCCCTGATGGTAGTGGCGCTGCTGCATCTGTTCGTACTGGTTGTGCTGTTCGGTGATCATGGCTTCGAGCGTGTCGCGGCTCATCAGCCGCACACCGTCAAGTTCGCCCCGCGTCACCGCGGCATAGACGCGCGCCACGGTGCGCGCCGTGCCATGGCCGTTGGCGCTGGCGATCTCCGCCGTGCGCCAGCCGTGGGAATTGAGCGTCAGGTCCATCGGACCTTCGGGGTGCTGGGTAAAGCCCTTGGCCAGGATGCTTTCGGGCTCATTGTCCTTGCGATTGAACAGGCCGCTCTGCATTACCGGCATGAGGAAGGCGCAGCGCGCCTTGTCGGCCTCACTCAGGTTGCCGATCTTGTAATCGCCGCCGAGCGGGCCGATCACCCGCTCCTGGATCAGGTCGCGAAAGCGCTTGCCGGTAACACGGCGGGCAATCTCACCCAGCAGGTTGCCCTGGGTGTGAATGTGATAGGCCGCGACCGTGCCGGGCTCCCATAGCGGCGCCTGCCGCTCCAATGCGCCAACGATGACATCGCAATCATAGATCGCGCCGCGATAGAGAGGCTCCAGCACCACCGGCAGGCCGGACGTATGGTCGAGCACATGGCGAACCAGCACGCCCTGCTTGCCGTTCTGCGCGAATTCCGGCCAGTAGTGGGCGACCGGCAGCTCGGGATCGACCAGGCCCTCGTCGATCAGGCCATTGAAGGTGATGCCGGAAATGCCCTTGGCTACCGACATCATGCAGAGGATCGTATCCTCCTGCCATGGCAGCGTCTGCGCCTGGTCACGGAAACCGCCCCAGAGATCGACGACCTTGACGCCATCGACATAGGCGCTGACGGCAGAGCCGACTTCGTCTTCGACAGCAAAGTTTTCCGCGAACGCGTCCGCTACCCCGGCGAAGGCATCTTCGACCCAGCCCTGAAGGTAGTAATCATGGCCACGCGCATTGATTGTCTTGTCGAACTGCATCGTCGGCTGCTCCTCCCACTCCTGAGCAAGCCGTAACTTTTGTCCGACAATATGTCAACACGACGGTCTGATCAATATTTGGGCGCCAGGTCCAGCCGGACAATGTCGGCGAAATCGGGATCGACGCGCGGCCAGCGCTGCAGCACTTCGGGATCGTGCCCGGGGATCAGCAGGTCCTCGCGCCCATCCGCCAGCTCCTCGCAGATGCGGAACCCGTCCAGCATCTCCCCGATATTGGCGACGAGCGGAAAGACGGCGCGGCGGTGGCGATTCTCATTGAAGTGAAAGGCATCCGATGCCAGCACGAGCGGGCCACGCGCCGTAGCCACCTTCACCACCTGCAGGCCTCCGCTATGGCCACCGATGCGGTGCACGGTCACGCCGGGGCACAGCTGCGCCTCGCCGCGATGGAAGGTGACGCGTCCGGCATAGACCAGCTTCACCGTTTCGAGCACGTCGGCAACGTCGAACGGCGCGCGCAGATAGGCGTGGCACATCGGCCGCCCCGTCGCATAGGCCATCTCGTCGTCCTGAAGATGAAATCTGGCCGACGGAAAGGCGGCGAGCGAGCCGGCATGATCATAGTGCAGATGCGTCAGGATCACGTCTGGCACGTCGGCGGCAACGATCCCGATTCGCGCCAGCAGGTCGACCGGATCGTGCAGCAACACACGTCCACGCGTATCGGCCGCCTCCTGGGTAAAGCCGGTATCGACGACGATGGTGCGCCCCTGCCCCTTGATCGCCCAGACGTAGTAGTCGAGCGGCATCGGACCATCGTGCAGGTCCATGCCGGGCAGGAAGTTCTCCCGCCGCGAGCGGTCCGGCGTCGTGGTCGCATAGCGCAGGGCAAAGACTTCATAAGGGGGCATCGGCACTCCTCCGCCAGAATCCGGCTTGAGCTCTCGTCCAGACGTGTTGTATGACAAACTGACTGTATGGAAAAGAGCCGTATTGGACGGCTCCGGCAGCTTTAGCATAGGCCCAAGGAACGCACGAAATGTCGAACAAGGTAACGGTGGGGTTTGTCGGCCTCGGCGCCATGGGCGCACCCATGGCAGCCTGCATCGCCAAGGCAGGCTATCCCCTGATCGTGCTGGATGCCGACGCGTCGCGCACCCGGTCGGTGGCCGCCGAATGCGGCGCAACGCCCGCCGTTTCAGCCAGGGCGCTGGCGGAGGCCGCCGATATTGTGGTCACCATGCTGCCCAGCAGCGCCGTGGTAGAGGCCGTGATGAATGGCGAAAATGGACTTGCCGCCGGCTTGCGCAAGGGGGCGATCGTGCTCGAAATGTCATCCGGCGTACCGGCCCAGACCCAGGCCCTCGCGGCCCGGCTGGCCACACAGGACGTGACGCTGCTCGACGCGCCGGTCTCGGGCGGCGTGTCCCGCGCCAAAACCGGCGAGCTGGCCATCATGCTGGGCGGCGAAGGCGGTGCTGGCGATGCCGAGTCCGTGCTCAAGACCATGGGCTCGTCGGTCACCCGCACCGGCCCGGTGGGCAGCGCCCATGCCATGAAGGCGCTCAACAACCTGGTCAGTGCCGGCGGCTTCCTGATCGGCGTCGAAGCGCTGTTGATCGGCAGCCGTTTCGGGCTGGACCCGGCCTTGATGGTCGATGTGCTCAACGTTTCCACCGGCATGAACAATTCGACGCAGAAGAAGTTCAAGCAGTTCGTGCTGTCGCGCCAGTTCAATGCCGGATTCGGCCTCGACCTGATGGTCAAGGATCTCGGCATTGCCCTCGACGTCGCCGAAAGCACCGAGACGGCGGCGCCATTTGCCGAATTGTGCCGCGCGCTATGGAGCGACGCGCAGAAAGAGCTCGGACCAGGCCAGGATCACACCGCCGTCGCGCGCTATTCCGAGCTGCTGGCAGGCAGCGAGCTGCACAGCAAATCCTGACCCACGACGAGACCGCATCATGACCCAGGACATGCCGGCAAAACTGCCGCTGCAGGATCCATCGCTGCTCGAAACCCGCGCCCTGGTGAACGGGGCATGGCTGACCGCGCAATCCAGCATCGCCGTGACCAACCCGGCCACCGGCGCGATGCTTGCCGAGGTAGCCGACATGCCAGCCGAACAGTGGGAAGCCGCCATCGACGCGGCCCATGCTGCCAAGGCCGACTGGGCTGCCCGGACGGGCAAGGAGCGCGCCGCGATCCTGCGGCGGCTCTATGACTTGATGGTCGAGAATGCCGACGATCTGGCGATGATCCTCACCGCCGAGATGGGCAAGCCGCTGGCCGAAGCGCGCGCCGAGATTCTGTATGGCGCGGCCTATGTCGAATGGTTCGGCGAAGAAGCCAAGCGCATCTATGGCGATGTCATTCCCGGCCATCAGCGCGACAAGCGCATCGTGGTGATCAAACAGCCGGTGGGCGTCGTCGCCGCGATCACGCCGTGGAATTTCCCCAATGCCATGCTGGCACGCAAGCTGGCGCCGGCCCTGGCTGTCGGCTGCACCATGGTCGTGCGGCCCTCGGAATTGACGCCGCTTTCGGCTTTGGCTTTGGCGGTCCTTGCCGAGCGCGCCGGCGTGCCGGCCGGCGTATTGAACGTCGTGCCCAACCGCCGCGCCTCCGATTTCGGCAAGTTGGTCTGCACGCATGCCAAAGTCGCCAAGGTCACCTTTACCGGCTCGACCCGCGTCGGCTCGATCCTGCTCGCGCAGGGCGCCGGGACCATCAAACGCTTCTCGCTGGAGCTGGGCGGCAACGCCCCGTTCCTGGTGTTTGATGATGCCGATCTCGACGCCGCTGCCCAAGGCGCGCTGCTGGCCAAATTCCGCAACAACGGCCAGACCTGCGTCTGCGCCAACCGCTTCTACGTGCAACGCAGTGTCTACGGTGCCTTTGTGGACAAACTGGCCTCGCGGATGGCGGCATTGCGGGTTGGCGACGGGCTTGAGCCACAAACCAGCATCGGGCCGCTGATCGAGGAATCTGCGGTATTGAAGGTCGAGGCGCACATCGCCGACGCCCTATCCAAGGGCGCACAGCTGCGGCTGGGTGGCGGACGCGACAGCCGGGGCGGAACCTTCTTCCAGCCGACCCTGCTGACCGGGGTCGACCAGACCATGCTGGTTGCGCATGAAGAAACCTTCGGCCCCCTCGCCGCCGTCATTGCCTTCGATAGCGAGGCGGACGCCATCGCCATGGCCAATGACAGCCCGTTCGGGCTGGCCGGCTACTTCTTCTCGCGGGACCTTTCCCGCGTCTGGCGCGTGGCCGAGGCGATGGAAACCGGCATTGTCGGCGTCAACACCGGCCTCATCTCCACCGAGGTGGCGCCCTTTGGCGGGGTCAAGCAATCCGGCATGGGACGCGAAGGCTCGCACTATGGCTGCGACGATTACCTGGAGATCAAGAACATCGTCATGGGCGTCGTCTGACGCGTGTCGGAGGCGGGCGCCACAGACGTTGGTATTTGTCGCTTTCGCGCCGGCCGTCAGGGCCGGGTCGCATGCTGCCGCGTCCGGTCGTCCAGGCGACGGAGCTTTAGTTCCTAAAGCTCCGCTTCTGCCATAATCGTTCTGCCCTTGGCCGCCTTGGTCAAAGGAGGCTGCCAAGATGGGAAATCAACCCGTTGCCGGGGCGCGCACGCAAGGCCCTTGCCTTCTGAAAGCGCGTCAGCTGCGTGGAATGCGGAAAGCCAGATACTCACTCATCTGCGCGAGCGCTATGTCGCGACTGAGGCCTTGCCGCTGCAGTCCCGCGCGTAGCCACAGGCCATCGATTAGGCTCGTGATCGCCAAAGCAACCGCTTCGCACTCATGTCGCGGAAGCAGGTGAACAAGTGCAGACATCAAGTTGGAGCGCATCCGGGCGTGGATCACGGTCTGAATGCGAGCCAGTTGCGGCTCCCGCGGCACTTCGGCACACAGCGACAGCCATGCCTGGCAAATCGAGGGCTGGAAGAACCGCTCTTCAAAATTGCCCTCGATGACCGCTTCAAGACGCCCATAAGGTGTCGTCGCCAGTTTCAGACGGGCGCTGACGGCTTCACTCAGCGCAAGGTTCGCCTCACGCATGGCCTGCTCGAACAGCTCCTGCTTGTTGCGGAAGTAATGCAGCACGATGCCCTTGGAGGCGCCGGCGTGAGCCGCAACTTTTTCCAGAGTCGCTCCGGCCATGCCTTCGCGCTGCAACACCGCGAAGGCCGCCTGCCGCAGTTCCTTGCGGCGTATTGCGCTAATTTTCGTGAGTTTCATATCCGCCCCGTTCGTGCCGCGCCACCATTGACAATTCTCGCCAGCAGATCAATTGTTGACCTGCGGGTCAATTTTATGACCAACGGGGCAAAAACAGGAGTCGTGCCATGAAGCCGTATTTGAAAGCTGGTTTGCTTTCCATGCTTGTGAGTGCAGGTGCGATGCCGGCTTTCGCCGCGGATGCGGAAAGCTGCAAGGCAGTCCGCCTGGCTGAGCCTGGCTGGAACGATCTTGCTTTCACCACCGGCATCGGTGTGACGCTGCTGAAGGCCCTCGGCTACGAACCGGAAAGCTCTCTGCTGGGCATCGAAGTGATCTATATGGGCCTCAAGAACAAGGATCTGGACGTCTTCCTGGGCTATTGGGACCCTGCCATGATCACCTATTACGCGCCCTACAAGGCGGATGGTTCAGTCCAGACCGTGGTGACCAATCTGGAGGGCGCGAAGTACACTTTCGCTGTGCCCACCTACGTGTGGGAAGCGGGCGTCCGGGATTTCGCCGATCTGCAGAAATTCCCCGATCAGTTCGAAAAGAAGCTCTATGGCATCGAAGCTGGCTCGAACCAGCTGATGATCGACGCGACCAACGACCCGGCGCTTGGCCTCGCCGGATGGGAGGTGGTGGAATCGAGCGAGCAGGGCATGCTGGCCGAAGTGCAGCGCCGCTCGGACGCCAAGGACTTCATCGTCTTTCAGGGCTGGGCCCCGCATCCGATGAATACCACGCTCGATATCCGCTACCTGACGGGCGGCGACAAATTCTATGGCCCGGACTTCGGCGCGGCGACGGTTTCGACGCAGGTGCGCGCAGGCTATCTCGAGGAATGCCCTAACGTCGGTCGACTGCTCGCCAATCTCACCTTTGACGTCGATTTCGAGAACAAGGGCATGGGCTACCTGATGGCGGATGGTCTTTCGCCGGAGGAAGCGGCATTGAAGGCGCTAGCCGGCGAACCCGAGCGGCTCGATGCCTGGCTGGACGGCGTCACCAGTTTTGATGGTGGTTCGGGGATCGATGCCGTGAAGGCCAAACTGTTCCCGTGAGGCCGGTCGATCAGCAAAGCTGGGCAGCCGGGAAACGCTTTCTGGTTCTTGGCGACGGCCGGCAGATCGCCTTTGTCGACAGCGGTGGAGCGGGGCCGGTACTGTTGCTGCTGCATGGCTATTCCGACTCCAGCCGCAGTTTTTCCCTGCTGCAGCCATGGCTTTCGACCTATCGCCTGGTCATGCCGGATTTGCCTGGGCATGGCGCCTCCTTGGCGGGCGAGGATATGACCGTAGCAGGCATCGCCGACGACGTGGCCGAATTACTCCCCGCCCTCGGCATCGATCGTTGCATTGTCATAGGGCATTCAATGGGAGCCATGGTCGGCATGGCACTTTCGGCTTTGCTGCCGGAGACAATCGGCGCGCTTGTACTGATCTCGGGAACACTAAGACCGGCCTTTCCGGCGAACGGTCCCGTGACGACAGCCATTTTGGGATTGAGCGATCCGATCAATCCGGCTGACCCCTTCTTTGCCTATTGGTATGCCGGCCCCCAGCCCTTGGAGCAGACGTTTCTTGTGGAGGTGAACCGCGAAGCGGCCGCCATGCCGGCGGCGATCTGGAAAACCATCCTCGCCGAGTTGTCGCGGCTCGACCTGACTGCGACGGCAAACCGGATTGCCGTGCCAGTGCTGTGTCTTGCTGGCGAGGACGACATGCTGTTCGATTCAGGACACCGTCTTGCCCTCGCCCAGGCACTACCGAAGTCGCAGTCCATTGTGATCAGCGGCTCCGGTCACAATCCACATTGGGAATACCCATCACAGGTCGCGCAGCACGCGACTGCGTTTGCCCGGGGTATTTACGGGACGCGAGTGGAGCCGCCTGACCGCCATCCGTGCGTGTAACCGGACACCTTGAGGGCCACCCGACCACTAGCCTCCGTTGGAACACCATTCGATCATATCGAGCATGGCACGGATCGCCGTTGCATAACCGTTCGCGCCAAGCCCCGCCATGACGGCATCTGCCCGCATCGACACGTAGGAGCGGTGGTAGATTGGCTCGCGCTTGTGGATGTTGGAGATGTGGAACTCGATGACTGGTCCCTCGAACATCTTGAGGGCATCGAGCAGCGCCAGCGAGGTGAAGGTGAAGGCGGCGGGATTGATGATGATGCCCGCCCCCTCCTCGATCGCCTCGTGGACCCAGTTGATCAGGGCTTCTTCGCTGTTGGTCTGGTGGAAAACGACTGTGCGGTCGCCGGCGGCGGCGCGGCAGAGCTGTTCGATCTCGGCCAGGGTGGTCGTGCCGTAGATAGCCGGCTCGCGCTTGCCGAGCCGGTTGAGGTTGGGGCCGTTGAGCACATAGATCGGCTTCATACCGCCGTGCCCTGGTAGCCGAAGACGCGCGGCAGCCAGAGAATGGTCTCGGGGAACAGCGTCATGAACAGCAGGGCCGCGATCATCACCGCAAGGAATGGCAGCACCTCGCGGACAATGTCCCACAGCGAAATGCCGGTGATGTTCTGCATCACATAGAGCAGCAGGCCATAGGGCGGCGAGACGAGGCCGAGCATGATGTTCATCACCGCGATCAGGCCGAAATAGACCAGGTCGATATCAAGCGCTACCGCGGTCGGGACCAGTGCCGGCAGCACGATGAGGATGATGGTCGTGCCTTCCAGCACGCAGCCGAGCAGCAGCAGCAGCACGTTGACCATCAGCATGAAGACCATGGGATGAAGGTCCATACCGGCGAGGAAAACCGAGATGGTGTGCGGGATGTTCTCGACGGTGACGACATAGTTGAACACCAGCGCGCCGGCGATCAGCATGCCGATCGACGCCGTGGTCTTGGCGCTCGACAGGAGCGATTGGTAGAGGCTGCGCAGGGTCACACTGCGATAGATGATGGCCGAGGCCAACAGGGCATAGGCTGCCGCAAGCGCCGCCGCTTCCGTCGGGGTCGTGACGCCCGAATAGAGGCAACCGAGCAGCACGACGGGCATGAGCAGCGCCGGGAAGGCCTCGAGGGTCACTTTGGGGATTTCCCGCAGCGGCACGCCCTCGTCGACCGGGAAGTTCCGGCGCTTGGCCATGACGGCGATCAGCGCCATCTGCACGCCACCGATGATCAGCCCGGGGATGATGCCGGCGATCAGCAGGTAGCCAACCGAGGTGTCCGACAGCAGCGCATAGAGCACCAGCGGGATCGAGGGCGGGATGATCGGGCCGAGCACTGCCGACACCGCTGTCAGCGCAGCGGCAAAGGCGGGCGGGTACTTGCCGTCCTTGGTCATCATGGTCTGCATCATCTTGCCGCTACCGGCGGCATCGGCCAGAGCCGAGCCGGACATGGACGAAAAGATGATGGACTGGACGACATTGACCTGCGCCAGGCCGCCGGGAAAACGGCCAACAATGGCATTGCAGAAGCGCAGCAGGCGATCGGTCATGCTGCCGGTATTCATGATCTCAGCCGAGAAGATGAAGAGCGGAATGGCGAGCAGCAGATAGCTCACATACATGCCATTGAGCATCTGCTCGGCCGCCGTGCCCATGTCGAGGCCGGCAAGCAGCAGATAGAGAATGGATCCAGAGATCAGGACATGCCCCATGGGCAGCCCGAGGATGCTGGCGATGATCATGACGATGATCGCGACGGCAAAGGGGTCGATGAAGCTCATATGCCTGAACTTGCCTTGGTGGGATCGAAGGTGGCCGGCGGCTTGCCCCGCAGCGCATTGGCGACGATCCAGATGTAGCGGAACACGACGGCCACGGCGAAGATCGGATAGATCGCGTAGAGCACGTCGAAGCGAAGGTTCAGATAGGCGGTCTGCTCGACTTTCATGAACAGCACGTAGTCGACGACCGCCGGCAGCGAATAGAGATAGACCACGATAACGAAGGCGCCGGTGATGATGGCAACCGCCTGGCGCAGCCGATGTCCGAGCGCGTCATAGAGAAGGTCGAACCTGATCATTTCGCGTTCGGTGACGACGAAGGCGGCGCCCCAGGGCACCAGCCAGACCCACATCATCAGCGACAGCTCGAACGCCCAGCCAGAGGGGAGACCCAGGGCATAGCGGCAGACGATCTGGATGAGGAAGGCGAGGAACATCACGCCAAGCATGGCGGCGATGACGTTCTCGGCGCGGCGGTAGAGCCAGTCGCCGATTGTGTAAAGCGACGCAGGTAGCATCGGCATCCCCCTGCGGGCCTCGACCCGCATCGATGGTTGTCTGGTGGCGGCGCCGGGCAGAGGATCCCGGCGCCGCCTCGGGAGGAACCTAGAGCGCGTTGATCGCCTCGACCACGCCTTCCGGCCAGTCCTTGGCCAGTTCGGAGTCGAGATAGACCTGCTGGGCGTGGGCGCGGAAGGCGGCAATGTCGGGTTCATAGACCTTGAGGCCCACGCTGCGGAAGCGGTCGGCGAGCTCGGCTTCACGCTTGAGGTGTTCGGCCTGGCTGAAGTCGATCGCTGCGGTCGCCGCGGCCTCGACCTTGGCCTGCTGTTCGGGCGTCATGGCGTTCCAGGCATCGCCGGAGACCACCAGCAGGTCGAAGCCGACCAGGTGCGAGGTCAGCACGATCTGCGACATGACCTCGTAGAACTTCATGTTCTCGACATTGGGCAGCGGGTTGTCCTGGCCATCTATCGCCCCTGTCTGCAAGCCGGTGTAGACCTCGGCATAGGCCATGGGCGTGGGATTGGCGCCCAGCGAGCGCCCGAGGAACTGCCAGGCGTCGCCGCCCGGCATCCGGAGCTTGATGCCGGCCATGTCCGCGGGCGTCGTGATCTTCTTCTTCGGCTTGAGGCCGACCTGGCGGGTGCCGAAGAACGTCGGCCCCAGGATCTTCACCTTGACCTCGTCCTCGACCATCTTCTTCATCTGCGCGCCCAGGTCGCTGGCGAAGAAGGTGTTCAGGTGGTTGGCGTCCCGGAAC
>CBFGMY010000090.1:0-15500 GCA_965650055.1 uncultured Devosia sp.
GCCCGGGGCAACTGGCGTGGCTGAGGATGGTGGTTTTCTATTTTGCCACGTCTGTCTACCCGTGCTCGCGCGCCGCCGCCTTGGTGGCGAGGCCCTTGAGCGTGTTCCAGTTGCGGGCAGTCACGGTGCCCGATTTCTTCTCGATGACAGCAGGCAGGCGCGACGACGACACCGGCGTGACATAGTCCACCACCAGATGCGTCCCCTCGATGCGGATTGTCTCCGTCCCCGCATAGTCGTCGACCCAGCTGAAGTCAGGACGCGCCTTGGCGAAGAAGTAGACGGCCAGTGCCTGCGGGTTGGCGACGGCGGCATCGGCCAGCGGATTGGCGGCGAGCAGTCGCTGCATCTGCCGCGCCGTCCGCACGACCGCCGTGTTGCCTGGCCCCAGGCCGAGTTCGATGACGATCTCATTCATCCGCCGGGTGACGTCGGCAATGGCCAAGTCGCTCTCGACAATCATATTGCCCGTCGCGACATAGGTTTCCGGATTGGTGAAACCTGCCGAAGCCACCGCCTCGCGCCACTGCGCCATCGACATGATCTTGTGCGTAGTCGGCCCAATCGCACGGAGAAGAACGACGAAGGTGGTCATCATGCCCCTTTCAGCTCACCAGAGCCCATAGGGCATTAGGTACGGCAAATCAAGAACAAAGCATGAACCGTAACGGCTATCCCGGCGGCAAATTCCCGTCGCCGACATAGTTGCGGCTGTAGCGGCCCTTGAGCGAGGTGAGAATCTCGTAGCCGATGGTGCCGCCGGCATCGGCCAGGTCGTCGACGCCGAGCAGGTTGCCCAGCACTTCGGCGCCCTCGCCGGGATTGGGGATATTGTCTGGACCCAGTTCGGTGATGTCGACCGTCACCTGGTCCATCGACACCCGACCGATGACAGGGCAGGCCTTGCCGCGGATCACCACCTTGCCGCCCGGCCGCGTATTGCTGGCCGAGAGCGAGCGCAGGAAGCCGTCGGCATAGCCATGCGAGAGGATCGCCAATCGGCTGTCGCGCGACAAAGCGTGGGTGGCGCCATAGCCGACGGTTTCGCCGGTGCGCGCTTCCTTCACCTGGACGATCGGCACATGCAGCGTCACCACCGGCGCCATCGGGTTCTTGCGGCCGCTGACCGCGCGGCCGCCATAAAGCGCGATGCCGGGACGCACCATCTGGAAGTGGTAGTCGCGACCCGTCATCATCCCGGCCGAATTGGCCAGCGAAGCGGGAATGCCGGGGAACTGCGTCATCACGGACCCAAACAGCGCCAGTTGCGTCCGGTTCTTTTCGTGGCTGGGCTGGTCGGCGCAGGCCAGGTGGCTCATCACCATCTGCGGCGCATAGCCCAGCGTCTGGATGCGGTCGCGCACCAGCGTCGCCTCATTGAGGCGGAAGCCCAGCCGGTTCATGCCGGTATCGAAGTGGAAGGCCGATGGATAGGCCTCGTTGCGCTCGACGCATTTGGCCAGCCACTCTTCCAGCATCGCCATCGAGGAGATGATCGGCATCAGGTTCTGCCGGATGTAGAGGTTGGCCGCGCCGGGATAGAGCCCGTTGAGGATGAAGATATGTGCGTCCGGCACCGCGGCGCGCACCGCTATGCCCTCGTCGGGCGTCGCGGCGAAGAAGAACCGCGCACCGGCCGCATGCAGGGCCTTTGAGGCCATGGTAATGCCAGTGCCATAGGCGTCGGCCTTGACCACGGCACCCGTCAGCGCTCCGGCGCTCACCTTGTCCAGGGCCCGCCAGTTCCGGGCCAGAGCCCCTAGATCGATACTGAGTTGCCCCCCGAGCCCCGACGTCAGCGCCATGCCTATTCCATACGTTCGGGGAGGTAGTCGGCGCGTGCAAGGTTGCCGAAGCGCGTATACTGCGCCTCAAAGCTCAGCTGCACGGTGCCGGTAGGGCCGTGGCGCTGCTTGGCGATGATGACTTCGGCCTTGCCGTGCACCTTTTCCATTTCCCCCTGCCAGGTCATGTGCTCTGGCGTACCCTCTTTGGGTTCCTTGTTCTTGAGATAGTACTCTTCGCGATAAACGAAAAGCACCACGTCGGCGTCCTGCTCGATAGAGCCCGATTCGCGCAAGTCTGCCAGTTGCGGATGCTTGTCGTCGCGCGCTTCCACCTGACGCGAAAGCTGGGACAAAGCCACGATCGGCACTTCCAGTTCCTTGGCCAGGGCCTTGAGCGTGGTGGTGATTTCCGTCAGTTCCTGCACGCGGTTCTGGCTCGAGGCCTTGCTCGAACCAGAGAGCAGTTGCAGGTAGTCGATGACCAGGAAATCCAGGCCCTTCTGACGCTTGAGGCGGCGAGCCCGGGCGGCGAGCTGCGCAACGCTGATGCCGCCAGTGTCGTCGATAAAGAGCGGCAGCTTGCTCATCATGTTGGAGACGTCGACCAGCTTGGAGAACTGGCTGTCGTGAATGCGGCCACGACGGATGTCGGATGAAGAAATCTCGGCCTGTTCTGCCAGAATTCTGGTGGCAAGCTGCTCCGAGCTCATTTCAAGGCTGAAAAAGCCGACAATGCCGCCGTTGACGGTCTTGTTGTGCCCGTCCGGCGTCACCTCGCCCTTCCAGGATTTGGCGACGTTGAAGGCGATATTGGTGGCCAGCGAGGTCTTGCCCATGGCCGGGCGACCGGCAAGGATGATCAAGTCCGACTTCTGCAGACCGCCCATCTGGCGGTCGAGGTCGTCGAGCAGCGTGGCGACACCCGAGAGCCCGCCATCGCGCTGATAGGCTTCGCCAGCCATCTGGATGGAGGCGCTGAGCGCGCTGGAGAAATTCTGGAAGCCGCCATCGTAGCGGCCCTTTTCGGCGAGCTGGAACAGCTCGCCTTCGACCTTTTCGATCTGCTTGTTCGGCGTCATCTCGACGTCGGACTCATAGGCGACCTGCACCATCTCCTCGCCAACGAGGATCAGGTTGCGACGGATCGCCAGATCATAGATCGCCTGCCCATAATCGGCCGCGTTCAACACCGTGGTGGCTTCCGCCGCCAGCCGCGCCAGATACTGCGCCATGGTGACATCGGGCAGCAGCTGCTCGGGCAGGTGGGTCTTGATCGTGGTCGGATCGGCGGATTTGCCGGCGCGGATGATCTTGCCGGCCAGCTCATAGATATCGCGGTGGATGGGCTCGTAGAAATGCACCGGCTCGAGGAAATCCGAGACGCGATAGAAGGCATCGTTGTTGAGCAGCAGCGCGCCCAGCAAGGCCTGTTCGGCCTCCACGTTGTGGGGCGCAAGACGGAACGATTTGTCTTCGGCCGGATGGAGCCGTGCGATTTCTGCCATGATGCCTCGGGGGAACCGTTAACCTTTCTTAACCACGCGACTCGGGCGGGAGTCTTGGCCTATCGGGAGGCTGGTTAACGACCCGTCACCCCGCCCTGTGAACACTGTGGACAACGGGGAATGTGACGATCACATGTTGCCAAGCCAGGGTGGCCGGAAAGTGGCGAGTCGCCAACCCGTGTCTGGTCGCGGTCGCTACTTGGTCTTGGGCGCCGGCATGGCGGGCAGGGGCGTCGTCCGCGCCGTCGCGAACTTGGTGCAACCCTCGAATTGTACCTCGCCGGCCAGCATCGTCAGATCTTCGGAAACGGCGCCATCGAGCGCCACCGCCGTATACCCCTCGGGCTGCTCGATCCAGGAGCCTGGCTCCATGTGAACGCCGCCTTCACTCCGGGTGATGACGAGCTCGTACGAGCCACGCGGCACGGTCTTGTTGTCCTTGTTCGGGCCGAAGGCAAAAATGCCGGTCCACTGCTCGCCATCCGGCTCGATGGTCAGCGTGAGCGCCGTCAGTCCCTGGTAGCACATATAGCTGCCCACCCATTCGCCGCTGAGCGTATCGGCGGCGGTGGCCGGCAAGGCAAAGGACGCGCAAGCCAGGGTGAGCGCCATGGCTGCGCCGCGCCGCGTAAAGCGATTTTCCAGCATCTACCTCTCCATGCGCCGCGCCTGAGAGCTTACCGGCGGCAGCACGCCGGTGGAAAGCAAAAAGGCCGGGCAATCTGCCCGGCCTTTGAAATTGCGATAGTGCCTGAACTCAGACTGCGTCGTCGAAGCGGTCGTCCTGCTGCGCGTCCTTCTGGCCGGCGGCAAAGTCGCCTTCCACGTCGTCTTCATAGACGGTGACGGTGACGTCTTCACCAGCCGACTGGCGGGTGGCTTCGTCGGTCGAACGGGCGACGTTGACGGTGATCGACACAGCAACTTCGGCATGCAGGTTCAGCGACACGGTGTGTACGCCAACCGACTTGATCGGGTCGGCGAGGTCGACCTGCGAACGCTGGATGGTGAAACCATCGGCGGCCAGGGCTTCCACGACGTCACGCGAGGCAACCGAACCATAGAGCTGGCCGGTTTCGCCGGCCTGGCGGATGATCACCACTTCGCGGCCGTTGAGGCCTTCGGCAATGCCGGCAGCCGCATTCTTGCGGTCGTCGTTGCGCTTCTCGATGTGAGCGCGCTCGGCTTCGAACTTCTTGCGGTTGGCTTCCGTGGCGCGGAGAGCCTTGCCCTGCGGCAGGAGGAAGTTACGGGCAAAGCCGTCCTTGACGGAGACTTCGTCGCCGATCGAGCCGGTCCGGCCGATGCGCTCGAGGAGAATGACTTTCATTTGGGTATTCCTTGTGGCTGTCCCGTCTCATGGACGGTTAGGAGAAGCGGACCATCCGCTTCCCCAGCGAGCAGTTCAGCAAGCCTGCGGCTTACTGGACGGCGTAGGGCATGATGCCGATGAAGCGGGCGCGCTTGATGGCCTGGGCCAGTTCGCGCTGCTTCTTGGCCGAAACGGCCGTGATGCGGCTCGGAACGATCTTGCCGCGCTCGGAAACGTAACGGCTGAGCAGACGGACGTCCTTGTAGTCGATCTTGGGCGCGCCTTCGCCCGAGAACGGGCAGGTCTTGCGGCGACGCTGGAACGGACGGCGGGCCTGGGCGGTGGTAAGGTCTTTGATTGCCATAGCTTTTATGTCCTTGAATTAGAAACGACGCGGACGGCGTTCGCCGCCGCCGAAGCCACCACGGTCGCCGCCGCGATCCGGACGGCCGCCTGCGCGGTCGCCATCACGGTCGTCGCGATCGCGCTTCTGCATCATTGCCGACGGGCCTTCTTCCAGCTCGTCCACGCGGACGGTCATGAAGCGCAGGATGTCTTCGTTGATGCGCATCTGGCGTTCCATCTCGGCAACAGCGGCAGGCGCTGCTTCGATGTTCAGCAGGGTGTAGTGCGCCTTGCGGTTCTTGCGGATGCGGTACGAGAGACCCTTGAGGCCCCAATATTCGTTCTTGGTGACCTTGCCGCCGCCGGAAGCGAGGACTTCGGTCAGGGCAGCGGTCAGCTCTTCAACCTGCTGCTGGGAAACGTCCTGGCGAGCCAGGTAGATATGTTCGTAGAGGGCCATGAATGCGCCTTCCTTCGTGGTTTCAAACACAGCAATGCCTGGCGCGGAGCCTCCTTGAAGCCGGAAAGGGCATCAAAGCAGTCTTGCAAAGAGCGGGAACACGGGAGGCCGGGCGATTGCCCTATTCGTCGTTCATTCAAACGACAAACCCTCCGTTCAGCCCCCGGCCAAACGAATTGCTGGCGCGGCTATAGGGCCAAACGCGCCACCGATCAAGCAGAAATGCGGGATTTGGGAATGGTGAGCCGGGCGGATCGAACGCGTGTCCGGCTCACGGATGGCCTAGTTCGGCTCGTCGCCGACGGCCAGGATATTGCCTTCGGAGTCCTTGAACCAGGCGGCGTGGAACTTGCCCATGGTGGCAATGCCGTTCACGGTCTTGAGGCCCGGCATGTCATAGTCCTCGAACTTGACGCCGTGCCGGCGAAGGTCCTGCACCTCCGCTTCCACGTCATCGGTGGAGAACGAGAGCAGCGTATTGGGCGCCTTGCCGGCATTGGCCGTGGGGTACAGCATGAAGCTGGTGCCGCCGCCGAGCCGGTACATGCAGCCCAACTCGTCTTCCAGCGCCGGAGTGAGGCCGAGTTTGTCGCGATACCAGGATTTCGCGCGGTTCATGTCTGCAGCCGGGATGGTTGCGTAGGCACGATGATCTGTGAGCATAACTTCCTCCCTTTCTGAGAGACTGTCACAGCTGAGAAGTTACGCCTGCCTCGCCCGCGTGTAAAATGCCATATCGCCCTGCGCCGCGCGCTTGCCGCAGGAACTGGGGATGGTATGGCGCCTTCGTGGCCCGATGCCTTGACTCCGCCACACACACCGGCCAAACGCCCCGCAACTGGACAGCCGCCTCGCGGATTGTCTAATTGAGACAACGAGGGGCCAAACATGACCAAGCGCGCATTCACCTTTCCAGGGCAGGGCAGCCAGGCCGTCGGCATGGGCAAGGATCTCGCCGCCACCTATCCGGAAGCCCGGGCGGTGTTCCAGGAGGTCGACGAGGCCCTCGGCCAGCGCCTCTCGGCGATCATGTTCGAAGGTCCCGATGATATCCTGCGCCTGACCGAAAATGCCCAGCCCGCGCTGATGGCCGTCAGCGTCGCCGTCATTCGCGTGCTCCAATCCAAGGGCATCCGCCTCGCCGATCACGCCGCCTATGTCGCCGGCCATTCCCTGGGTGAATATTCCGCGCTCTGCGCCGCCGGTACCTTCTCCCTGACCGATACAGCCCGCCTGCTCAAGACGCGCGGCCAGGCCATGCAGAAGGCCGTACCGGTGGGCCATGGCACCATGGCGGCCCTGTTGGGCCTCGATGTCGCCACCGCCCAGGAAGTGGCCTCCGAAGCCGCCCAGGGCGACGTCTGCGACGTCGCCAATGACAATGCGCCCGGCCAGGTCGTGGTCTCGGGCGCTACCGCCGCGGTCGAGCGGGCGGTCGAAATTGCCAAGGCCAAGGGCGCCAAGCGCGCTCTGCTGCTGCCGGTGAGCGCCCCATTCCACTGCTCGCTGATGCAGCCGGCCGCCGACGCGATGGCCGCCGCGCTTGCCGAGGTCACCATGCAGGCGCCGGTCGTGCCGCTCGTCGCCAATGTGCTGGCCGCGCCTATTTCCGACCCCGCCGAGATTCGCCAGCGCCTGGTCGAGCAGGTCACCGGCGTCGTCCGCTGGACCGAGAGCGTCACTTGGCTGACCGGGGCCGGCGGCGTTACCCATCTGGCTGAGCTTGGCACGGGTAAGGTGCTGACCGGCCTCGCCAAACGCATCAATGCCGAGGTCGTCGGCACCGCCGTCGGCTCGCCCGCCGACATCGACGCTTTCGTGGCTGAACTATCGGCTTAACATCCTGAATCAACCCATCAAGGGTTTGAATCACTATCTCCGTGGGGGAGCACTAAATGTTTGATCTGACTGGCAAACGTGCCTTGGTCACTGGCGCCAGCGGCGGCATTGGCCGCGAGATTGCCAAGGCGCTTGCTGCTGCCGGCGCCACCGTGGCGCTGTCGGGCACCCGCGTCGGTGCGCTGGAAGACACCGCCAAGGAAATCGGCCAAGAATCTGGCGTCACCTGCCCGATCGTCCCGGCTAACCTCTCCAAGCTCGACGAGGTCGACAAGCTGGTTCCCGCCGCCGAGGCGGCCATGGGCGGCCTCGACATCCTGGTCAACAATGCCGGCATGACGCGCGACAACCTGTTCATGCGCATGAAGGACGAAGAGTGGGACGAGGTCATCGCCGTCAACCTCACCGCCGCCTTCCATCTCAACCGCGCTGTACTGCGCGGAATGATGAAGCAGCGTTTCGGCCGCATCATCGGCATCTCCTCGGTCGTGGGCGTCATGGGCAATCCGGGGCAGGGCAACTATGCCGCCTCCAAGGCCGGCCTGATCGGCATGAACAAGGCGCTGGCCCATGAAGTCGCCAGCCGCGGCATCACGGTCAATTCCATCGCGCCGGGCTTCATTGCCTCGGCCATGACCGACGAACTCAACGACAAGCAGCGTGAGTCGATCCTCTCGACAATTCCGGCTAACCGTCTGGGCACGGCCCAGGAAGTCGCTGCCTGCGCAGTCTTCCTGGCCAGCGACGCGGCCGGCTACATCACGGGCCACACGCTCAACGTCAATGGCGGCATGGCGATGATCTGACGCCACTGCGGCAACGAAAAG
The DNA here is from genome assembly GCA_965650055.1 of uncultured Devosia sp. Classification (GTDB taxonomy): domain Bacteria; phylum Pseudomonadota; class Alphaproteobacteria; order Rhizobiales; family Devosiaceae; genus Devosia. The sequence goes on from CBFGMY010000090.1 coordinate 8,076, forward strand.
CAGCGGAAAGCCGTTGAAAACCGGCATGCGGGCTTCTGGCGGACCCTCGCCAAGTGTGATACTCGCCGCCGCTGACACCCGTGGCGGACCGCCTTGCAGGCGTTTAAAAGCGCGCCTACATTGCCCCGAAGTCAGCCAACACGGTGCTTGAAGATTTGGCACTCCGCCAATAAGAAGCGAAACGAAACCTCGATTTCGAAAAAGGAAGTCTAATATGAGCGATGTCGCTGATCGGGTCCGCAAGATCGTTGTGGAACACCTCAATGTGGATGCCGAGAAGGTTGTCGAAAAGGCCAGCTTCATCGACGATCTGGGTGCGGACTCCCTTGACCAGGTCGAACTGGTAATGGCCTTCGAAGAAGAATTCTCGGTCGAAATTCCCGATGACGCTGCCGAGTCGATCCAGACTTTCGGCGACGCCGTCTCGTTCCTCACCAAGGCCGTCGGCTAAGCCCCGCGGCTAGCCGAGATAGGCAGAACAGTATGGAATTGCGCCGCGTCGTCGTCACCGGGTTGGGCCTTGTTACGCCCCTCGGCTGCGGAGTTGAAGCCACCTGGGCCAACATCCTGGCCGGAAAGAGTGGGGCCAAACGTATAGACGACTTCGAGGTCGATGATATTGCCTGCCAGATCGCTCATCGCTTGCCGCTCGGCGACGCCGCCGACGGCAAGTACAATCCAGATGAGTGGATGGACACCAAGGAACAGCGCAAGGTCGATCCCTTCATCGTCTACGCCATGGCCGCTTCCAAGCAGGCCATCGACGATGCCGGGGTTGAGCCCAGGACTGCTGAAGAGCAGGAGCGCATCGGCGTCCTGATCGGCTCGGGTATCGGCGGCGTGGGCGGCATCTACGATGCCTCTATCACCCTGCACGAAAAGGGCCCGCGCCGTATCAGCCCCTTCTTCATTCCGGGACGCCTGATCAACCTGGCCTCGGGCTATGTGTCGATCCGCTTCGGCCTCAAGGGGCCGAACCATTCCGTCGTCACCGCCTGCTCCACCGGCGCCCACGCCATCGGCGATGCGGCACGCCTGATCGCACTCGGCGACGCCGACGTGATGGTGGCCGGCGGCGCCGAAAGCTGCGTCAACCGCCTGGCGCTGGCCGGCTTTGCCGCCGCTCGTGCCCTCTCGACCAATTTCAACGACAATCCCGAGGCTGCCTCGCGTCCCTATGACAAGGATCGCGATGGCTTCGTCATGGGCGAAGGCGCCGGCATTGTCGTGCTCGAGGACTACGAGCGCGCCAAGGCCCGCGGCGCCAAGATTTACGGCGAAGTGATCGGCTATGGCCTGTCGGGCGACGCCTACCACATCACCGCGCCGTCGCCCGATGGCGATGGCGGCTTCCGCGCCATGAGCGCGGCGATCAAGCGCGCCGGCATCAATGCCTCCGAGATCGACTATATCAACGCCCACGGCACCTCGACGCCTCTGGGCGACGAGATCGAACTGGGCGCAGTTACCCGCGTGCTGGGCGATGCGGCCTCCAAATCGGTGATGAGCTCCACCAAGTCGGCCATCGGGCACCTGTTGGGCGCTGCCGGTTCGGTGGAGGCCATCTTCTGCCTCCTGGCGATGCGCGACAGTGTCGCCCCGCCCACGCTCAATCTTGATAATCCCTCGGTCGAAACGGCGATCAACCTGGTGCCCAAAAAGGCATTCAAGAAGGAGATCAACGTGGCGCTGTCCAACAGCTTCGGCTTTGGCGGCACCAATGCGACCCTGGTTATGCGCAAGGTCCACTGACTTTTCCCGGATCAAATGGAGGCACATCGCGTCGACGCGCGATGTGCCTCTTGTCTTTGCGGCCGGGCGTGAGAACAATGGCCGCCGCCATACGGCTGCCGAAAACAAGTGAACAAGACCCGGGGCATTCCCATGCGCACGGGCTTCGAGGGTGATCCAGCACGATGAATGATCGCAAGGTCCGGCGCCGCCGCCGTTCGAGCAACGGCTTCATTGATATCCTCAACGGCCTGCTGACCCTGCTGGTCCTCGGCCTGCTGGTCGCCGGCGGCATCCTGCTCTACGGCGCCTCCCAGTTCTATGGCGAGGGCCCGCTGACCGAGGAAACCACCTTCCGCGTCGAGGCCGGGTCCGGCCTCTCGTCCATCGGCCCGCGGCTCGAGGAACAGGGACTGATCTCCAATCAATACATTTTCCTGGCCGGCAGCCGCGTCGCCAATATCGAAGGCACCATCAAGCAAGGCGATTTCCGCATCCCTGCCGGCGCAAGCATGGCCGACATCCTCACCGAGCTGATCGAGGGCGACCCGATCCGCTATGCCGTCGTGATCCCCGAAGGCTGGACGTCGTGGGAGGCCGTACAGCGGCTCAATGCCGACAGCAACATAACGGGCGAAATCTCGACCCTGCCGCCGGAAGGCTCGATCCTGCCGGGCAGCTATGACTACATTCCCGGTGACACCCGCCAGTCCGTGCTCGACAAGATGCAGGCAGCCATGGCCACCGAACTGGCTGCCGTCTGGGAGACGCGCAAGCCTGACCTGCCGATCGAGACCCCCGAGCAGCTGTTGGTCCTGGCGTCGATCGTCGAGAAGGAAACCGGCGTCGCCACCGAGCGTCCGCAGGTTGCGGCCGTGTTCGTCAACCGGCTGCGCGAAGGCATGCGCCTGCAGTCCGATCCGACCATCATCTACGGCATCACCAAGGGGCAGTCGACGCTCGGCCGTGGGCTGCGCCGCTCCGAGATCGAGGCGAAAACGCCCTACAACACGTACCAGATCGATGGGCTGCCGCCGACGCCGATCGCCAATCCGGGCATCGATGCGCTCAAGGCCGTGGCGAACCCCGACGACCACGACTACCTCTACTTCGTCGCCAAGGGTGCCTCGCCGCGCGAGGGGCACGTCTTTGCCGAGACCTATGCCGAGCATCAGGACAACGTCGCCCGATATCGCGAAATCGCCGCTGAAGCCGCCGCCCAGGCGGAGGCTGACGCCGAGGCCGCGCGCCAGGCGCTGGAAGCCGAAGAGGCAGGCGAGGCCGGCGCGGCGCCGGCCACCGAGTGAGCCAGTCGCTCGCCAGCATGACCGGCTATGCCCGCGCCACCGGCGCAGTGGCAGGCGCTTCGTTTGCCTGTGAGGTTCGCTCGGTCAACGGCCGCGGGCTCGACATCCGTCTGCGCCTGGCGCCTGGCCTCGACGCCCTCGAAAGCGATATTCGCCAGCTCATCGGCAAGATGATCTCGCGCGGCTCGCTGACCTTCAATCTCAGTGTTGAGCGCGAGGGGGCAGGGGGCGACCTGCTAATCAACCGGCAGGCACTGGCCACGGTTCTGGCTGCCATCGACGAATTGAGCGGCGCCGTGCCGGCCGCCCCACCCAGCCTCGATGGTATTCTCGGCCTCAAGGGCGTGCTCGAGCAGCGCGATCGTCCCATGAGTGCGGATGCCGAGGAGGCCCTTGCCTCTGCCATCCTCGATGGCGCCTCCCAGGCTTTGGTCGATCTGGTGCTGGCTCGCCGTCACGAGGGCAGCCAGCTTGCCGCAATCCTGCGCGACCGCCTCGATGAGATCGAGGTGTTGGTCAAGCGCGCCGAATCCCACCCCGCCCGCAGTCGCGATGTGATCCTGGCCAAGCTGCGCCAGCAGGTCGCCGACCTCTCGGCCGATATCGCCATTCCCGAGGAACGCCTGGCGCAGGAAGCGCTGCTGCTGGCCACCAAGGCCGATATCCGCGAGGAGCTTGATCGGCTCACGGCCCACATCGCCACGGCCCGCCAGCTGATCGGCGGCGGCGGTGCGGTCGGTCGCCGCCTCGATTTCCTGGCCCAGGAATTCAACCGCGAGGCCAATACGCTGTGCAGCAAATCCAATGCCGTGGAGCTCACCGCCATCGGCCTTGACCTCAAGGCGGCGATCGATCAACTACGCGAGCAAGTGCAGAACATCGAATAGGATTAGGCGATGGAATTTCAGCGTCGCGGCGTCATGCTGGTCATCGCTTCCCCCTCGGGCGCCGGCAAGTCGTCCATCTCGCGCTCGCTGTTCCAGCAGGATCCCAATATCCGCCTGTCCGTATCGGTGACGACGCGGGCCCGGCGCAGCGATGAGGTCGAGGGCACGCACTACTATTTTGTGGACGTGCCCACCTTCAACCGCATGAAGGCCGATGGCGAATTGCTGGAATGGGCCCAGGTACACGACAATTTCTACGGCACCCCTCGCGCCCGGGTGGAGGAGCAGCTCGCCGCCGGCAACGACATCCTGTTCGATGTCGACTACCAGGGCACGCTGCAGCTCTACGAGAAGAGCCGCAAGGACATGGTCACGGTGTTCATCCTGCCGCCGACCATCCGCGAGCTGCGCGCCCGGCTGGAACGGCGCGCCCAGGACAGCGCAGGCACGATCGAAAAGCGGCTGCGCAACGCCAAGGTCGAGATGCAGCACTATTCCGAATACGACTACATCATCATCAACGAAGATCTGGAAGCATCCACCCAGAAGGTCCGCTCCATCCTGGCGGCCGCTCGCCTGGCGCGGCCGCGGCTGACCCAACTGGATAACTTCGTCAAGGACTTGCAGAACCAGATCGACTCTCTTTGAGAGGCGCTTGATTCAGGACATGAGGCGACGCCATGCGCGCCCGCTAGTCCTGCCATCTCCCCATAAGGGTGAAGTCAGTGTTAGCCCTGCCGCAAGCCGGGCAGGGCCCGGGCCATGGCGAGGAAGGCCGCGATCGGCAGGTCCTCCGCCCGCTCGTCGCCCTTGAGGCCGGCGGCAACCAGTAGGCCCTCGACCGGCACGCCTGCGGCCTTGAGGCTCTGGCGCACCATCTTGCGCCGCTGGCCAAAGGCAGCGCGCGTGATGTGTTCGAGATTCTTCACCGTCACATCGTCGCCAACCGGCTTGGGCACCAGGTGCACCACGGCTGAGGTGACATTGGGGGGCGGCACGAAGGCTTGGCGGCCAACATTGAAGGCGATGCGCGCCTCGGTCCGCCAGCCGGCCAGCACGCCGAGACGACCATAGGGATCCTCACCCGGCTTGGCGCAGATGCGCTCGGCCACTTCGCGCTGAAACATCAGCGTCAGGCTTTCGAAGAAGCTGGGCCACGGGTCCAGCGTCAGCCAGCCGGTCAGCAGCGGCGTGGCAATATTGTAGGGCAGGTTGGCGATGATCCGCGTCGGGCCATCGGCGAGCTGCCGGTAGTCCATCTCCATGGCGTCGCCGCTGATCACGGTCAGTCGGCCCGGATAGGCATCGGCAATCTGCGCCAGCGCCGGCAGCGCCCGCGCGTCGCGCTCGATGGCGATCACTTCGCGGGCGCCCTCGGCCAGCAGGGCCCGCGTGAGCCCGCCGGGACCCGGACCCACCTCGATGACGCGAACGCCCTCCAGCGGGCCCGCCACGCGCGCTATGCGGGCCGTCAGGTTCAGATCGAGCAGGAAGTTCTGCCCCAGCTCCTTCTTGGCGCGCAGGCCATGCTCGGCAATCACCTCGCGCAGCGGCGGCAGGTTGTCGATCTGGCTCATGGCGAGGCCGTCATGGCGTCGGCCATTTCGATGGCCGCCAGGAAACTGGCGACCGAGGCCCGACCAGTGCCTGCAAGGTCGAAGGCGGTGCCATGGTCCGGCGAGGTCCGCACGATGGGCAGGCCCAGCGTCACATTCACCGCGTCCTCGAAGGCCACGGTCTTGATCGGGATCAGAGCCTGGTCATGATACATCGCCACCACAGCGTCAAAACGGGCCCAATGCGTAGGGTAAAACAGCGTATCGGCGGGCAGGGGGCCCTCCACTCCGATGCCCTCGAACTGCAGCTGCGCCACGGCGGGCCCGACAATCTCGAGGTCCTCCCGGCCGATGGTGCCGCCCTCGCCCGCATGGGGGTTGAGCCCGGCCACCCCGATCTGCGGATTGGCGATGCCGAAACGGAGTTTGAGATCATGGGCAACCACGCGCACGGTCTCGACGATCAGTTCCTTGGTCAATAGATCGGGCACGTCGCGGATCGGCACGTGGATGGTGACCGGTACCGCGCGCAAACCGCCATGGGCGAGCATCATGACCGGCAGTCGCGGCTTGCCGCCGCCGGCGCAGAGCTCTGCCAGGAATTCGGTATGCCCCGGATGCTTGAACCCGGCTTGGTACAGCGCGCCCTTGTGAATTGGCGCCGTGACCAGCGCCCGGCAGGCGCCGGTCAGCGTCGCCGCGACGGCCGCTTCAATCGAACGGATGACGGCGCCGGCGGAAACGGGCGACGTCTGGCCTGGGTGATCGGGCACCAGGCCCTCGATATCGGCGACGGGCAATGCATGACCAAACGCGTCGTTGGCCCCCTCGGGCCCCACCGGCGCGATGTCGACGGCAATGCCCAGCCGGTCGGCACGCGCCTTGAGGAATTCAGCGTGCCCGAACACGCAGAATGGCGCGAGCTTCAGCTCGACCCGCCGCGCATGCAGCGCCAGGATGATGTCGGCACCCACTCCCGCGGGCTCGCCCATGCTGATGGCAAGCGGCTTGTCCATCTCGGCCCCCGTCGGTGAACATGGCGGGGCCCGCCAGAGGCGGGCCAGTCTGTTTAGTTGAAGATGATCTTGGCGCGGCTGCGCAGGTTGGCCAGGTAGCTCTCCACCTCGCCCTCCAGCGCCTGGTTGCCCTGTTCGGCGCGCAGGTCGCCCTTGATGAAGGTCAGGTCGGTTGCCTGGGTCTTTTCGCAGACCGCCAGCATGGACACACCCGATTCCACGACGCGCGGCTTGGTGATGCCGCCGACATTGAGGCCGGCCAGTTCCTTGGCGATTGCCTCGGGCAACTGGGTGGCGTGGCGACGGCCGACATCAACCACCGCTGCATCCGTATAGGCCAGCGACAGGTCAACCGCCGTGTCGCAGCCCGCGAACTTGGAGCGGTAGCTGTTGGCCTGGCCAGAGCGTCCGCTCGAGCCCGAACCGACAAAGATGACTTCCTTGAGGATGTAGTCGAAGGTCTGGAATTCCTGCAGCTGGGTCGCAGCCTGCTGGTCCAGTTCCAGGTCGGAAATCTGCACCTGCGGCATGATGGCCCGCTCGGTCACCGCATTCCAGGCGATGGCCGCACGCAGGCGGTCCTTCAGCGTCTCGGTGCTGACGCCACCCTGCTGCAGCATGCTGACCAGCTTGTCCTGGCTCACATTCATGTTGCGGGCGATCTGCAGCAGCGCCTCGTCGATCTGCGCGTTCGTCACGGTCACGCCGAGGCGCTTGGCTTCGGCGATCTGCAACGCTTCGTTGATCAACTGTTCGGTGGCGCCGCGCGAACCTGTGCCGTTGCCTTCGATGGCAAACAGCTTCACGCGCGCTGCGATCTGCAGGTCGGTGATCGGGGTGCCGTCCCCCGTTACGCGGACATTCTGCGCAAGCGCGGGAAGCGCTGCGGCGAGGCTCAGGACCACGCCCACGATCATGGCGCTGGCAG
>CBFGMY010000091.1:0-15457 GCA_965650055.1 uncultured Devosia sp.
CATCGGCGCCGAGAGCATATTGGCCGGTGTCCAGGACGAAGCGATCCACCAGGTCGGCCTCGAGCAGGGCGGTGGTCAGGCGCTGGCCCGACTCGACCATCACATTCTGCACATTGCGTCGCGCCAGCGCCTGGAGGGCGGCAACGAGATCGGGACGCCCGCGGCTTCCGCGACGCGGATGACTTCGACGGAGACAGGCGCGTCCACGTCCGAGACAGATTCGGCAATGATTGCAGTGCGATGGCCGGAAAAGCCACCAACCAGATTCACCCGCCGATCAATGCCCGCGGCGCCCGCCATCACCACGCGCAAAGGCGTGCGGCCGCCAAGGCCAGGCAAGGCCACGGCCAGCGCCGGGTCGTCGCTCCGCGCGGTGGCGGCGCCGATCAGGATGGCATCGGAACGGGAGCGCAGCAGGTCGATCCAGGCGCCTGCCTCTGGTCCGGCGACGGGCGCCCTGCCCTCGCCGCGCCGGCCGATCATGCCGTCAGCCGAGACGGTGAGGACCGCAGTGACGAAGGGGCGGCCCGCAGTATGGCGCAAGGCATGCCCGGCATGCAGTGCCTCGGACGGTGCGTGTCGGGCCAGGACGGCCTCGATGCCGGCAGATTCCAGCTGAGCGATGCTGCCGCCGGCAGTGCGCGGGTCGGCGTCGGTCGTGCCGATCACCACCCGCATGATGCCGGCTCGAATGATGGCGTCAACGCAAGGCGGGGTGCGCCCCCAGTGATGGCACGGCTCGATGGTCACGTAGAGCGTACAGCCGGCAGCCTCGAAACCGGCCTTGGCGATCGCTTCGGCCTCGGCATGGGGACGGCCGCCCTTGGCCGTTACCGCGCGCGCCACGAGGGTTTGGGTGTTCGGGTCGACCACCAGCGCCGCGGCGGCCGGAACATCCACGGTGGTGCCGGCAAAGGGCCGCGCATAGCGTACCGCTGCGTCGAGCCAGCGACGATCCTCTGGGGACAGCTGCGTCACTCGTCGTCCCGCATGGTACCCTGCCCAGTGGCAAGCTCGGCAAGGAAGTCACGGAAGTCGTCGGCGGCCGAGAAATTCTTGTACACCGAGGCAAAGCGCACGAAGGCCACGTCATCGAGGCCCTTGAGGCCGTCCATGACATATTCGCCAATTTGGTCCGAGGTCACTTCCACGTCACCAAGGCTTTCGAGCTGGCGGACGATACCCGAAATCATGCGCTCGGTGCGCTCGGTCTCGACCGAGCGCTTGCGCAACGCGGTATAGACCGACTTGGCCAGCTTCTCACGATCGAACGGCACCTTGCGGCCGCTCTTTTTCACTACGGTCAGGTCGCGAAGCTGGACGCGCTCGAAGGTCGTGAAGCGGCCGCCGCATCCATTGCAGACGCGGCGGCGACGAATTGCGCCGGAATCTTCGGTCGGGCGGCTGTCCTTGACCTGCGTATCGTCGTTGCCGCAATAGGGACAGCGCATGACGGACCCTTAGCGACCGTAGATCGGGAAGCGTTCGGTCAGGTCTTTGACCTTGGCACGGACCTGCGCCTCGACGGCACTGTTGTTGTCTTCGCCATTGGCCGCCAGACCGTCGAGCACCTCGATGATCAGCTCACCGATCAGCTTGAACTCGGCTTCGCCGAAACCGCGCGACGTACCCGCCGGCGTGCCGAGACGAACACCTGAGGTGATGGCGGGCTTCTCAGGATCGAAGGGAACGGCATTCTTGTTGCAGGTGATGTGAGCCCGGCCAAGCGCGTTCTCGGTGGCCTTTCCGGTCAAGCCCTTGGGGCGCAGATCGACCAACATCAAATGGTTGTCTGTACCCTTGCTGACGATGTCGACTCCGCCCTTGACCAGCGTTTCCGCCAGTATCTTGGCGTTGGCCACGACTTGGCGTGCATAGGTCTTGAACTCTGGCGACAGCGCTTCCTTGAAGGCCACGGCCTTGGCGGCGATGACGTGCATCAGCGGACCGCCCTGGATGCCCGGGAAGATGGCCGAGTTGATCTTCTTGGCGATCTCTTCGTCATTGGTGAGGATCAGGCCGCCGCGCGGACCGCGCAGGGTCTTGTGGGTGGTGGTGGATGCCACATGGGCATGCGGGAAGGGGCTCGGATAGACGCCACCGGCGACAAGACCAGCCACGTGCGCCATGTCGACGAAAAGAATTGCGCCGACTTCATCGGCGATGGCGCGGAATTCGGCCCAGTCCATGACACGCGAATAGGCCGAGAAACCGGCAACGATCATCTTGGGCCTGTGCTCACGGGCGAGCTGGCGGACCTGGTCCATGTCGACCAGGCCATCCTGCTTGCGCAGGCCATACTGGATGGCGTTGAACCACTTGCCGGACTGGTTGGGCTTGGCGCCATGGGTCAGGTGACCACCGGCGTCGAGCGACATGCCCAGAATGGTGTCACCCGGCTGGATCAGCGCCTGGTAGACGCCCTGATTGGCCTGAGAGCCAGAATTGGGCTGCACGTTGGCAAAGCCGACGCCGAACAGCTGCTTGGCGCGCTCGATAGCGAGCGTTTCGGCGACGTCGACATACTGGCAGCCGCCATAATAGCGGCGGCCCGGATAGCCTTCGGCATACTTGTTGGTCAGCACGGAGCCCTGCGCTTCCAGCACCGCCTGGGAGACGATGTTCTCGGAGGCAATAAGCTCGATTTCGTCCTGCTGACGACCCAGCTCGTTGCGCATTGCCGCAGCGAGTTCGGGGTCGGTATCGGCAACCGAATTGGAGAAGAAGTGCGGAAACAGCGGCAGTGAGGTTGCAGCGCTCATCGGACGGTTACCTCGCAGAAAACGAAACGGGTCGGCATGGCGATGGCCTTATCATGTCGCGCTACGCGATTCCAAGGCCGGGAAAGGTGAGCTGGATTCATGGGGCTCCCGGGGGTTGCGGATGGGTGCCCAGGCGAGCGGCGTCATAACGTTCGCGTTCCCCGATGGTTACCCATCTCTTCTCGCCAGTCGCGCGAACGCCGGCAATATGGCGCAGAATGTCCAACAGGGGAAGTGGCAAAGGGAGCCAAGCCGCTACGCAAATTTGCCGGAGGTGGGCGGCGGTCCAGGCGCCTTGTCCGCCAGCCTCTTGCGCAGTTTGGCGAGTGCCAACTGCTGCATCTGGTACTTGCTGGCCGACACCGGCGTTATGACGATGATCTCGGTGCCGGTGGCAGCGTCGATCGCAGCGACCCGCATCTGCTGGCCGACCTGCGCGAACTCGAAGTAGACCTCACCGTCGGTCATGGCGCACCCCCTGCCCTGACATTAGCAGATTCCACCGGCTTCAAAGCAAACGCCCTCCACGAGGGAGGGCGCTGGATGGGCAGGCAGGCCGATCAGCCGTTGGCGGTTTCGTCGAAGGTGACCTTGCCCTGCTCGTCAAACTTGTAGACGTCGTCACGGAAGCTGACCGTGCCCTGGCGATTGGCCCAGGCGGTGATGTAGGTGGTGTGGATCGGCACGCGGGCCTTGCACTCGACATCCAGGCGCTCAAGCGACTCGAAGGTCATGTCGACCTTGTTCTGGTCCCAGTCGCCATTGTCGCGCAGCAGCCAGTTGACCAACTGGTTGACGCCTTCGACGCGCACGCAGCCCGACGAGTGGAAACGGGCGTTTTCGCCAAACAGCGCCTTGGACGGCGTGTCGTGCAGGTAGCAGTCATAGGGATTGTAGAAATTGATCTTGCAGTGGCCCATCGAATTGGCCGCGCCCGGTTCCTGGCGGTACATGTAGTTCACCGCATTGCCGATATTGGTCCAGTCGATGCTGGCGGGCGAAACCTCGGCGCCGCTGCCATCATAGATGTGGATGTTCTGCTCGGTCAGGTAGTTCGGATTTTCCTGCATGTACTTGGTCAGGTCGCGCTCCACGAGCGACTTGGGCACATGCCAGTAAGGGTTGAAGTTGATCTGGCTGATCTTGCTGGCCATGATCGGGGTGGCGCGCTCGACGCGACCGACGACGGCGGTGTGGCGCTGCTCGACCATGCCGTCATTGACGGCCTCGATCGTCGCGGCAGGAATATTGACCACGACGTAACGCGGGTTGAGGCTGGCGGCCATGTTCTGGACGCGCGTGAAGTTCAGATAAAGCTGCTGCAGGCGCGTCGTGGCCGGTACGTTGAGCGCATACCAGGTCGGTTCGTCGACCTGGCCGTTCATGATCAGGCCGTGGCGGGCCTGGAACAGGCGCACACCGCGATCGGTATCTTCGTCGAACAGTTCGTTGACGTTGGGTACCAGCGCCATGTCTCCCGACGAAATCAGGCGACGCTTGAGGGCAATGACCGACGGCGCGGATTTGCCGATCATCAGGCGGAAGGCCTCCTGCGGAATCTCCTCCCAGCCGCCGTTGGCGACGAAGGGCTCGTACTGCGAAATCGCCAGCTGGAGATTGTAGGCCGTGTCGAAGGACAGGATGGGTTCGTTGGTGGCAATCAGCGCCTCGGCGGCGGCGGTGTTACCGTCCTTGTCGACGTTCCGCAGCACATTGCCGCGGTTCATCAGGTCAAAAATTGACTCCCCTTCCTGCCCACGAACGATGGCAGGCATGGCAAGGGACGCCCCGGCCATCGCCGTATACCGGAGCACAGATCGTCTAGTCAGCCGCATTAAGTCACCCGAATTTCAAGCCGCCCGAAACAGGCGATTTTTACCATTGCGTCCCGCCGGTCACAACGCGGTCAACCGCATGTGAACCGCTTCAGTCTTCGTGAACCATGAATACGCGGGAAATGGTTTCAAACCACTAACGACGCATTCGCGCGTGTTTGCGGCACAAATGTGAACGCCGGCCCAAGGGACCGGCGTTTGCATTCGGGTGTGGCGTGGCCGCAACAGATGGCGGCCCGTGGCTTCAGAGCTTGTAGAGGATCTGGTCGACCCAGAAGCGCTCAAGGCGAGCGAGGGCCTTGTTGAGGCCGTCGAATTCGTCATCGCCCAGACCACCGACCTTGTCGATGGACTTCAGGTGGCGATCGTAAAGCTCGTCGATCACTTCGGCCACTTCCTCGCCCTTGGGGGTGAGCTTGATCCGAACCGACCGCCGGTCGGAGCGGGAGCGCTCCTGGAAGATGTAGCCGGTTTCGACCAGCTTCTTGAGATTGTACGAGACGTTCGAGCCCAGATAGTAACCGCGGGAGCGCAGCTCGCCGGCGGTGAGCTCTGCGTCACCAATGTTGAACATCAGCAGGGCCTGAACGGGATTGATATCGTCCCAACCCATGCGGTCGAACTCATCCTTGATGAGATCGAGCAGGCGCCGGTGGAGGCGTTCGACGCGCGAAACGGCTTCCAGGTAAAGCGGCTTCAGGCTCTGGGGACGTTCCGGGGAAAGGGCCTCGGCTGCGTTGGATTTGATTGCCATTTGTGCCTCACTGTTTTGCAGTCTGTGCGATTTTTCGCATCTCATGAGGCCAAACTACGGCGTGCGGACTAAGATCGCCCTAAGCGGCGTGATTAAGAGCATCTTACTGGAATGCAATGAGAATTTGGCTTTATTCTTCGTTACACCGGTGCATAAATTTGTAACCTTACGAGGGTGTGAAGGGCGCCGGGTGGCGCCCTTCAAGCAGCACCTCAGGCAAGACTGCGTGCCCCGACCAGCTTCAGGGCAAGCACGCCGGCGACGGCCACGCCCTGCCCCGCCAGCAGCACCATTCCGATGGTGCTGAGGTTGGCGGCCTGCAGCAGCACGAGGGCTGCGCTGCCCGCGACCCAGGCGATGTCGCCGGCAATGACACCGCGAATGACCGCCTGCGCCGGACGGTCCGTGCGGGCCACCCAGGCGTTGAGCGCGGCCCAGGGCAGGAGCAGCAGTCCGATGGTCCACAGGACGCCAGCCGGCACAGTCCAGCCGGCAAGTTCCGTCAACGGCGCTGCCGTGGCGAGCAACGCCAGACCCATGGCGATCGATACCAATGCATCGACACCGTAGACGATGTGCGGGTCGAGGCGGGGAAGAGTTTGGACGGTGGTGGTCATCGCGGCGCTCCATTTCAGGTTTTCGATGACCCGAAACTGACGCGACGAGGTCATGGCTTCAATTACCTCCCAGGTAATGGAATAAACCTGCGCGGTGCTGCACCTTGCGGCAAACGGGAGGCCGATGATGTTCAGCGCGATGCTCAGGGAATGGCGGGGGCTGCGCGGCATGAGCCAGCTCGATCTGGCATTGAGTGCGGAGGTTTCGACGCGCCACCTGTCGTTTATCGAGTCCGAGCGCTCCAAACCCAGCCCGGATATGGTGCTTCGGCTGGCCGAAGCGCTGGACCTGCCGCTGCGCGAGCGCAATGCCATGCTGGTTGCCGCCGGATTTGCCCCGCAGTTCGGCGACAGCGACTGGCAGAGCGAGGCCATGGCCGAAGTGCGCCGGGCGGCAACCTTGCTGCTGCGAGCGCACGAGCCCTATCCAGCCATCGTGCTCGACATGGCGCTCAACGTGCTGGACGCCAATGCGCCGGCCCTGGGCATGATCGGCGCGACCCCGGAGACACTGGGCGGCATCAATCTGGTCGACCTCGTCTACCGACCGGGGCCGGTGCGAGAGTCGATCGCCAACTGGACGGACGTTGCCGAATATCTGCTGCACCGGATGCGCGAGGGCGTGCGACGGCATGGGCCGCAATCGGCCATGGGCGCTGTGCTGCGGCGAGCGATGACCCAACCGGGCGCGTCCGAGCTATCCGCAGTGCGCGGGCATCGCCAGGGGACGGTGCTGTTGCCGCTCGAGTTCCGCCGTGACGGCGTGGTCACGCGCTGGTTTACGACCGTGACGAGCTTCGGCGCACCACAGGACGCAATGGCCGAAGAGATCACCATCGAGCAGTTTCACCCCAATCCGGGCTAGTCGGCGGCGCGAGCCCGGCTGAGGCGGATCGACAGCACGAAGATGATGAGGATCGACGACAGGAGCACGATCCGTACGGCAAAGCCAAAGGCGGACATGCGGATGTCGGGGTTACCCAGCAGATGCATGGTCAGTTCGACGGCAGTCGCGCCCACCAGCAGTACGGCGCCCCAGCTCGCCTTGATCCAGAGCCCAACGGCGGCAAAGAGGCGGGCGAGCGCGAATATCGCCAGGTAGACGAAGCCACTCATGCCCATGGTGGCGATCGGGCTGACGTCGCCCAGATTGACGCCGAGCAGGCGCGCGGCATCGTTCAGCCCCAGCAGCAGGCTGATGATGGCGACGATGCGAATGTAGATGCCGATGGGCTGGGCGTTGAAATCCATGCCGTTTTCTATCCCTCCATGGCCGCTGCGACAAGGCAGAGCTTGGACGGCGCTGGCGGCGCTGATATTGAGGGCCGCAACGATAAGGAGCCGCGAAATGGTCGATGCCTGGCAGAAGCACGATATGGAGTTTCTCGGCGGCCGCAGGCTGCGCCGCGCCCGCCGCACGGCCTGGAGCCGCGCCATGGTGCGCGAGACCGTGCTCACGCCATCGGACCTGATCTGGCCGCTTTTCGTCATCGACGGACACAACGAAAAGACGCAAATCCGCACCATGCCGGGCGTCGAGCGGCTAAGCGTCGATCTGTGCGTGGAGGCGGCCCGGGCCGCACGCGATGCCGGTATTCCGGCGCTGGCACTGTTTCCCAACACCCCGGACCATCTGCGCAGCGAGAATGGCGCCGAAGCCTACAATCCGGACAACCTGATGTGCCGGGCCCTGGCGGCCATCAAGAGCGCGGTGCCGGAAATCGGGCTCATCGCGGATGTGGCGCTGGACGAATATTCCAGCGACGGCCAGGACGGGCTGGTGCGGGACGGCGAAATCCTCAACGATGAGACAGTTGCTGTGATGATGCGCTCGGCCCTGGTGCAGACGCGGGCTGGCGCCGACATCATCGCGCCCTCGGACATGATGGATGGCCGGGTGGCAGCGATCCGCGAGGCGCTCGACGCCGAAGGACACGAGCAGACGCAGATCATGGCCTATGCCGCCAAATACGCGTCCTACTATTACGGGCCATTCCGCGAGGCCGTGGGGTCGGGCAGCCGGCTCAAGGGCGACAAGCGCACTTACCAGATGGATTATGCCAATTCTGACGAGGCGATGCGCGAGATCGAGCAGGACATTGCCGAGGGTGCCGACAGTGTCATGGTCAAGCCCGGCCTGCCCTATCTAGACATCGTCAGGCGGGCCAAGGACACCTTCAACATTCCCATCTACGCCTACCAGGTGAGTGGCGAATTCGCGATGATCGAGATGGCCGCGGCCGCTGGCGCAATCGACCGCAAGGGCGCGATCATGGAGAGCCTTCATGCCTTCAAGCGCGCCGGGGCGAATGGCGTCTTGACCTATTTCGCGCTGGAAGTGGCTCGGGAGCTTGGCCGGTAGCATTCTGCCCGGTCCATGGTAACATTTGTGTGCCTCCACCTCTTGCGCGAGGTGGCAGGCGCTACAATCTGATTGGCCATGGACCAGACCTATCAAAACGACCGCCCTGCCCTGCCCGACCCGACCACGGCGCCCGAGCTGTTCGAGGGTGTGCTGACGCGCCGAGTCATCGCCTTCTTCATCGACCTGATCGTGATGGGCGCGATGATCCTCGCCTTTGCCTTTGTGGGGCTGATCGCTGGCTTTCTGACATTCGGGCTCGCCTGGCTGGCGCTGGTCTTCGTCGTTCCGGCAACACTGGTGCTGTACTATGGAGCCACGCTTGGCTCGCCCAAGCGGGCCACAATCGGCATGCAGATGATGGACATCGTGCTAACGCCGACTCGGGGCCAACCGCTCGATGGCTGGATGGCGATCATTCACGCAGCGGTGTTCTGGCTGACGACCTGGATCTCCTGGCCCCTGTCGCTGCTGTTCGCGCTGTTCACGCCGCGTCGGCAGATGATTCACGACCTGGTGACCGGCACGCTGATGGTCCGTCGCTCGCCCATGGTGCGTCATTGGCGCGCCCACGCAGCGCAAAGCAGCGCCGCATATTGAATCGTTGCCGGGTTTAAGGCGCAGGAGTACATTCTTCGGATTGTACCCAAGGGTCTTTGATGACCGATCAGACGCCGGAAACAACCCAGCTCTTCCTGACCGCGGCCATGCCGTGTCCTTACCTGCCCGGCAAGCAGGAGCGAAAGCTGTTCACGCACCTGACGGGGCGGCGGGCGTCGAGCCTGCACCACCTGCTCAGCGAGAACGGCTTCCGGCGCAGCCAGAACCTGATCTATCGCCCCGCCTGCGAGGGCTGCAATGCCTGCCAGTCGGTGCGCATCGTCGCCAATGACTTCGCGGCGTCGGGCCGATTCCGCCGCGTGCTCAAGCACAATGACGACCTTTCGGTCGAGGTACGGCCGACCGCGGCGACCAGCGAACAATACGAACTGTTCAAACGCTACCTGGAATTGCGGCATGCCGGCGGCGGCATGAACCAGATGAGCTTTGTCGACTATGAATATATGGTCGAGGACACGCCGGTGCAGTCCGTGTTGGTCGAGTATCGCCTGCGCGACCACCCCGACCAGACGCTGGTGGCGGTCGCACTGACCGACGTCATGCCCGATGGGCTTTCCATGGTCTATTCGTTCTACGACCCGGACCTGGCGCCGCGGAGCCTGGGGACCTACCTGATCCTCGATCACATCGCCCAGGTTCGCTCGGCTCGCTTGCGCTACGTCTATCTCGGCTATTGGGTCAAGGACTCTCCGAAAATGGCCTACAAGGCCCAGTTCCGACCGCTTGAGGTCCAGAAGGGCACTTTGGGCTGGTGCCCGCTCGATTGACATAGCCAGACTATCGCCAAACTGAATTGTCGATGACGCTCGTCGTCAGCAATTGTTCAGCCGCTCACTGGCACTGGTCAGCGTGGGCGGCTGTGGACCGATGGGAACCGGGACGCCCTTATTTCCATCCTTTGTCCATGGAGAACTTCGTTGAAGATCCAGAGCATCTATCTTGCGTCCCTCCTCGTCGCTGCCCTGCCGGCAACCGCCTTTGCCCAGGCCGCTGTGCCGGCCAATATCGACTTCTCCGCCTCGGCCACCATGCCCTCGCTCAAGGATCCGTCTCGCAAGGACGTCTTTGCGGTAAGCATCGGCGATGCGCAGGTGAAGACGCAGCTCGAGCTGACCTGTTCGGCTGGCTACACTCAGTTCCTGGTGGTTCGCTCGGACAAGGCATGCGCCGTTTCCGGCAATGGCTCGATCGTCAATCCGTCCAACCAGTCGCTGCTGCCGCGCACCCAGTATTCGGGCGGCTACACCGTCAATGCCGATGGCTATACCGACGGCTCGGGCCTGGCGGTGAACTACCTGGCGCTGGGCAAGGTGGCGCCATCGGCCGGGGCTTTCGCCGGTTCGATGAACCTCAAGCCTGAAGTCACCTCCAGCGGCGCCTCGGCGCTCAAGGATTCCATCATGGCCAATCTCGGCCAGAACTCGGGTGGCGGCGTGATCGACGATCGCGTCGATACGGTTGACCTCACGCGGCTCTACATTCCCTCGGCAGGCCTGCCGTCCGATGCCGGCTGCACCTGGTCGGGCAATATGGTGTTCGCCTACCAGACCGAAAGCTGGTTCCTCGACCTCAAGGCCAACTGCGCCGACAAGGAATATGTGCTCAAGGGCAACATGCCCTGGACCGACACGCCCGGCGTGGACGCGCAGACGCAGTATGACCTGACGCTGACCCTGCCTTCGGCCGGCGCCACCAGCGACGATGCACTGTTCATGACGGGCGACGCCAATAGCGATCTGTTCGCGGCTGCCGACGGCATCACGGCGCAGATCATCATGAAGGAATCCAAGATCGTCACCGTCGACATCGACGGCACGCCCACCGAAACCCCATCGCAGGTCGATGCCTCGGGCCAGTTCGTGGGCACCAATGTGCCGGTCGAAGTGGTGCGCTCGCTGGCGACGCTGTTCGGGCTGCTGTCGTCCAACCTGTTCGGCGCCTAAGCTGCCGATAGCCTTGCGGAAAGGGGCGGCCTTGGGTCGCCCTTTTTCGTTGCCGCAGCCTTGCTCGCGCCATATGTCTCGGCGACATCGCCTGCCACCCTCCCGCCGCCGGACCCCGCCATGTCTCTGATTGTGAAGCTGATCCGGCTCGGGCTGGTACTGGGGGCGCTTGGCGTGGCGGGCCTCGTCATCCTGGCGCTGTTCGGCTTTGCCGTGCCCGAACTCGACCTGCTCAACCATGCCCAGATCGTGCTGCTGCCAGGCACGATGATCGGGCTGCTGATCGTGGTGCTGCTGCTGCGGGGCATGCTCCGCAGCGTGGCGGTGATCGTCGTGGTGGTGGGCATCGCGGCCTCGGCCAACGTAATGCTGCCCGAGATCGTCGGATCGATGCGCCCGCGGCCGGCGGCGCCCGCCGATGGCACCATCACCATGATGACGCATAACCTGTTCGGCATGAACTACGAGATGGAGAAGGTCACCGCAGCAATCCTGGCCGAGGACCCCGACATCATCGTGTTGCAGGAGTATTTTGGCGAGCAGGCGACGGATCTGCATCCGCTGCTGCTGGCGAAGTACCCGTTCTTCGTGCGCTGCCGTGGCGGCAAGCGGGCCAATCTGGGGCTTTATGCACGTATCCCGTTCGAGCAGGTGGAAGACGGCGCCTGCCCCAACAACGCTTATGGCACGACGCGGACGGCCCATATCCTCGCTCGCTTCCAGACCGAGGACGGAAAGCCGTTCTCGGTTATCACCACCCATATGGACTGGCCAGTCCCGGTTACCCGTCAGCGCGAGCAGCTTACGGCATTGTCGGAGGTCGTGGATAAGATCGACGGACCGATGATCCTGGCCGGGGATTTCAATTCGACGCCCTGGTCCTATGCGCTACGCGATTTCGTGGCACGGAACGGGCTGGTGCGCGAAACGATGAATCTGCTGACGTTTCCGATGAGCTGGCACTATTTCGGGGCCTGGCGGGACACGCTGCCGTTCCTGCCGCTCGATCACGTGATGACCCGTGGTGGGATCGTTGTACACGAGATCCATACCGGGCGCCCTACGGCGAGCGATCATCTGCCGGTGGTGCTCACGTTCTCGGTGGAGTGACGATATCGGGCCAGGCCCTCAGACTCTCCTCCCCACCGCGTTCCCTCGGACTTGATCCGAGGGCCATTGATCGCTTGTGCCGGGGCGGAGAGTGGCCCTCGGGTCAAGCCCGAGGGAACGCCGGTGGATGGGATGAACCATGCCGGCTCGGCTCTACGCCCCCACTTCCATGTCGAACACGATCAGCCCGTCGGTTCCGCCTTCGAGGGCGGCGACGAGTTTGCTGCCGGCAGCCTGGTGGGCGGGGTGCGGCAGGTAACGGTCGCGGGCGCCCTGGTCGACGAAGTCCATGATGAAGCCGTTGTCGAAGCCCTGCCCGAGGCCCTCGGGGGAGACATTGGGGCCGAAATCGGCAGAGAGCAGGCCGTCGATCTGCCCGACCAGCGCAGCGAGGCCGGCATAGATTTCGGCCCGCTCGTCGGCGCTGACGCCGCTGCGGAATTTGAAGAAGACGCAGTGGCGGATCATTTCTTGCTCCACTTTCTTCCTTCTCCCCTTGAGGGAGCGGGAAAGGCCAGCTTAGCCTACGAACCGGTTGTTTCTTGGGAAGCCGTTGGGGGGCTGGCGGCCTGATGTGGCGCGGTCGCCCAGCCAGTCGGTCAGCTCCTCGGTGGGCTTGGTGTAGGTGCGGCCCGAACTGTCCTGCCAGGTCAGGCCATCGGCCGCCCAGAAGGTCTTGAGGTCGGAAATGCCACCATCCTTGTAGCGCTGCAGGCGCACGCCCTTGCCGCGGCCCATTTCGGCGAGCTGCGCGAGCGGGAAAACGAGCAGTTTGCGGTTCTGGCCGATGACGGCGACGCGGTCGCCGGCCACCGGCACCAAGAGGGCCGCTTCGTCAGGCGCACCGACATTGAGGATCTGCTTGCCCTTGCGGGTATTGGCGATCATCTCGTCCTCGCCGACGATGAAGCCATAGCCAGATACCGAAGCGATGATGCGCTTCTGGCCGGGCTTATAGACGAAGATATCGACGATATCCTGGCCCTCTTCGATATCGACCATGATGCGGACCGGCTCGCCCTGACCGCGCCCGCCGGGCAACTTGTCGCCGGCCAGCGTATAGACCTTGCCGCCGGTGGTCAGCATCAGGAGCTTGTCGGTGGTTTCGCACTTGATCGAAAGCTTGAGGCGATCGCCGGCCTTGTAGCCGCGTTCATCGTTCACATCGGTAGCGTGGCCGCGCGGGGCGCGTATCCAGCCCTTTTCGGAGAGAATGACAGTGATCGGCTCGCGCTCGATGAAGGCTTCTGTGACCTCATCGGCATTAGCTGTTGGGGTATCGCCCAGGACGGTGCGGCGTGCGCCGAGCGGGTGAGGCGTGCCATCCGGGTTGGTCAGCGGATAGGTCTTCTTGAGGGCCTCGATTTCCTTGCTGATATTGCCCCACTGGCGCTTGTCGGAGGCGAGCAGCGCTTCGAGATGACCCTGCTCTTCGGTGAGATCGGCATGCTCCTTGCGCAGCTCGATTTCCTCGAGCTTGCGCAGCGAGCGCAGGCGCATGTTGAGGATGGCTTCGGCCTGCACGTCTGACAGTTCGAAGGTGCTCATCAGCGATGCCTTGGCATCATCCTCCTCGCGGATGATGCGGATCACCTCGTCAAGGTTGAGATAGGCGATGATGTAGCCGGCCAGCACTTCGAGCCGGTGGGCGATCTGCTCGAGCCGATGGGTGGAGCGGCGGACCAGAACTTCCTTGCGATGCTCGAGCCAGGCCTTGAGGGCCTGGGCCAGGCTCATGACCTTGGGCACGGCGCCCTTGTCGAGCACGTTGAGGTTGAGCGGGAAGCGCGTTTCGAGATCGGTGGTCTTGAACAGCTGCTCCATCAGGATGACAGCGTCGACGGTGCGGGCGCGCGGCTCGAGCACCAGGCGGATGTCGTCGGAGCTCTCGTCGCGCACGTCCTTGAGCAAGGGCAGCTTCTTGGCCAGCAGCAGCTCGGCGATCTTTTCGACCAGTCGCGACTTCTGGATGCCATAGGGAATTTCGGTGACGACGATGAGATAGACGCCGCGGCCGGTTTCCTCGATTTCCCACTTGGCGCGCAGACGGAACGAGCCGCGGCCGGTGGCGTAGGAATTGGCGATAGAGGACTGGGATTCGACCAGGATGCCGCCGGTGGGGAAGTCGGGGCCCTTCACGAACTGAGTCAGGTCGTGGGCGGAAGCATCTGGATTGACATTGATAAGGTGGAGCGCGGCATCGCACAGCTCGGCGACATTGTGTGGCGGGATGGAGGTGGCCATGCCAACGGCGATGCCGGTCGAGCCGTTGGCCAGGAGGTTGGGGAAGTTGGACGGCAGGACCACCGGCTCTTCGTCTTCGCCGTCATAGGTCGGCTTGAAGTCGATGGCGTTCTCGTTGATGCCTTCGAGCAGGCGCATGGCCACGTCGGTCATGCGGCTTTCGGTGTAGCGCATGGCGGCGGCGTTATCGCCGTCGATATTGCCGAAATTGCCCTGGCCATCGACCAGCGGGTAGGGCAGGGCTAAATCCTGCGCCATGCGAACCAGCGCGTCATAGATCGACTGGTCGCCGTGCGGGTGGAACTTACCGATGACGTCGCCGACGATACGGGCGGACTTCTTGTAGCCCTCGTTCGGCGCCAGCTTGAGCAGTCGCATGGCATGGATGATGCGGCGATGCACGGGCTTGAGCCCGTCACGGGCGTCAGGCAGCGCGCGCTGAGTGATGGTGGAGAGGGCGTAGGAGAGGTACCGCTCCTCAAGGGCCTGCTTGAGATCGACGACGCGCTGGTCGTCGGCAGGCGGGAGGGTATCGCTATCAGACATCGGCGGGCATTCCGGGGGAACGAATCAGGAAAGCACTATAGCTGGTGAGGGGCAGGATTGGGCGCAGACACGCGGTTTTGCACGGGTTTGGGCGTGCCGAAGCACCGCCTGGGATGCGGTTATCATGACTGTGCGGACCCCGGAGACGGCCTTCGCCCCTGAGTAACAAAACATGAGAGGGAAGCCGTCTCTGACTGATGGAGCAGCTTGCGCCGGATGCCGGGCGTCAAACGTCCCTGCTTAGCTGCTCCATCAGCATTTCGCGGGTTGGCGACGGCTCGATCTGGCGGGGCCCCCAAACCTGAGCCTGGAGGAAGTGTCCGGTCAGCCGCAGGGCGTCGGCGATGTCGTGCGGGCCGGCATTGCCGCGGGTGGTGAGGAAGCTGGGCAGCGGCAGCAGGCGATCGAGATAGGGCTGGGCAGCGGCGCGGGAGACGGCGCGGCCGGTCTTGGGGGAGACGTGTGTCAGATCGCCGGTGCTGCCCGTCACGGCGCAGGAGGTCAGATCGAGGCCGAAGCCAAGGTCTTCAAGCATGGCGAGTTCGAAGCGGGCGAGCTCGGCACCATCGGGAGCGCTGTCGATGAGGCGCAGGGCCATGCCGAGCAGCCGATCATGCGGGTCGCGCTCGGGGAGGAGGCGCAGGTGGTCGCAGATAAGCTGGC
>CBFGMY010000092.1:0-15435 GCA_965650055.1 uncultured Devosia sp.
CCTGGTTCGGGCGCCCTAGCGCCCCATAGGCGCGCCAGTTGGGGTGGGAGCTGCCGGGGCAAAGCGATCCATTAATTCTTTGTTTTCACTGGTCTTTTTTTGACGTCACGGTCATCCTGTGGACCGTCTTGCGCCCGCCGACTTGCGGCGGTGGGCGCAACAGCGCTATGTGCTGCACAGTTTCCTGCCCGCTGAGCGCCCATGACCTCTCCCATGTCGCTGAACTATGACCTGACCGGCCACAATACGCTGGGGCTGAGGGCGAGCACGCATTATGCACGCCGCATCGAGGACGAGGCGGAGCTGGCGGAGCTGTTCGCAGGTGCCGAGCGGGATGGCCTGCCGGTGCGCCTGTTGGGTGGCGGCAGCAATGTCATTCTGGGCGAGGCGTATGCGGGCATCACCGCCCTGATGGCGACGCGGGGCCGGACGCTGAGCGAAGGCGCGGACGGCGCCGTGCTGGTGGAGGCACAGGCGGGCGAAGCCTGGCATGACCTCGTGACCTGGACGGTGGCGCAGGGCCTGTGGGGGCTGGAGAACCTGGCCCTCATCCCCGGCACGGTGGGGGCAGCGCCGATCCAGAATATCGGCGCCTATGGGGTCGAGCTGTGCGACCGTTTCCATTCGCTCGACGCCTATGACCGGAGCACCGGCAGCACCGTGACGCTCGAACGGGCGGCATGCCGCTTCGCCTATCGGCACAGCGTGTTCAAGGAACAACCAGGCCGCTATGTGGTGACCAGGGTGCGGCTGAACCTGCTGCGCAACGGCAAGCCGGAACTGGGCTATCGCGAACTGTCCGGACTGGCGCCCGTCGATCACCCCGCTGTGGTGATGGATGCGGTGATCGCGCTGCGGACCGCCAAGCTGCCGGACTGGCGCGTGCTGGGCAATGCCGGCTCGTTTTTTCACAACCCCGTCGTCTCGGCGGCGGTGGGCCATGCCTTCACCATCGCCAACCCGACGGCGCCAGCCTTTGCGCAGGCGGACGGCACGATCAAGCTCTCGGCCGGCTGGTTGATCGAACAGGCCGGACTCAAGGGCCATCGCAGCGGGCCGGTGGGGGTATCGGAGCGGCATGCGCTGGTGCTGGTCAATTACGGTGGGGCCACGCGCAGCGACCTGATGGCACTGGCCGACCATGTGGTGGCGACGGTGCAGCAGCGTTTTGCCATCACCCTCAAGCGCGAGCCCGAGCTGCTCTAGCCTAGTGCTGGCCAAGCGGCGGGTTAGGGGTCAGCGGCAGCAGATTGTGCACATGCTCGTAGGCCTTGGCCTCGCAGCGGCGGGCAGCCTCCTCGACCAGCAGGCGGATGACGTCACCGCCCTCGGGCGGGATGATGGCCAGAGCTTGCAGCAGATGATCGCGGGCGGCTTCGTAGCGATGGTCAGGCAATGAGGTCATGGTGATCCACAACCCTCCCCAGGTGATAATGGGAAGCGCCGGCGCATGAGCGGTTAATGGCAGCGACGCAATTTTGTGCGTTTGCAACCGGTTAGGGCGTTCCGGGATGGTGGGGTCCGATGCAAATTTGCACTGGCGCCGGCCGGAACAATCCGGATAACGTCGGGCGCGGGGCGAGCGGCCGGTACGCCCCATGTCGGAGGGGGCATGAAAGCGCCAAGCCTGACGCTCAGCCAGAGATTGCTGCTGCTGACCGCCGTAGCCTTGCTGCCGGCGCTGGCCATCCTGGGCTTCAACGAATTCACGCTGCGCAAGACGCGCGAGGCCGAGGTGCATGCCTATGCACTGCGCATCAGCGAGCTGGCGGCGCTGGAAATGCAGCGCATCCTGACTGGCGCGGGAGCCCTGATGGTGGCCGCGGCCAACGCGCCCGTGGTGCAGGCCGGCGGCGCCGAATGCAAGGCCTACATGGACCGGCTGGGGGCGCTGCTGCCGCAGGTGATGGTGATCAACATCACCGACATGGAGGGCAACAGCCTCTGTTCGAACAGCGGAGACCCGGATGACCTGCGGCCGGCTGAGAGCGCCAGCGTGCGCACGGCGCTGGAAACCGAGTTCTTCCGGGTGGGCGAATATATCGAGACCTCGCGCGGGCCGGGCCTGCTGCTGGGCACGCGGCGCACGGCGCCCGACGGCTCGATGCTGGGCTACGTGCTGGCGGCAGTAGGGCTGGACTATCTGGGCGCGGTGCTGAAGGACCGGCCGAACCTGGCCGGCGGCGCGATGACCATTGCCGATCGCAACGGCACGTATCTGGCGCGCGAACCGCTGCCGGAACAATATGTCGGCACGCGGATTTCCGAGACCTTCCTGCCGCGTTTGCAGGGAACCGAACCGGGCACGCTGCAGGTGATGAGCAGCGACGGTACCGAGCGCATCGTCGGCTACCAGCCGGCCAGCCAGAAGCTGGGGCTCTATGTCAGCGCCGGGCTGCCGCTGGCCGACAGCATGGCCCCGGTCAACGAGGCCACCTTGCGTGGCGTGCTGCTGGCCAGCGTCGGCGGCCTGGTGGCGGTGCTGCTGGCGCTCAGCTTCGGGCGGCAGTTCATCCGCCGGCCGGTGCTGCGGCTGCTCCGGACCATCCATGCCTGGCGCGGCGGCGACCATGCGGCGCGGACCGGCATGCTGCGGGGACAGGCGGAATTTCACCAGATCGGACAGGCCATCGACGAATTGCTCGACGAACTGGACGAGCGCCAGGCGGCGCAGGCCGAGGCCGAACAGCACCGGGACCTGCTGGCGCGCGAACTGGACCACCGGATCAAGAACCTGCTGGCGACGGTGCAGGCGCTGGCGCGACAGAGCTTCAAGGAAGCCAATGTCGCCGATGGACCGCTGCAGAGCTTTTACAGCCGCCTGGCCGTCATGGCCGATGCGCACAAGCTGCTGACCGCCCAGAACAGCGAAAGCGCCGATATCAGGGCGGTCATCGACACTGCCATCGTTCCGTTCAGCGGCCAGGAACAGCCGCGCTTCACCCTGGCCGGGCCGGCGCTGGACCTGCATGCCAAGGCGGCGCTGTCGCTGGCGATGGCCCTGCATGAGCTGTGCACCAATGCCGCCAAATATGGCGCGCTGCGCAATGAAGCGGGCCGGGTGGCCATTGGCTGGGCGCTGACCGAGGGGCCGCAGCTGGTCATCACCTGGCGCGAAAGCGGCGGGCCGGCGGTGAAAATGCCTGATAGCAAGGGCTTTGGCTCGCGCATGATCGAGCGGGCGCTGGCGGCCGATCTGGGTGCCACGGTCAATTTCGACTATGCCGCGGATGGGCTGGTGGTGACCATCATCGCCGCCGAAACGGCACTGGCCGGACGGCAGGCCCCTGGTGCGGGGCCGTTCCTGCCGATCAGCGCGGTCGGAAGGCGGGCTTAGGGAGCGGTTCCCAATGTCGGGCTCTTTCCCTTCTCCCTTCGAGGGGAGAAGGTGCCCTCACCCGGCCTTCCGCTGGACGCGGAAGGCCACCGTCTCCCTCAAGGGGAGAGGGAAGGAGCCTAGGCTCGCAGGACGCCGCCGGAAGTCTTGGTGACGGCGGCGATGACGGCGGCGGAGACCTTGTCGATATCCTCATCGGTCAGGGTCTTGTCCGATGGCTGGATGGTCACCTCGATGGCGACCGACTTCTTGCCCTCGCCGACATGGCTGCCTTCGAAGACGTCGAACACGTTGACGTCCGATATCAGCGCCTTGTCGGCACCACGGGCGGCCTTGAGGATGGCGCCTGCGGTCACCGCCTTGTCGACGACAAAGGCGAAGTCGCGGGTGAGCGGCATCAGGGCTGAGAGATCAAGCGCCGGCTTGGTCTTGGTCGGCTTCTTGCGCGGCTCGGGCAGGGCATCCAGGTCGAGCTCGAACGCGGCCACCGGGAAGTCGATATCGAGTTCTGCCGCCCAGGCCGGGTGCAGTTCACCGAACCAGCCCAGCGTCTTGGGACCCTGGGCGACGCGACCGCCGCGGCCAGGATGGCTCCAGGGGGCCGGCTCGGCAAAGAGCTGGACCTTGTCGATGTCATAGCCGAGCGCATCGAGCACCGCGGCCAGATCGGCCTTGGCATCGAAGACGCCGACGGACTGGGCCTTGCCGGACCAGTGGCGGCCGGAGCCGCCGAGCTTTTCAGTGCCCGTGCGGATGCCCGTGGCATAGGTGTGCTGACCCTCTGGGGCGTCGGAGAGGAAGACCTGACCGACTTCGAAGATGGCGAGATCGGAGGTGCCCCTGTTGGCATTGCGGCGCGCGGCGGCGAGCAGGCCCGGCAGCAGCGAGGGCCGCATGTCGGTCATGTCCGAGGCGATGGCATTGGCGAGCTGGAGGCTCTCCTCGCCGCCGCCGAAGCGGGTGGCTTGGTCGTGGCTGATGAAGCTCCAGGTCACCGCCTCGTCGAGGCCGCGCGCCGCCAAGGCGCGGCGGGCGATGCGGCGGCGGTTCTGGATGTTGGTCAGCATGCGCGGGGCGACATGACTGAGGCGCGGCAGCGGCTCGACCGGGACATTGTCGACGCCCACCATGCGCATGACTTCCTCGACGAGATCGGCCTTCTGCGTCACGTCGGGGCGCCAGCTTGGCACCTTGACGTCAAGCACGTCGCCCTTGCCGCTCGTCTCGAAGCCGAGGCGCGAGAGGATGGCGGTGACGATCATGGGCTCGACGTCGAGACCGGTGAGGCGGCGGATCTCGCTGAGCGGGAATTGCACCGACGTATTGGGGTAGACGTCCTCGCCCGAGATGGCGGGCTCCAGCGGCTCGCCGCCGCAGAGTTGCATGACCAGGCGGGTGGCGAGCTGGAGGCCGGGCTCGGTGAGCGCCGGATCGACATTGCGCTCGAGGCGATAGCGGGCATCGGAGACGATGCCGGTCTTGCGGCCGGTGCGGGCGATCAGTTCGGGGTCCCAGCTAGCGCATTCCATGAAGACGTTGGTGGTCTCGTCGGTGACGCCGGAGCGGATACCGCCCATGATACCGCCCAGGCATAGCGGGCCGGTATCGTCGGCGATGACGGTCATGGTCTCGTCGAGCGTGTAGATCTTGTTGTCGAGCGCGTCGAAGGCCTCGTTGCGGGCATTGCGCAGCACCGGCTGGCCGTTGAGCTTGTCGGCATCATAGGCATGAAGCGGCCGACCCCAGCCGAGCGACACCAGGTTGGTGATGTCGACAATGGTGTTGATGGGGCGGAGGCCCACGGCGCGCAGGCGCTGCTGCAGCCAGGCCGGGGACGGACCGTTCTTGATGCCCTTGAGGTAGCGGCCGGCGAACTTGCGGATGGCTTTTGGCTCATCGGCGGAGAACTGGTGCGGCAGCGGGGCGATGGGGCTCTTGCCGGTGGAGGCAACCGGCGACATGTCGGTGGACTTGAGCGTGCCCAGGCCAAAGGCGGCCAGATCGCGCGCCACGCCATAGACGCCGGTAGCATCGCCGCGGTTGGGGGTGATGGAGATATCGAAGACCACGCCATTGATGCCGGCATAATCGACATATTTGATGCCGACCGGCGCATCGGCTGGCAGCTCGATGATGCCGTCGTGGTCGTTGCTGAGTTCGAGCTCGGCATTGGAGCAGAGCATGCCGTTGGACACCTGGCCGCGGATATTGCCCTTGCCGATAGTCATGTCCTTGCCCGGAATATAGGTGCCGGGGAAGGCAAAGACACTCTTGAGACCGGTGCGGGCATTGGGGGCGCCGCAGACCACGTCGATCAGCTCGCCGGTGCCGGCATCGACCTTGCAGACGCGCAGCTTGTCGGCATTGGGATGCTGCTCGGCCGAGACGATATGGGCCGTGACGAAAGCGCTGAGCGCCTTGCCCTGGTCTTCCATGCCTTCGAGCTCAAGACCGACCTTGGTCAGCGTCTCGCCGATTTCGGCCGGCGAGGCATCGGTATCGAGGTGCTCCTTGAGCCAGTCGAGGGTGAATTTCATTGCTGTGGCACCTTATCGGAAGTCGGACTTGCTGCCTGATATGGGCGGCAAGGCACGGGAAAGCTTGATCAGTTCGACAAGCACATTGGCGAAGCCGCGGGCGTCGTCGATGGCTTTGTGAGTGTGGGCGATGTGGCCATAGAATTCGGCGGGCAGCTTGCTCATGCCCCAATCGAGATAGGGCGCGCCGCGCAGGGTACCGGCCATGGTGTAGAGACAGACGCCGCCGCCACGGAAGATCTGCCGGCCCTTGAACGGGCCTGACAGCACGCGGGTACCGGCGAATTCGTCGAGATAGTGATCCATCCACAGCCCGTCGAAAATCATCGGCGCGGCGACGAAAACCTTGTGGCCGGGGAAGCTCTCGACCCAGTCGGCATAGCGCGGCATGACCACCGAGGGTTCTTCCGGATCGGTGATCGTGGCAGCCCAGGCCTCGGGCTGGGTGTCCCACCAGGCCATGGTCTGCTCGTTGGTGGTGCGATCGGGGCGCTGATGGAGCTGGGCCTCGAACTCGCCATGCAGGGTGCCATCGGCCTCGATGGCGACCGAGGCAAAGCTGAGCATGGAATTGTGCAGCGGCGTCGGCCCGTCGGACTCGATATCGGTGACGATATAGATGGGCGAGGCGACCTGGTTATAGAGGTCGCGCCCGGCCGGCAGGACTTCGAGCAGGCGGAAGGTTTCGCAGACCACTTCCATATCGGGCGAGAAACCGCCATTGCGGCCGAAGAAGGCTTCGTGGGCCTGACGCCAGGCGGCATAGTCGCCCTCGCCTTCCCGATCAGTGAAGGCGGGCTGGATATCGTCGAAGCGCTTGATCTCGACGGCGCGGGTTTCGATGACGCAGGCCGGATCGCCGGCGCCGTTGCGCACGATATCGCGGCGGCCAACCTGGGGCAGCGGCTCCTTGCCGGGGCCATAGTCACGCAGGGCGCCGCAGGTGGCGGTTTTCTTGCCTGACAGCACCAGGGCCAGCAGTTGCTCGGCCAGTTCGGGCGAGTCGCCGAAACTGAACTGGATGGACTGGGCGTATTGGGGCGGGAGGGTCATTGCGGCATCAATCCTGACGGGACATGGTCGCGCTGGCGCCCGCCCAGCAGGCTGTGGCAGCGATCCAGCCAGGGCATGGCGCGGGTCTGCAGCAGGTTGACGATCTCGTCGCGCAGCGGCGAGACCGGCCCCAGATCGACATAATAGAGGCTGTCGAGGCGGTTGTGGTCCTCGACCGAGGCGGCGAAGGCACCAATGCGGGTAGAGCGCGGCGTGGCGCGCTTGCCGGCCAGCTGGGCGGCATAGTCGATATTGAGATAGCAGGCAAAGCCGGCCCGGCTCTTCTGCAACCAGACCCGGCTCCAGCACCAGGACGACTGACGCTCCCAGCCACCATCCTGGCGGACATGGGCATGCCGCACCGCGACCTCATCGATCGCAGCACCCAGCAGCGCGACGGCCGCCTTGCGCTTGGGCGCAAGGTCGGGGTCCAGCATCCGGCGCTTTGCTTCGGCTTCGTCCATGATGACTAGCTGCTCAGCCCCCCGAACAGGGTGGGCAGGTCGAGCGGGCGGAAGCCGTAATGGTCGATCCAGCGCTGGTCGGCGTCGAAGAAGGCGCGCAGGTCCGGCATGCCGTATTTGAGCATGGCGATACGGTCGATGCCGATGCCCCAGGCAAAGCCCTGATAGACATCGGGATCGAGCCCGGCATTGCGGATGACATTGGGATGGACCATGCCGCAGCCGAGGATTTCGAGCCAGTCGCTGCCTTCGCCGATCTTGACCTCGGCGCCCGAGCGATCGCATTGCACGTCGACTTCCATGGACGGCTCGGTGAAGGGGAAGAAGCTGGGGCGGAAGCGCAGGGTGACGTTGGGCACCTCGAAATAGGCCTTGAGGAATTCCTCGAGCACCCAGCGCAGCTGGCCGATATGGCTCGACTTGTCGATGACAAGGCCCTCGACCTGATGGAACATCGGGGTGTGGGTCTGATCACTGTCATTGCGATAGGTGCGGCCGGGAATGACCACGCGGATCGGCGGATCCATGGCGGGAGTCATGTAGCCGGCAGCCGGCTTTTCATTGGTCTTCTGCATGACGCGGACCTGCACCGGCGAGGTGTGGGTGCGCAGCACCTTTTTCACGCCGTCCGGGCCCGGCTTCATGAAGAAGGTGTCGTGCATCTCGCGGGCGGGATGACCTTCGGGGAAGTTCAACGCCGTGAAGTTGAAATAGTCGGTCTCGATATCGGGACCCTCGGCGATCGAGAAACCCATGTCCGAGAAAATGGCGGTGATTTCGTCGAGGGTCTGGGAAATCGGATGGATGCGACCGCGTGCGGTGGGGGCGGCCTGCAGCGGCAGGGTGATGTCGACGGTCTCGGCCCTGAGGCGGGCGTCGAGGGCGGCGGATTTGAGGCCAGCGCTCTTAGCCTCGATCAGGCCCGAAATCTCATTCTTGAGGCCGTTAATGGCCGGTCCGGCGCTCTTGCGATCCTCGGGGGCCATGGAGCCGAGCGAGGCGAGGAGCGCGGAGACGCTGCCCTTCTTGCCCAGGGCGGCGACGCGTACGGCGTCCAGCGCGGCCTCGTCACCAGCGGCGGCAATGGCAGCCGAAAGCTCGGCGCGGAGGGTGGCGATCTGGTTATCGAGGGACATAGGATTTCTCAACTCGGACGATTGCGGCGGTTAGAGCATTTTGGGCGGGCGGAGTCAGGGGGAAAATTCGTGTCTTGCGGCCCCGATCCTGAAGTCGGCCTTCCCTCCCCCTTGAGGGGAGGGATCGAGGGTGGGGGTCGCGTAGCGGTCTACTGAAAGCCCCCCACCCCCACCCCTCCCCTCAGGGGGGAGGGGAGCCGACGCCTGGTGGACGCACCAAAACAAAACGCCCCGCGCCAGCCTTCTCAGGCGGCGCAAGGCGCTATTTGACCTCAGCGAAGCTGGGGAGTGTTAGGCGGTAACGCGCGCGTGGGTCGTAGCATCGACCCCTTCGAGATACGCGAGAGCTGCCTTGGCCTTTGCGACCAGCACGCCGAACGCTTCAGGCTGGGTGATCGCGAGATCGCTCAGCACCTTGCGGTCAACGGCAACCTCAGCCTTGCTGAGGCCGTCGATAAATCGACCATAGGTCAGTCCGTAATCACGCACGGCGGCGTTGATACGCTGGATCCAGAGGGCGCGGAAATTGCGCTTCTTGACGCGACGATCGCGGTAAGCGTACTGGCCGGCCTTTTCGACGGCCTGCTTGGCGATACGGATCGTCGACTTGCGGCGGCCGTAATAGCCCTCGGCAGCCTTCAAGACCTTCTTATGACGGGCGTGGTTGGTAACGCCTCTTTTAACGCGTGACATGTGTCAGCTTCCCTTCAGCGTTAGCGGTTGTACGGCATGTACCACTTGACCAGACCCTCGTCGCCCTTGGACAGGATCTTGGTGCCGCGGTTGGTGCGGATGTACTTGGCGTTGTGGTTGATCAGGCGGTGGCGCTTGCCGGCGACGCCTGCCTTGACACGACCGGTCGCTGTGAAGCTGAAGCGCTTTTTGGCGCCAGACTTCGTCTTCATCTTGGGCATTTTGCGGGTCCTTTAGAGTAGTTCGGATGGATTTGGGCCCATCGCATTCAAGAACCGCCACGGCATGCCTTTTGGCCGGGCGGTCCGGAGAAGTGGGCTCTATAGGGGGAAAGCGGGGGGAAGGCAAGGGGTGGAGGGTCTTCGCCGACGCCTACGGCAGCATCGGCTCGATATGATCTTCGAACAGCAGGCCCGGCCTGGCCGCCAGGGCTGCCTCGTACTTCGCCTCGGCCTCCAGTGAGATGGTGAGGAAGGCGGCGACGCCATCCACCTCGGACTGCGGCAGGCCATAATAGCCGGTTTGCAAGCGACGCAGGATCTCGGTCTTGCTGGCGATCATGCCGGCGGCGACATTCTTGCCGTTGCTCATGGAGGAACTGCGCTTGATGTAGTCGTGCAGCGGGGTGCCCAGATGCAGGGAAGTGGGCGCGGTGCGGTAGAGCTGCAGCAGGAATTCGAGATCGGTCATGTTGCTCATGGTGGGGTCGTAGCGACCGTCGGCACGGCTGGTATCCCAGACGATCATGGAATCCATGGAGAGGCTGACAAACTTGTGTGCGCCGGGCGTGAGCGCGCGATCGGGACCGTCGCCCACATAGCGCAGGTGGCGGAAGTCATCGGTCATGACATCGAGGGCGGTCGAGACGATGCCATACTCGGCCAGGGCGGCTACCGCCCGTTCGAGCTTTTGCGGCTTGAGGCGATCATCGGCATCCAGGATGGCGGCATAGGGCGCGGTGATCTGCTCGAGCGCCACGTTGCGGGTATTGGATGCGCCGCGGCCGGTGCCGCCGCTGGTGAGAAAGCGGAAACGCGGATCGGCAATGCCGGCCTGGGCGAGAAATGCCTGGTAGTCGAAGCCGTCATCGGCGACGAGCCACAGCTCCCAGGCGGCGTGCGTCTGGGCGAGGACGCTCTGCACCGTGGTGATGATGGTGTCTTGGGCGCGCCAGGCGGGCGTGATGACGGCAACGGTCTGATCCATAAGCAGGTTCCCCAAGCGCACTTGAACGGGACACCGGCTTGTCCCATATCTCTGAGCAAGCGCGCGATGCCAAGATTTGACGGGTCCGCGCCGATACGTTGCTTGATAATCAAGGACGGCGTGGATGTCGCGTATTTCAGTGTTTTCCGCTCCCTTTCTCCTCGGCTTCGATGCCTTCGAGGAGCGTGTCGATCGGCTGGCCAAGTCCGCTGACGGCTACCCGCCCTACAATATCGAGCGCACCACCGATGCCCAAGGCACGGAACGGTTCCTGGTGTCGATTGCCGTAGCCGGCTTTGCCGCCAACGAACTCGAAGTGCTGGCCGAGGACAACCAGATCGTGGTCCGCGGCAAGCAGAAGGATGAACCGGGACGGGAGTTCCTGCATCGCGGTATTGCGGCGCGGCAGTTCCAGCGGAGCTTTCTTCTGGCCGATGGGATGATCGTCAATGATGCAACTTTAGGGCATGGTATGCTCGTTGTTGCTGTAGAGCGTCCCAAAACGCAGAAGATCGCCCGACGTATCGACATTCGCTCAATATGAGGAAAGGGCCGACAAATGTTTGAAAAACGTAACAACGAGGCCGCAGCCGAAGCGCTGACCCATCCCCTCAAGGCGCTCACCAGCGCGCAGTTCGCCGCCCTGGGGGGCGACGCGGTTGCCTATGTGCGGCCGGTGCGCGGCGCCGTGCTGTCGATGATGATCCACGATGCCGAATTCGACGCGATGACCGAATATCAGCTGGTCATGTCTGCCGACGGCACGCCGCTGCTGGTCACCGACACGGAAGATGCCGTGGTCGAGTGGCTGGGCGACAAGAATCTGGGCCTGGCGACGCTGCACTAGCGTCGGCACGGAACACCCCCCCACGCAACGTGTCACCCCGGGCTCGACCCGGGATGACACCGAGAAAGGGTGGAGATTTCGGGGCAAGTCCCCGCGTAGCGCTCAAAGCAAACCCTCTGGCTTACCAGAGGGTTTTTGTTTGCTCAGGCGGCGTAGTGCGTGGCGACCGGGGCGGTGAAGATGGCGTGGAGCTGGTCCGGATCGGTGGCGGACCGCAGCTCTTCGACCACCGCCTCGGTGCGCAGCAGGCGGGCAACGCGGGACAAGGCCTTGAGATGATCGGCGCCGGCGCCCGTGGGGGCCAGCAGCATCACCACGATATCGACCGGCTGGTCGTCGACCGAATCAAAGTCGATCGGCTGCTCCAGCCGCGCGACCAGCGCGGTGACGCCCTTGAGGCCAGCGATCTTGCCATGCGGGATGGCGATACCATTGCCCAGGCCGGTCGAACCGAGTTCCTCGCGACTGGTGATCGCGTCGCGGATCTCGGCCGCACTATGTCCGGTGATTTCCGCTGCCCGCTCGGCAAGGTCTTCAAACAACTGGCGTTTCGTCAGCGTGCCGTTGCAACACAGCACGGCACGCTTAGCCAGGATATCGGCCAATTCCATTAAGTCTGCCCTAGGATAAACGCGGGTGATGTTGGCGCAGGACGCGGTTTAATTGGCCCCGAGGGCTGGATCAATCCAGCCTATATTGCCGTCGGAGCGGCGAT
The DNA here is from genome assembly GCA_965650055.1 of uncultured Devosia sp. Lineage (GTDB taxonomy): Bacteria > Pseudomonadota > Alphaproteobacteria > Rhizobiales > Devosiaceae > Devosia. Next base: position 11,989 of record CBFGMY010000092.1, read on the forward strand.
AGACCACATTCAGCCCGCCATGTCCAGCATGGCGGAACATCACAACCTGGCTACCGGTCAGGTCCAGTTCCATCACCGCCTCCTCTACGCTCAGCTGACGCAGGTTCTTGGTGGTTTCGGCGATAACCGGTGGCGCGTAGTCGTCATCGAGCTCCTCCAGATCATCGGACGTGCCGAAGACGGTATACTGGGCAGTCATCCCATCGGCGCTGCCATTGGCGCCGCGCGGACGCTGCTTGAGCCGGCGATTGTAGCGGCGCAGGCGCTTTTCGATATTGAGAGCCATGCCTTCATAGGCACTGGTGGCGTCGCCGCCCTGGGCACTGGCCTGAAGGGTGGCGCCGGAATCGAGGTGGACTACGCAATCGGCGCGGAAGCCGATGCCATCGGGAGTAAGGGTGAGATGTCCGTCATAGCCGCCGTCGAAATACTTGCCGACCACGGCCGCAAAATGATCCTCGGCCTTGCCGCGCAGGGCATCGCCAACATCCATGTTCTTTCCCGAAACGCGTAAAGTCATGGCTTCCTCTTCCTTCTGTCGTTGTGGGGCCAGTGCCGCAATGCGGAAAGGTCCCATATCAGTTGGTGGCGCTTCCGGACGGCAAAGGCGGTAACCGCCATTGCTGGAGCGCTCCAGTCGACGCGAGGATCTCGAAGCCGGTTCCCGGTTTCGGGATCACGCCTGCTGCCTACCCGATGCATGTGGGGAGCCAGCATGGATGATGCTAGACCCGCCCGCGCCGGTGACGCAATGCGCAAGACCCTTGTCGGGTTCGTTTATGTCTTGGACATCGCCACACAATGGCCTTAGCCTTCGCGGGCGGTTAAGGCCGGCATGGTGATTTGCTGCGCCAGAGGCCGGCCAAGCGGCGCGCTTCCGCGACCCCATCGTTTGACACCGCGTTCCCTCGGGCTCGACCCGAGGGCCACTATCGGCGCGACACAAGCGGCGAGAGGCCCTCGGGTCAGGCCCGAGGGAACGCCCGAGGGTGGGACAAACAGCGAGGCCCTACCCCACCTTCTCGAGATTTTTCTTCTGCCGCCGGCGGATAACCGACGAAGGGATGTTCATGCCCTCGCGGTACTTGGCCACGGTGCGGCGGGCGACGTCGATGCCCTGCTCCTTCTTGAGCACTTCGGCGATCGTGTCGTCCGAGAGAATGTCGCTGATGGCTTCGGCATCGATGAGCTGGCGGATGCGGTGGCGCACCGCTTCGGCTGAGTGATCGCCGCCACCGTCGCTGGAGGCGATGGCGGTGGTGAAGAAGTACTTCATTTCGTAGAGGCCGCGCGGCGTCGCCATATATTTGTTGGAGGTGACGCGGCTGACGGTGGATTCATGCATGTCGATGGTTTCGGCCACCATCTTGAGTGTCATGGGCCTGAGATGGGCGATGCCATGGGTGAGGAAACCATCCTGCTGGCGCACGATTTCGGCGGCCACCTTGAGAATGGTCTGGGCCCGCTGGTCCAGGCTCTTGGTCAGCCAGTTGGCGGTGGCCAGGCAATCGGACAGAAATGACTTCTCGGCCGGGTCGCGGGTCTTCTTGGTGACGGTGGCGTAGTAGACGCGGTTGACCAATACGCGCGGCAGGGTTTCGGTATTGAGTTCGATCTGCCAGGCGCCATCGGGGCCACGGCGGACGAAGACATCGGGCACCACCGACTCGACCGGGCCGCTATCGAAGGCCAGGCCCGGCTTGGGGTCGAGCTGGCGGATTTCGGCCAGCATATCGGCGAGATCCTCGCGGTCACAGCCGACCGCGCGCATCAGCCCGGCCATGTTGTGCTCGGCCAGCATGCCGATATTGTCGAGCAAAGCCAGCATCATCGGATCGAGGCGGTCGCGGTCGCGGAGCTGGATGGCAAGGCATTCGGGCACCGAGCGGGCAAAGACGCCGATCGGGTCGCAGCCCTGGAGGGCATCGAGCACCGCATCGATATCGGCGCGCTCGGCCCCGAGCTGCTCGGCCAGGGCATCAAGATCGGTCGTGAGATAGCCGGCCTCGTTGAGACCATCGATCAGGTGCCGGGCGATCAGGCGATCGGCCGGGGTACGCAGGATCATGTTGGACTGGTTTTCGAGGTGCTCGCTCAACAGCGGGCGACTGGCGACGAACTGGTCGATATCGGGCGCTTCGCCGGCTTCGCTGGAGCCATTGCGATCGAGCCGGCTCTGCGGATTGAGCTGGTCCTGCGCGCTCTGGTCGGGAAAGACGTTATCGACCGAGGTGTCGTAACCATCGGCAATAGAGGTGGCGTCCTGGATGCGATCGCCGCGATCGACGGTATCTTCGTAGGCGCTGATTTCGGTGGAACGCTCGGGGATTTCGGGCGGCTCGGCCTCGCCGGGCTCGCTGCCATCCTCGCGCTCGAGCAGCGGGTTGCGGAGCAATTCGGCATCGACGAAGTCGTTGAGCTCAAGGTGGCTGAGCTGCAGCAGCCGGATCGACTGCATCAGTTGCGGCGTCAGTGTCAGGCTTTGGGCCTGACGAAATTCCAGACGCGGCGAAAGTGCCATTAAATCGAAACCCTCGGGGCAATGGGGGCCGTTTCCGGCGTTTGCGGTGCGGGACCATGACTCAATTTGGCGCGTAGGGCAAGTTCTGTGCCAAGTGCCGGCACTCCGATGCCGGGGCAAATATCCTCCGCCATTCGAGCGTAGCCCTCATGGCCTAGTCTGCTCAAATCGCTCCCCTGGAGCGATTTGCCCCTGCGGGTCGCAGCCTAGAGTTCAAACCCCTCGCCGAGATACACCCTTCGCGCGTCTGGGTCGGCGCTGATGGTTTCGGGGCGACCCTGGATCATCACCTTGCCGCCATGGATGACATAGGCGCGGTCGACCAGGCCCAGCGTTTCGCGGACGGCATGGTCGGTGATCAAGACGCCAATGCCGCGGCGGGTGAGCTGGCGCCCCAGGCCCTTGACCTCGTTGACCGCGATGGGATCGACGCCGGCAAAGGGTTCGTCGAGCAGCATGAAGACCGGATCGGCGGCCAGGGCGCGCGCAATCTCGACGCGGCGGCGCTCGCCGCCCGACAGAGCCAGCGCATTGGCCTTGGCCAGGTGGCGGATGGAGAATTCATCGAGCAGCGCCTCGAGCCGGGCATGGCGCTCCGCCTTGCCCTTCACATGGTTTTCCAGCACCGCCATGATGTTGCCGCGGACGCTGAGGCCGCGGAAAATCGAGGGCTCCTGCGGCAGGTAGCCGATGCCGAGCTGGCCGCGCTGGAACAGTGGTAGCCGGGTGATCTCGCGCCCGTCGAGGCTGATCGAGCCGGCATCGGGTTTGACCAGGCCCATGATCATGGTGAAAACCGTGGTCTTGCCGGCGCCGTTGGGACCGAGCAGACCAACGGCCTCGCCACGGCGCACAGCAATGGAGACATCGCGCACCACGACGCGCTTGCCGAAGCTCTTGGCCAGGCTATGGGCGACCAGCCAACC
>CBFGMY010000093.1:0-15430 GCA_965650055.1 uncultured Devosia sp.
CCCGGGGCGGGGCCCGCCGTGGGCGCGGGGGCCGGCCCGGGCGGGGGGCCCGGGGGCGGGTCCGGCGGGGGCGCACGCCCCGGAGCCGGCGCCGGAACAGGCTCGGGCTCCGGCGTGGGTTGCGGCCTTGTGGCCGGCACGGGCGGCACGACCGGCTCCGGCGTGGGCTCGGGTTCGGGCGTTGGTTCCGGGGCCGGTTCAGGCTCTGGTTCGGGTTCCGGGGTCGGCTCAGGCGTAGCCTGCGGCGCCGGCGCGGCATTGGTGACCGGCGCTGGCGTCGGGATATCGGCTGGCGACGGCGTCGGCTGATCCTGCTCGGTATTGCCTGTCGGCTCGGCGATTTCAGCCGGCTGATCGTCCTCGACAATGGAGGGCGTATCGGTCTCGACAACCTGGCTATCGAGCTGGCCGGCCCGGATGTTGGAATATTCCTCGATCGGCACCAGGTCGACCGAGATGGACTCGACAACCGGCGTCAACGGCTCCGCAAACCCCAGATTGATGAGGCCGATGGCCAGCACCGCAATGTGGGCAACGATGGAGACGGTTACGCCGGTGCGCATCGGGCTGAACTATTCTTCCGGCTGCGTGATGAGGCCGATCTTGGAAAAGCCTCCGGCCGACAGCAGGCCCATGACGCGCATGACCGCACCATAATTGGCGCTGGTATCGCCGCGCAGGAAGATGCGGTCTTCCGCGCCATTGACGCCGAGCGTGTTGAGCTGGGCGACCAGGTCGGCCTCGGCCACCGGGGTCTCGTCGATGAACACGGCGCCTTCGGGAGTCACGCCCACGGTCACCGGATCGGCCTGGTTCGGCATGGCTGCCGCGGCTGAACTGGGCAGGTCGATCGGCACGCCGGCCGTCATCATCGGCGCGGCCACCATGAAGATGATCAGCAGCACCAGCATCACGTCGACCATTGGCGTGATGTTGATTTCGCTCATCACCGCTTTCTTGCGGCCGCGACGGCGGCGACCACCGCCCCCGCCGCCGGCTGAAACGCCACCCATGCCCATATCAGCGGCTCCGCGCTTCGAGCTGGCGGCTGAGAATGGTCGAGAACTCGTCGGCAAAGCCCTCGAGCCGGCCGATCATCTTGGCCGAGTCCGAGCTGAGCTTGTTATAGGCGATAACCGCCGGGATAGCGGCCACAAGGCCGATGGCGGTGGCGAACAGCGCTTCCGCGATCGGGCCGGCGACGACGGCAAGGCTGGTATTGGACGAGGCGGCAATGGCGGTAAATGCATTCATGATGCCCCACACCGTGCCGAACAGGCCAATGAACGGCCCGGCCGAGCCGATGGTGGCGAGGAAGCCGAGGCGCTTTTCCAGATGCTCGCTTTCGCGCGCAATGGCGACGTCGAGCACCTTGTCGAGGCGCTGCTGCATGCCCACGAAGCTGGCCGCGTTCTGCTCGTGGCTGCGCTTCCATTCCTTCATGGCGGCGACGAACACCGCGCCCAGCCCGCCCGACGGCTTCTCGGCCTGCTGCTGGTAAAGCTCTTCCAGCGACTGGCCGGACCAGAAGGTCCGCTCGAACTTGTTCATCTCGCTATTGGTGCGGCGATAGGTGATGGTTTTGTCGACAATGATGGCCCAGCACCAGATCGAGGCACCCAACAGGCCCAGCATGACGGATTTCACGATCCAGTCGGCGGCCCAGAACAGGCCCCAGATGGACAAATCAGCGTGCGGGGCAACGGCCCCCACAGCATCGACGGCTTCCATGTAGTGATCCTTCTCGGCCCGGTTCCTGCACCCGACCCTCAAGCATCAGGCGATGGGGTCGAAATCTGTCAAAATTAAGAGAAATGCCCGGAAACCCGGCCCTTTGGGGAACCGCTACCGAACACGTGTTCGCTTTGCCGCAATTATGGTCAAGGAGAGGTTAACAAACCGAGTCGCCCAGCCATGTGCTGGGGGCATGCCTATTCTTCTCCCCGACGGGGAGAAGGTGGCGCGCAGCGCCGGACGAGGGGGTGCTGTGGCAACATCAGGATACCGGGTCGACCCTGACCTCCCCCTCACCGACTCGGCTTCGCCGAGCCACCTCTCCCCGATGGGGAGAGGAATGGAGGCCCGATCTCACCGCCCAAACCGCTCCAGTATCGCCTTGGGCATCCGTGCCGGCCCGCCTGACGTCTTGATCGCCACGACCGTCACGGTCGCGCGCGTCAACACCGTCTCGCCGCGCCGGATGACCTGGTTGAGCGTCAGCCTGGCGCCGCTGATGGCGGCGACCTCGGTGGTCACATCGAGCAGATCATCGATATGGGCGGCGCCATCGAAGGCAATATCCATCGAGCGCACGGCGAAGGCGATGCCCTGCCCGGCCAGCTCGGAATGATGGATCCCCTCGTCGCGCAGGAATTCGGTGCGGCCGCGCTCGAAGAACTTGAGATAGGCCGCATGATAGACATTGCCCGAAAAATCGGTGTCTTCGTAATAGATGCGGACCGGAAAATGGTGCAGCGTCATTGGCGCGGGCCTCCCAGGTCGATCAGCACCAGCTCCGGCCTGGTGCCGATGCGCAGCGGCAGGCCCGAATAGCCCAGGCCCGCGCTGACAATCAACTGCCTGGTGCCATCGACGAAATGGCCATGCACATAGCGGCTGCCATGGCGCGAGGGCACTACGGGCGTGCGCCCGAAAAGCCGCACCTGCCCGCCATGGGTATGCCCCGACAGAGTCAGGGCGACCCGGTCGGGCGTATCGGGAAACAGATCCGGCTCATGCGCCATCAGCAGAATGGGCTCGTCGGTATCGACCTGCGCCAGTGTCCCCTCGAGGTCATCCACGCCCAGCCCCCTGCCAAAGCCGCGCACACCGCGGGCGAAGGCGAACTGGTCGCCCAAACCCGCCAGCCAGAAGCCACCGCCGCCATGGGCGATGCGCACCGCGCGGTTGATGTAGACAGGAATGCCGACGGCCTGCAGCGCCCGCTCGGCGGCGATGGGCCCCTGCGCGAGGTCGGCACGCACATAGCCGTCATAGTCGTGATTGCCGAGCACGGCATGCACGCCCAGTGGCGCCGCGAGCGCAGCCAGCTCGGCCGCCCAGCTTTCGGGCGCTATCGGCCAGCTGAACCGCGGACCGGGCGCAAAGTCGCCCAACAGCAGGATCAGGTCGGGTGCGAGATCGGCCACTTCCCCGCAGATGCCGCGCAAGCGGGCCGCATCCATATAGGGCGCGCAGGCATGGAAATCGCTCAGCGCTACTATCCGCAGCGCCATGCTATCGGGCCAGCCATGCAGCTGGGGCGCATAGCGGGTGACCAACGTCATCGGCGCACGCTCACGCCACCGGCTCCGCTTCGTGGAAGATCACATGCCCCGGCACGCCCGACAGCGCCCGCAGCCGCTCAGGCAGCCATGGCGGCAGCAGGCGCGCTTCGGCCAGCGCGGGGCCTTCGAGCGGCAGCCAGGAAAACTGCAGCAGGTGCCCTTCATCCTCGCGCACCAGAAAGGGCTGCGCCCCGCCCGGCCTGACATCTTCGGGCAGGTCGATGGCATAGATGAAGCCGAGTTCGTGAAAGCGCTCGCCCACCCGCCCATAAAAGCTCTCGGACGTAAACAGCAACGGCCCGATGCCGACCGGCATCACCAGTTCCTCGGCCATTTCGCGCACCAGCGCCGCGTCACTGGGCTCGCCCATTTCGACGCGGCCACCGGGCAGCATGCAATAATCGTCGTCATCCTCGCGACAGACAAGCACATGCCCGTCACGCACGGCCGCCCCGGCCACGCGATAGTTGAAACGCGTGCCGCCGACCGGGAAGCTGAGCATGGTGCGCGGGCTAGTCACTCTTCCTCCGGCTCCTCGAACAGGCTCGCCTGCATGCCCACAAAGCCCTGCGGCACGATCTTGCCCAGATGCTGGAAGGCCGTGCCGGTCAGCATGCGGCCGCGCGGGGTGCGCTGAATGAAGCCCTGCTGGATCAGGTAGGGCTCGACGATCTCCTCGATCGCGTCGCGCGGTTCGCTGAGCGCAGCGGCGATGGTCTCGATGCCGACCGGCCCGCCATTGTAGAAATCTGCAATGGTGGCGAGATAACGCCGGTCGAGCTGGTCAAGCCCGCGCGCATCGACATCGAGCCGCAGCAAGGCCTTGTCGGCGATGGCGCGGGTGATCTCTCCAGAGCCGTCGACCAGCGCGAAATCGGTGACGCGGCGCAGCAGCCGCCCGGCAATGCGCGGCGTGCCGCGCGAGCGGCGGGCGATTTCCATGGCCCCGTCGGGCGCCATGGGCATGCCGAGCAGCCGCGCGCCGCGCTGCACGATCTGCACCAGTTCCTCTGGTGTATAGAAATTGAGCCGCACCGGAATACCAAACCGGTCCCTCAGCGGCGTGGTCAGCAGCCCCGCGCGGGTCGTGGCGCCCACCAGCGTGAATTTGGCGAGATCGATCCGCACCGAGCGGGCGGCCGGCCCCTCGCCGATGATGAGATCGAGCTGGAAATCCTCCATCGCCGGATAGAGCACTTCCTCGATCGCCGGATTGAGCCGGTGGATCTCGTCGATGAACAGCACGTCGCGCTCTTCGAGATTGGTCAGCAAGGCGGCGAGATCGCCCGCCTTGGCGATGACCGGACCCGACGTGGCGCGGAAGCCGACGCCGAGTTCACGCGAAATGATCTGCGCCAGCGTGGTTTTGCCCAGGCCGGGCGGGCCGACAAACAGCACGTGATCGAGCGCCGCGCCGCGCTGCTTGGCGGCCTGGATGAAGACCTCAAGATTGGCCCGTGCTGCGGCCTGCCCGACAAAGTCGGCAAAGCCCGAAGGCCGCAGGGAAACGTCGAGCGGGTCGTCACGACCGGCGGCGGGAGAGGTCAAAGTCACGAGCTAAGCTCCCGAAGCCCCATGCGGATCAGCGTTTCGGTTTTCACCCCGTCGCCCTCGCGCGCCACGATCTTGGCCAAAGCCGCCGAGGCCTGGGCGCTGGAGTAGCCGAGATTGGTGAGGGCCGAGACCGCGTCAGTAATCGCAGACGGCGCCACGCCCTCGCCCAAAGCCGCCTGCAGGCCCAGTGTGCCGGCATCGATGCCGGGGCCAACAGGTGCCTTGCCCTTGAGTTCGGTCACAAGGCGGACGGCCAGTTTCGGCCCGACGCCATTGGCGCGGCCGATCATCGCCTTGTCCTGCAAAGCCACTGCGCTCGACAGCTCGGATGGCGACAGCACCGAAAGAATGGACAAAGCCACGCGCGCGCCGACGCCCTGCACGGTCATCAGCAGGTTAAACCAGCCCTTTTCGGCTTCGCTCGAAAAGCCATAGAGCCGGATCATGTCCTCGCGCACGATGGTTTCGATGAACACCACTGTCGCCTCGCCGACCCGCGGCAAGGCCTGCAATGTGCGGCTGGAACAGAAGGCCTCGTAGCAGACGCCGCCACAATCGATCAGCACATGGTCGTCGCCAAAACTGTCCACCAGCCCCTTGAGCTTGCCGATCATGCCAGCGCCCTCAGCCGCTGGTTGGCAACCCGGTGATGCGCGTGGCAGATGGCGATAGCCAGCGCGTCGGCGGCGTCGGCACCCTTGAAATCTGCCTGTGGCAGCAGCGTCTTGACCATGAGCTGAATCTGTCCCTTGTCGGCATGGCCGGTGCCGACCACCGATTTCTTGACCAGGTTCGCGGCATATTCGGCCACCGGCAGCCCGCGCGCCGCCGGGGTCAGCAGGGCGACCCCGCGCGCCTGCCCCAGGATCAGCGCAGAACGAGCCCCGGCATTGACGAAGGTTTCCTCCACCGCCGCCTCTTCAGGTGTGAAACGGTCCAGCACCTCACCGAGGCCAGCGAAGAGGATCGCCAGGCGCTCGGCCAGCGAGCCATCCACTGGCGGCGTCACCGTGCCTGCCGCCACGAAGGTCAGCCGGTTGCCCAAAGTCTCGATCACCCCCCAGCCGCAGCGGCGCAGGCCTGGATCGATACCGATGATTCGGGTGGCAGCGTTCATGCGCACATCCTTAGTGAAGTGACGCCAGCCTACCAAGGCCTATGTGAACAAATAGGCAACGGATGCGGTGGAAAAGCGGCGATAGATAAAATCGCATCCATCTGGCAAACACCATCTTCAAGCCGTGCCCCTTACCTTCCTCCACGGGAATGCAGGGGCGTATCATTATGACCGCACTTTATCGGGACCTTCCGACGCGCGCTTGGCTGCGCGGCTATCAGGCCGTCGCCGTATCGCGCTCGCGCCCGACAATCACCATTTCAAGCAAACCAAAGATGACGGGTGTGCCCGCGTGGCGGTGATGCAGCCACGCCAGAACCACCCCGCCTGATTGCCCTTTCAAAGCCGAGAGAATTGCAATGATGCCTTCCAAGACTTTGACTGCCCTGCAAAGCTGGTCCAGCGTTGGCCGCTGGACCTTGTTCGGCACTGCGGCCTGCGTCCTGATCTCGGTAACCTTCAATGCCCTCATATTCGGCGATCTCGGCGCCGCTGCCTTGCAACGGTCCCTGATCAGCGCGGTCATGCTACCGGTCATGCTGGGCGTGCCGTTGTTCTTCTACATGAGCATGCGGGTGCGGGGCCTTGCCATCACTAATCTGCGGCTGGGGCTCGTCGCGCGCACCGACAGCCTCACCGCCTGCCTTAATCGAGGTGCCTTCACCAGCAAGGTGGGCACCCTGCTCGCCCACCGACCCTATGGCGCCAACGGCGCGCTGCTGATGATCGACGCGGACAATTTCAAATCCATCAACGACGTGTATGGCCATGATGCCGGCGACGAGGCGCTGACCATCATCGCCCGCTCCATCCGCACCATTCTGCGGGCAGGCGATCTGGTGGGTCGCATGGGCGGCGAGGAGTTCGGCGTCTATCTGCCCGATGTCGACCAGCGCAGCGCCGAAGCCGTCGCCGAACGCATCCGCCGCTCGGTGAACCTGGCCGTATTCGCTCCCGACGGGCAGCAGCGTTCCCTGTCAGTCAGCATCGGCGGCGTCGCGTTCGATGGCCCCGCCGGCTTCTCCGAGCTGTTCCGCATCGCCGACCAGCGCCTTTACGGGGCCAAGCAGACCGGCCGCAATCGCGTCACGGTGGTTCATGTCAACGACCACCCGGTCATCGACCTCCGGCGCAGCGCATGAAAAAGGGCGGCGCCTTGGCACCGCCCTATGCAAGCCACCAGTAGACCTCATCCTGAGCTTGTCGAAGGACGAGGTCGTGGCAGATCGGTTGGCACGACCTCGTGGTTCGACAAGCTCGCCATGAGGTCTACTGCCGGAAATTACGCCTCGAGCTTGGCCGCTTCTTCGTCGCTCATCTCGAAATTCGTATAGACGTTCTGCACGTCATCATCTTCTTCGAGCGTGGCGATCAGCTTCATCAGCGACGCGCCCTTGTCGGCATCGATCGGCGCATTGGTCTGCGGCTTCCACACGGCCTTGACCGATTCGGCCTCGCCCAGCACCTTTTCGAGTGCCGCGGCGACTTCCACCATCGCCTCGAAGCTGGTGGTGATGTAGTGGCCCTCTTCGTCGCTCTCGACGTCGTCGGCACCGGCCTCGATCGCGGCTTCCATGATCTTGTCTTCGGAGCCGGCCTTGGGCAGGTAGGTGATCTCGCCAACCTTGTCGAACATGAAGCCGACCGAGTTGGTTTCGCCCAGCGCACCACCGCTCTTGGAGAAATACGAGCGGACGTTCGACGCCGTCCGGTTGCGATTGTCGGTCAGCGTTTCGACGATGACCGCGACGCCGCCGGGGCCATAGCCCTCATAGCGGATCTCATCGTAGTTTTCGCCATCCGAGCCGATCGCCTTCTTGATGGCGCGATCGATATTGTCCTTGGGCATCGACTGCGAGCGGGCATTGACCACCGCGAGGCGCAGACGCGCATTGAACGCGGGGTCGGGCATGCCCAGCTTGGCAGCGACGGTGATTTCGCGCGCCAGCTTGGAGAATATCTTGGAGCGCACCGCGTCGGACTTGCCTTTGCGGTGCATGATGTTTTTGGCGTGTGAATGGCCGGCCATCGGTCACTCCCCTCGAATAAGAATGCTGGATTGGTGGCGCGTTATAGGCAAGCGCGCGGGACTTGTGAAGCGGGGTCGGGCGAGCGCCGCCGGAACGGTATGCCGGCGCCCCCTATTGACCCGCCTCCGGCCGGGCCGGGCAGGCTCGCACTCTCGCTGAATTGAGCATGGCGGAATTGGCATGGGAGAAGACGCCGCCAGCGACGACCGGCGCCGCATTGTTAACCAACCTCACGCGCGAGGCTTTGCCCTGGTTGGCTTTTGTTGTTCAAGCCCAGACGGATGGGAGCTGACATGGAACGACTTCTCTGGTGCTTTCTATCTTTTCGCGGCGTCCTCGGCCGCCAAGCGTTTGCATTGTCGCTTCTCTTGCTCGTGCTTGCCGGTTGGATCCTGCGCGAACTGCTACAGGCGCTTCTCGTCGGCGACGGCCCCATTTACTACGACCAGACCTCAAGGGCGGCCGCATTGAAGCTGGCCGATATGGACGACGCTCTGTCGGCCATTATTCTGCTCTGGCCCAACCTGGCGGTTCCGGTAAAGCGAGCGCGGGATGTGGGCATACCCATTGCCTGGCTGGCTCTGGCACAGCTGGCGCTCCTGGTGGCGCTCGTCATCGCACCAGTGCTGGCGCCGTTTGGCGCAATTCTGCTCCTGCTGACCTTGTGTGCCGCCCCCGCCGGCAGCGCCGCCCGGTTCTTCCCGCCCCAACGCTAATCGCGGGAATACTGGCGGCGACCTGCCGGGAAGCGGGGCTATTCGGCCAGCCGCACCAGCATGGTTGCCTTCTTGCGGTTCAGCAACTCGGCCATCTCCCTGGCCTGGGCCATACTGTCGACGCCTGACAGCACCAGCATCTCGGTGTCGATTACCGTCTGGATAACCGGCGAGGACACGACGTCGTCGTTGACGACCAGGTCCGTCTTGTCGCCCACATGCCTGAGGGTAAAGCCCGCAAAGGCCTGCCGCGCCTCGGGCGCCAACCAAACGTGCAGGGCTGCGCCACCAGAGACATCGTCCGTGACGGCCTCGGCCCGGTCGACCCGCAGCACCAGTTCCTCCGCCGAAACTCCAGCGACCCCAAGAAGCACAGCGGCAATGACGCCCAGACCCAGCTTTCGCAGCACAACTATCTCCCTGAGCTACCGGCAAACACCGACCAGAAATGGCCGCCGCTAGAAAATTGGCTCGGCCTGCGCCAGTGTGCCGCCAATGCGTACCGGCAGCACCTTGACTGCGAGCCCCGTCCGCGGGTCGGTCTCGACCGCCACGCCACACAGCGTCGCCTCGCCTTCGGCGGGCGTGAAGCGGCCATTGGCAATGCCGGTGAGGAACCGGTTGAGCGGCTCCTCGGCATCGACCCCGATGATGGAATCAAAGTCCCCGCACATGCCGGCATCGGCCATCAGCGCCGTGCCACCCTTGAGGATGCGCTGATCTGACGTGGGGATATGGGTATGGGTGCCCACCACCAGGCTGACCCGGCCATCCATGAAAAAGCCCATGCCCTGGATTTCCGAGGTCGCCTCGGTGTGGAAATCGACGATGATGGCGTCGGCCTGCTCGCCCAGCGGACAGGCCGCCACCGCTGCCTCGACGGCGCGGAACGGATCGTCGGCCGGCCCCATGAACACCCGGCCCAGCGCATTGACGACCAGCACGCGATGGCCATTGCGGCCCTCGACGAACATGGCGCCACGCCCGGGTGTTCCTGATGGCATGTTGATCGGGCGGATCAGCGTGGTTTCGCGCTCGATATAGCTCAGCGTGTCGCGCTGGTCGAAAGCGTGATCGCCCAGCGTTACGATATCGGCGCCGGCATCGCGCAGGCCCTGAAAATGCGGCTCGGTGAGCCCGCGTCCATGGCTGGCATTTTCGCCGTTGATGACCACGAAATCGAACTTGTAGCGCTCGATGATGCCAGGCAGCCGCTCGGCAACCGCATCCCGGCCCGAGCGGCCCACCACGTCACCCAGAAACAGAAACCTCATGCCGTCGCGCCAAAGTGGCGCACACCGGCCTCGGTGACGATGATATCGAGCGGCACGTCATGCGCCTCGCGCGGGATGCGATCGAGTTCCTGCGCCGCAAAGGCCAGGCCCACCAGCTTGGGCTTCTTGCTCATGCTGGCCAGGGTCCGGTCGTAGTAGCCACCGCCATAGCCCAGGCGGGTGCCCCGGCTATCGAAACCCAGCAGCGGCATGATGACGATATCGGGCTCGGCGCGCGGCGCCAGGTCGGACGGTGCCAGCGTACCAAAGCCCGATTCATAGAGCGAGGCGCCCTGTTCCCACACGCGCAGATCGAGCGGCTCCTCGGGTCCCAGCACCACCGGCAGCACCACCTTCTGGTTGCTGTCCATCAGCTTGACCAGGATGGGCTGGCAGTCGAGCTCGTCGCGAATGCGCCAATAGGCGGCGACGACATCGCCCGCCTGCAGCGCGATCGCGTTGAAGAAATGCTGGGCCGCAGCAACGGCCGCGTCGGCGCGCTCGCCATGATCGAGCGATGCGCGCGCGGCCCGGGCCCGATTTCGCAGCGCCGCCTTGGCTTCTTCGATCAACGCGTCAACCATGGGGCGTGCTGCAACCTGCTCAGACAATAAGGTGCCACCCTGGCCGTGGGATACACGATCCCGGGAACCTACTTTACGTAGGTGGGCGCCGTTTGTCTGAGCCCAGGGGCCCAGTCAGGGACAGCTCCCTTAGGATCGTTAAGGCCCCGGGGATAAAGGTATCCATCACGCGCCGGGCAGCCAGCTAGATATATGCGCTTTGGCCGGCTGTGCAAAGGGTGAAGCTAGAGCAGATCGAACCAGTTCTGCAGCCCGTGCAGGACGCGAAGCACGACGACGTCCTCGTTTTCGACGATATAGACGATGTTGTGCGAACCATAGGGCATCAGCCGCACCAGGTTTCGCGAGGCCTGGCGTTCAGACGCCAGGTAGGGGTGATCTGCCAAAGTGTCGAGCATCGCTACCAGCTCCTGCTCATAGATCTCCGATTGCAGAAAACCAAAACGTAAGGCGCCCTCAGCCGCGACTCGATCAAGGTCCGCAACGGCAGCGAGCGTCAGAATCCAGGCTATGTGTTACGCGCTCTTTTTGGCTTCGACCGCTTCTTTGGCCTTGAGCCGCATACGGGCCAGTAGCTCATCCCTTCCCATGTCGCTGATCCCGCTGGCCAGCGCGTCGTCTACCATCTGCTGCAGCTTCTCCCGCGCTTCCGCCCGCTCCTGGTCGCGCCGCACCAGATCGCGGACATAATCGCTGCTATTGCCGTAGCGACCAGTAGCGACCTGGTCTTCGACCCATTGCTTCATCGCGTCGGGCAGGGAAACGTTCATCGTGGCCATGGCAGGTCTCCTTTCCTGGCAATCTAGGCCTCTTGGCAATCTTTGCCAAGATTGGCCTTGCCGCCGCGGCGCGGCAACACCACTATCTGTCGGTCGGAGGGCCATCGATGTTTGCGCATATTCTCATCGTCATCATCGTGGCCATTGCCATCACCGCCTTTGCCGAACGGCGCAATTTCCAGCCGGTGCTGCTGGTGGCCATGGTGGGGCTGCTGGCCTCCTTCATTCCCGGCATGCCGCGGCTCGAGCTGGAACCGGAGATCATTCTCAGCGTCGTGCTGCCGCCCATGCTGTTCTCGGCGGCCCGCGATTTCTCCTTTGCCGAATTCACGCGCCGCATGGGGTCCATCACCAATCTGGGGGTCTTCCTGGTCTTTGCCACCACCGCCATCGTCGGCATGGCGTCGGTGATCATCGTGCCGGGCATGGCGCCCATCGCCGCCCTGGTCCTGGGCGCTGTCATCGCCCCGCCTGATGCGGTGACAGCCATCGCCATCGGCCGCCGCTCGGCCCTGCCGGTGGCGCTGATGACCGTGCTCAAGGGCGAAAGCCTCATCAATGACGCCGCGGCGCTGACCCTGTTTGCCGTGCTGGTCGCCAGTGCCAGCGGCACGCAGGCCTTCATCGACAACATCATCCTCTATTTCCTCTACGCCGCCGCGGTCGGCATCGTGCTTGGCGTGCTGCTGGGCAACCTGGCGCAGGTCGCGCGGCGGCGGCTGGGCAATCCATCGCTGGCAACGGCAGTCTCGATCATCGTGCCCTTCGCCGCCTATCTGCTGGCCGAGGAACTGCATGCCTCGGGCGTCCTCGCCGTGGTCGCGGCCGGCTTCTCGCTCGGGCACCACAATGTGCAGTCGGGCTATGCCGAGCGCATGCAGGAAAGCCAGTTCTGGCGCAGCCTCGATACGCTGCTTGAAACCTTCGTCTTCGCCTATATCGGGCTGCAACTGCGCTTCGTCATCACCGATGCCAACGAAGCCGGGTTCGAGCTTTTGCCGCTGCTCGGCGCCGCCGCGGCGCTTCTCGTCGTCATCACCCTGGTCCGCTTTGGCTGGATTTTCGCCTCGTCCGTGCTGGCCCGCCGACGGCACGCGGCGCTACAGAAGCGGTTCGCGGACGCAAAGCTGCGCGTCGAGTTCGAGGCCCGCCAGCAGCGGCGGGGTCGACGGGTTCGCAAGACGCAGCTCGATATGCTGCAGCTCCGGCCGCTGACCTGGAAAGAAAACCTGGTTCTGTCCTGGACCGGCATGCGCGGTGTGGTGACGCTGGCCGCCGCAGCCGGTGTGCCCGTGCTGACGGCCAGTGGCGTCGACTTTCCCGATCGCGAGGCCATCGTGGCTCTGGCCTTTCTCGTCACCATCGGCACCCTGCTCCTCCAGGGCCTGACCCTACCCTGGCTGATCCAGCGGCTCGACGTCACCGATCCGGGCGATGCGCGCTTCGAGGCAGAGCAGCAGGAGCTGGCGACCCGTCTGGCCCATGCTGCCACATCAGAGGCGCTCGACGCTTATCGTGCCGCCAATGCCTCACCGCAAAGCCAGCGCCTCGCCTTGCTCATGGCGCAGCGGACCCAGCAGGCGGCGGCCAGTCCCGAGACCAAGGACCAGCCACGACCCGGCTTTGATCCCGGCGAAACGCTCAAGCTGGGCAGGCTGCTGCTCGAGGCACGGCGCAGCCGGCTCATCGCCGCCCGCGATGACGGCGAGCTGGACGACACGATCGTGCGGGAAATGCTCGAGGCCATGGATCTCGAACAGGCCTTCATGGATACCTGGGATAGTCCGGTTCGCTAGCCCTGCGGCACCGGAGCTGCTTCATCGAGCGCCCCGGCAACGCCTTCGAGCGCCTTGGCCGCGTCGGTGAGCTTGGCAGCGAACCTGGCCTCCAGCGCTTCGATCTCGGCCGCGACTTCCTGGCCGGCCCGCGTCAGCACCAACACTTCGGTCTCGAGCGCCTTGATGCGCTTCTCGGCCTCGGCCAGCTCGTCCACCACGGCAATGCCGGCCATGACCGTCAGCCTGTTGTCGCCGATTTCGCCAACCGCACCCTTCAGCCCTTCGACATGGGTGTTGAACCGCTCGGCCAGCCCGATCAGGTGCTGCTGCTGGCCCTCTTCGCAGGCCATGCGGTATTTGCGGCCGTTGATCTCGACATTGACTTCGGGCACTGCGCTACTCCGCCTTGGCCAGCACTTCGCGGACGGTTTCCATCGCCTCGACCAGCCGGCGCGACACGTCATGGGCGCTGTCGTCGAGCCGCTTGGCCCGGGCCGCGGTCTTGTCGAGCTCGGTCGCCAGGCGCGCCCGCTCATGCACCAGGCGCTGTGTATCGACCTCGATGCGGTTATGCTGGCGCAGGCGCGTCGACAGGTTGCGCACCGATTGGTCCAGGCGCGCCATGGCGCGTTCGAAGCGCGCATTGGCCGCAGTCAGCCCGTCTTCAAGTTCCGTCTCAGTCATTGCTACTACGGTCCTCAGCCCACGACGATTCCGGCACTGCAAGCCTGCAACAGCCCGCCGCCCAATGCAACCGCCTGTCGGAGGCCTCGTCCGGCACTGTCATTGACAGGATAGGCGAACCTGTTATGCCTCGAACCCGCCTTTGGGAGGAGGCTTTTGGCGCCTCTTCTCCCCAGAAATCCAGCCCTGATGAAAGCGCGAGCCCGATGACGAACACCGCCCAGCAAAACGACTTGGCCAATGCGATCCGCTCCCTCTCCATGGATGCGGTCGAAAAGGCCAATTCCGGCCATCCCGGCCTGCCCATGGGCTGCGCCGACATCGCCACGGTGCTGTTCACCAAGGTCATGAAGTTCGATCCCTCGGACAGCAAGTGGGCTGACCGCGACCGCTTCATTCTCTCGGCCGGCCACGGCTCGATGCTGCTCTATTCCTCGCTCTACCTGCTGGGCTACGAGGACATGACCATCGACCAGGTCAAGAACTTCCGCCAGCTCGGCAGCAGGACTGCCGGCCACCCGGAATATCACTTCGCCCAGGGCATTGAGACCACCACCGGCCCGCTCGGCCAGGGCCTGGCCAATTCGGTTGGCTTTGCCGTCGCCGAAGCCAAGCTGGCCGCCGAATTCGGCTCCGACATCGTCGACCACCATACCTGGGTGCTGGCCGGCGACGGCTGCCTGATGGAAGGCATTTCCCAGGAAGCCATCGCGCTGGCCGGCCACCTCAAGCTCAACAAGCTCGTGGTGATCTGGGACAATAACTCGATCACCATCGACGGCGCCGTCTCCAACTCGGACTCGACCGACCAGATCGCCCGCTTCAAGGCGGTGCAGTGGAACACCATCGAGATCGACGGTCACGACCAGGACGCCATCGAGGCCGCCCTGCTCGCCGCCAAGAAGTCCGACAAGCCGACCCTGATCGCCGCCAAGACCACCATCGGCTTCGGCGCCCCCAAGAAGGCCGGCACCGAGAAGGTGCATGGCGCTCCGCTCGGGGCCGAGGAACTGGCCGGCGCCAAGGCTGCCCTTGGCATCACCTATCCGGCTTTCGAAATCCCGTCCGAAATCCTCAATACCTGGCGCGCTGCCGGCACCCGCTCGCAGAACGTTCGCGGCGAATGGCAGTCGCGCCTGGCGGCTCACGCCAACAAGGCCGAGTTCGAACGCCGCATGAAGGGCGACCTGCCCGCCGAGTTCAAATCGGCCATGGACGCCTATAAGCGCAAGCTCGTCGAGGACAAGCCCAAGGTCGCCACTCGCAAGTCCAGCCAGATGGCGCTCGACATCATCAATGCCGTGCTGCCCGAAACGCTGGGTGGTTCGGCCGACCTGACGCATTCGAACCTGACCAATACCAAGGAAATGATCCCGTTCCAGGCCGATAACCGCCTGGGCCGCTACATGATGTATGGCATCCGCGAGCACGAAATGGCCGCGGCGATGAACGGTGTGGCCCTCCATGGCGGCCTCATTCCCTATGGCGGCACTTTCATGGTCTTTACCGACTATGCCCGCCCCTCGATCCGCCTCGCGGCCCTCATGGAGGAGCGCGCCATCTATGTCATGAGCCATGACTCGATCGGCCTGGGCGAAGATGGTCCGACCCACCAGCCGGTGGAACC
>CBFGMY010000094.1:0-15389 GCA_965650055.1 uncultured Devosia sp.
AGCAGCAGCCGGATGTGGATCCGGCGATGATGTGTGACGCGGCCGCCGCTGCCTGAACTGGTGAAGGTGGATACGTTGGTCTGCATGTTCACGACAAGCTCACCGGCCTGGATGGTGCCGCTGGTATTGATGACCTGGACATTGCCGGTGAGGCGCAGCAGCTGATCGCCGGGCGTGAACACGGCCCGGTCGCCGGTGGCCGTCTGCTCGGATGTTTCGAGCTTCACCGAACCCGAGGCAATGAAGCTCTCGATATCGCTGGGGCCAGCCTGGCCATAGACGGCGATGACCTTGTCGGCCCAGACCTTGACCGTGGGATGGACCACCACGACGTTGCCGGTGAACACGGCTTCCTTGGTCTTCTCATCGACGGTGAAGAGATCGGAGCTGATCTGCACCGGCTGCTGGGCGAAGGCAGGCTGCGCCAGAAGCAGCAGGGCGGCGGCCAGCATGAAACGCTTGATCATGGTTTGGGCATCGCGGTTTGATTGGCTCCGGGCGTATCAGGCAAGGTGACGGTGGCGCGGGTGAATGTCCAGACCAGCGCAGCGGCATCGTAGGTGAGGCCGTCGGCCTTGATCTGGGTGCCGTCGGCATAGACCAGATCAACCGGGCCTCTGCCGGTGAGCCGCTGCGCCACATAGTCAAACACCGTACCGCGCAGAACGCCTGACGTGCCCAGGGAGTTGCCGACCTGCGCCCGGCCGGGGATCTCGACGATCTGGGTGGTGGTATCGAGGACGGCGGTGGGGGTTTCGACGACGATCGTTACGCCATCAGGCTTGACCATGGTCAGCGCGGCGTCGCTGAGGCCGATGCGGTCGGTGGCGTCCACCGCGGCCCGGGCCGAGGTGGCCGAGACGCGATAGGCGGTGCCATCATCGAGCACGCCGGAATATTCCGGCGTTTCGACGCTGACGCTATCGGGCGAGACGACAACCTGGCTGATACCAAAGCGGGCCTTCTGGCTGGACACATAGATCTGCAGCAGCAGGCCCGACAGAGCCACCGCCCCCAGTACCGGCACACCGATGCGCAGGATCGCCACGATGCGGTTGCGGGCCTCAAGGCCCTGGTAGACCGCCAGGCGCTGGGCCGCATCAGCCTGCAGGTTCATGGATCGGGCCTTCAGCTGTGGGCGAAGATATCGGTTTCCTGCCAGCCCAGGAGATCGAGCTCGCAACGCGTCTTGAGGAATTCAAAACACTGCTGCGCCAGGTCCATGCGGTTCTCGCGCTTGAGCATGCGATCGAGATGGCGCTTGAGATCGTGCAGGTAGAGCACATCGGATGCGGCATAATCGAGCTGGGCGTCGGTGAGCTTGTCGGCGCCCCAGTCCGAACTCTGCTGCTGCTTACTAAGGTCGACATTGAGCAATTCGCGCACCAGGTCCTTGAGGCCATGGCGATCGGTATAGGTGCGCACCAGGCGCGAAGCGATCTTGGTGCAATAGACCGGGCCGGTCACCACGCCAAAGCGCTGCTTGAGGGCGGCGACATCGAAGCGGGCATAGTGGAAGATCTTGGTGACGCCGGGATCGGCGAGCAGTTTGACCAGATTGGGCGCCTCGGTGGCGCCCTGGGGGAGCTGCACGACATCGGCACTGCCATCGCCCGGCGAGAGCTGGATGACGCAGAGCCGGTCGCGATGGGGATCGAGCCCCATGGTCTCGGTGTCGATCGCGACCTCGCGGCCATAGCGGCTGAGGTCAGGCAGATCGCCGCGATGCAGTCGGATGGTCATGGCTCACTCGCAATTGGATATATCCCCGTGATGACACAGCAAGGGGGCAATGGGAAGGCAAAGGGCAGCGCTGCTAGAGCGGCCGCCGACGATCGCCGCGGACGGCGACTAGCGAGATGAGCAGGCCCGCCAGCAGCGCCACCAGCAGCGGCCAGTGGCGGACGCGCGAAAACACCGTCGAGGCCAGCCGCTCATGCGGGCGGACATCGAGCGCGGCCATCTGCTGGGGGGCAATTTCGGCGGTGATGCGGCCCAGCGGATCGGTGGCGAAGGTGAGGCCTGAATTGGCCGACCGCACCAGGCTCATACCCTCTTCCACCGCACGAATGCGGGCGTGATGGGCATGTTGGGCCGGGCCGATGGAGCCATCGAACCAGGCGTCGTTGGTGATGTTGAGGAGGAACTGCGCGCCTTCGGTATCGCCCAGATCGCCCGAGAACAGGATTTCGTAGCAGATGAGGGCAAGGAAAGGCGGGGTGGCCGGCAGGCTCATCAGCCGGCGGCGCGCATCGCCATGGGCCCAGCCCTCGGCGCCGGGAACGAACTGCTTGATGCCCAGCCTGGCGAAGAATTCGCCAAAGGGCAGGAACTCGCCGAACGGCACCAGATGGGACTTGTCATAGCTGGCGATGACCTCGCCACTGGTGTCGATGGCCAGCAGTGAATTGAAGGGCGGGCCGGAGGGCTCGGTGGCGCCGGGCTCGTATTGCTGGCGTGGCGCGCCGGTCAACAGCGTCGTGGTGTCGGGCAGCAGCCGGGCAATGCGGGCCAGCGCCTCGGGATAGGTGGCGAGGAAAAAGGGCAGGCTGGATTCGGGCCACACCAGGTGGGTGACATCGGCCAGCCCCAGGTCGGCCGGATCCATGCGCATATCGCTGAGCATCAGCAGGCGGTCGATGAGGGCCACCGGATCGACATTGCCGAAATCGGCATGCTCGTAAACCAGTGGCTGCACCAGGCGCAGGGCGATGTCCGAGCGTTCGGTGGACGTCGTGCCGACGAGGCGATTGTAGCCATAGGCTAGTTGCCCGGCGATGACGAGCAAGGCCAGGAACAGCGGCAGCAGCCGGCGGCTGAGGCTACGGTCGTCGGCCGGCCAGATCAGCGCCGGGGTCATGGCCAGGAGCGCGGCGACATAGGTGAGGCCATAGATGCCGATGACCGAGGTGATCTGCATCATCTCGTCGGTCGGGGTCAGCGCATAGCCGAGCAGATCGAAGGGGAAGCCTGTCAGCACATGGCCGCGCGCCCATTCGGCCATGGTGAGGAAGGTCGCGAGCGTAACGATGCGCCATGGGCCGTGCGACCAGAACAGGTGCGCCAGGGCGCTGGCGACGCCCCAGAAGAAGGCGATCATGGCCGCCAGGGCCAGGATGGCAAAGGGCATCAGCACCAGCATGATGCCGCCATCGACGAAGAAAGCGGCGCCCAGCCAGTGGAAGGCGACGGTGAAATAGCCCCAACCGAAGGCAAAACCGATGGTGAAGGCGGGACCGACAAGACGGCGCCAGCCGCGCACCCGCTCGGCCCCGTCGAGGCACCAGACCCAGACGGGAAAGGCCACGAACAAAGCCGGCACGACGAAGAGCGGCGGCACGGAGAGGCCAGCAATGGCGCCCGCCAGGACCAGCAGCAGGAAGCGCCGCCAGCCATGGCTCAGCATGGCGGTCTCGGCCAGCCAGGTCATATCGGAGCTTTGATCGAATCAGGGTGCATGCCGCAAGGTCGCTGGGGAGGGGTGGGGCGTCAAGGCGGTGGACCGGTTGTGATGCCCCTGCCCGGTACTAGCCCTCATGGTGAGCTTGTCGAACCACGAGGGCGTGCCATAGATGGTGCCACGACCTCGTCCTTCGACAGGCTCAGGATGAGGTCTACTGGAACAGTTGCAGATGAACCCCATCACCCTCGCCATCGACACCGCCGCGCCGCGCCTGCAACTGGCTCTGTTGCTGGGCGATGGGCGGACCGATATTTCGGTGGACGAGATCGCCACCGGCCATGCCGAGCTGATCTTCGGGCGGATCGCCGACCTGCTTGAGCGCAATGGACTCGGCTATGCCGATCTGGGGCGCGTGGTGACGACGACGGGACCCGGTTCGTTCACCGGGCTGCGGATCGGCCTCAGCGCCGCGCGCGGCATCGGACTGGCGCGGGGCATACCGGTGGTTGGCGTGTCGAGCCTCGTCGCGCTGTCGCTGGGCGCCGCGGGGCCGGCGACGGTGTTGCTCGATGCAAAGCGGGGCGAAGCCTATTTCCAGACCTTTGCCGGGCCGGGGCAGCCGGCGACCCAGGGCGACCTGTTGCCAATGGCCATTGCGCAGGCGGCGATCGTGCCGGGGACGACGCTGATAACCTCGCCCTTCATCGACATCGCGGCCCTCGCCCGCTTTGGCGCGGTGCTGGACCCCACTGGCAATCCGCCCGAACCCAACTATATCCGCGATGCCGATGCCAAGCCGCAGACGGCGGCGCGGATCGAAAGGCGGGGCGCATGATCAAGCTGTGGATGGCCCCGGCGGGGCTGCATATCGAGCCCGGCAAGATGGCCGATGCCAAGGAATTGGCGCGCATCCACGCGCAGGGCTTTTATCGCGGCTGGCCGGTGGGCGAGTTCGAGAGCTTCCTCGGCGATGCCGACACGCCGGTCTATGTGGCCTGCGACGCCAAACGCCGGATTGCCGGATTTGCGCTGATCCGCGTGGTCGCCGACGAAGCGGAATTGCTGACCATTGCGGTGGACCCCAAATGGCGCGGCAAACGCATTGGCCAGGCGCTGCTGAAGGCCGCGTTCGAGGACCTGCTGCTATCGCAGGCACGCAAGATGTTCCTTGAGGTCAGCGAGGAGAATGCGCCGGCCATCAAGCTCTACCAGCGCGAGGGCTTTGCCACCATTTCCACCCGCAAGGGCTATTACCCCAAGGCCGACGGGTCGCAGGCCACCGCGCTTGTCATGGCGCGCGATCTTGGGTAACCCGGTCGGACATGGACCGGCTGGGAGCGCAAGCGTGAGCAGAAGCCAGACTGACCCGACCCTGGAAGAGGCCTGCGTCTCCAAGGGCATGCGCATGACCGACCAGCGGCGTGTCATCGCCCGCGTGATCGAGGCTGCCTCGGACCATCCTGACGTCGAGGAACTCTATCGCCGCGCCTCCGCCATCGACGATCGCATCTCGCTCTCGACGGTCTACCGGACCGTCAACCTGTTCGAAGAGGCCGGGCTCGTGACCAAGCACGACTTCAAGGACGGCCGCGCGCGCTTCGAGCTTATTCCCGACGAACACCACGACCACCTGATCGATATTCGCAGCGGCACCGTCATCGAGTTCCGCAATGAGGAAATCGAGGCCATCCAGGACGTCATCGCCAAGCGGCTGGGCTATCGGCTGGTCGACCACCGGCTCGAGCTTTATGCCGTGCCGATCGAAGGCGCCGACAAAAGCAAAAAATGATCTTCCGCGTCCTGTTCTTCATCTTCGTGCTCATCCCGGTGATGATCGTGGTCATCCCGGCGCAGGCGCTGATCAATGCGCTCAAGCTGCCGTTCTGGAATGTCCTGCCGCGCCTGTTCCACCGCGTCGGCTGCATGTTCCTGGGGCTGCGGGTCACCGTGATCGGCGAGCCGGCGACGGGCCGGCCGACGCTCTTGGTGTCCAACCACATTTCCTGGACCGATATCGTCGCGGTGGGATCGGTGGCCGATGTGACCTTCGTGGCCAAGCGCGAAGTGGCCGACTGGTTCTTCGTGGGCATGATGGCGCGGCTGCAGAAGACCATCTTCGTCGATCGCACCCGGCGCAGCGACACGGGCCGTACCGCCTCGGAAATGGGCGCGCATATGGCCAGCGGCAATGCGGTGCTGCTGTTTGCCGAGGGCCAGTCCGATATCGGCACCCATGTGCTGCCGTTCCGCTCGGCACTGGTCGGCGCGGCGCAGCATGCCATGATCGATGCCGGCGCCGAGGATGTCATGATCCAGCCGCTGACCATTGCCTATACGCGGCTGCAGGGACTGCCGGTGGGCCGCACCGAGCGGTCGCTGATCGCCTGGATCAAATCGAAGTCGACGGGGCGCAATATCCGGGAAATCCTGGGTGGCCCGACCAAGGACGTCATCGTGGCCTTTGGTCGGCCGCGGCCGCTGCGCGAGACGGATAACCGGAAGCTGGTGACCAAGGCGGCCGAGGACGATGTGCGCACCATGCTGGTGGCGCTCAATCGCGGCCGGACGCTGCCGGCGCGGGTGGGATAGATCAGGTCCGCGTTTCCAGTCCTCTCCCTCCCCCTTGCGGGGAGGGATCAAGGGTGGGGGATGTTTAGCCTGTATATCGAGGCTCTCGCACCCCCACCCTAGCTTTGCTTTGGTCCCCCCGATGGGCCAAGCGACGCTACCCTCCCAGGGGAGGGAGCCACACTGACGCATTGGCGCCAACCGACGCAACTTTACCCAGTAAGGCTAATGCCGGCTTCCGTTTGGCTGGTAAGGTTTGGTTAGCTATCACAGTCCGGGTAACCGGAGGCGGATGATGGCTTGGGAACTGCTCGCATTGTGGGCGATCGTTGTGGGAACCGTGGTCTGGTTCATCCGCGACGAGAAGCGCCTGCGGGCCGAGGCCGATATCGCGCGCGCCGCGCGCTACTATGCCCATGCGCCGAAATATCGCCATGTGTCCGCCACACCAGCCGAGCCGCCCGCTGCGCCGCCGCGCCGGGTCACTGGCGGCCTCAGCGCCGAACAACGCGCCTTCATGCAGTCGCTGCTGGCCGCTAGGCAGGCGACGTCGGACTGAGATTGGCCTTGAGTCGGGCGATGATGTCGGCGGCCTTGAGCATCAGGGCCATGTCGATATCGGTGTCGCTGGTGCCCTCGGCTATGTCGGCCCAGACGGGGATGGCGAGTTCGTGCGTCTGCTCCTGGCTGCCCACTGTTTCCAGGAGGACGGCCCGGACGTGACCGGTGACCCGGCCGGCCAGACGCGGATGCGCCTGCTTGTCGCGCACCGCTATATCGATAAGCTGCAATTCCATCTGGCCCCTGGTGGAGCCCCCGCCGGAAGGCTAGTGCGGCATGGTTCCCAAGGCGTTAACGCCGATCGGATGCGCCGGGTTCTCCACAACGGGTAATGCCGGGCGAGACCGAGAGTTCCCTAGACTTTTACGGGATGTGTGACGCGCCCTGCATCGCCGAAAATGCGGATATAGCGGGCGATTTCCTCGGGTGAGCCGGTGGCCTTGGCCGGATTGTCGCTTAGCTTGACCGCCGGGCGGCCATTGGCGTCGCTGACCTTGGCGACGATGGAGATCGGCGCCAGCCCCGGATTGGGTCCGTCGGGGGCGCAATCCTCGAAATCGTTGGTGAGGTTGGTGCCCCAGCCGAAGGCCATGCGCACCTTGCCGTCGAAATGCAGATACGCTTCCTCGATCATGTCGACGTCCAGACCATCGGAGAAGATCAGCAGCTTCTCGCGCGGATCGCGGCCGCGTTCCTTCCACCAGGCGATGATGCGCTCGCCGCCCTCGATGGCCGGCGCAGAATCGGGCCGGAAACCGGTCCAGTCGGCGACCCAGTCGGGTGCGTTGCGCAGGAAGCTGTCGGTGCCGAAAGCATCGGGCAGAACGATCTTGAGATTGCCGCCGTAATAGCTCTCCCAATCGGTCAGCACCTGATAGGGCGCGGCCATCAGGGCCTCGTCGGTCTTGGCCAAGGCCGCCAGCACCATGGGCAGCTCATGCGCATTGGTGCCGAGCGCTTCGAGGTCGTTGTCCATGGCCAGCTTGACGTTGGACGTGCCGGTAAAGGCCTCGCCAATGCCTTCCTTGAGCGCCTCGACGCACCAGCGCTGCCACAGGAAGGAATGGCGGCGGCGGGTGCCGAAATCGGAAATCTTGAGATCGGGCAGCTTTTGCAGGCGCTCGACCTTCTCCCACATCTTGGCCTTGGCGCGGGCATAGAGCACGTCGAGCGTGAAGGGCCCATAATGCTTCATGGCGGCCCGGGAGCGCAGCTCGTTGATGATGGCAAGAGCCGGGATTTCCCACATCGAGGTTTCGAGCCAGAGGCCGGGAAAATCGAGCACGAACTGCCCGTCGCGCCGCTCCAGCCGGTATTCGGGCAGGCGGAAGCCTTCGAGCCATTTGAGGAAGGCGGGTTCGAAGATCTGCTTGCTGCCATAGAAGCTGTTACCGGCCAGCCAGATCATCTCCTTCTTGGTGAAGCGGAGCGTGCGGGCATGATCGAGCTGGGCGCGCAATTCCTCGATGTCGATCTCGTCGCCCAGCCGGACGGCCTTGGTGCGGTTGATCAGCGAGAAAGTGGCCGTGACCTTGGGGTAGAGACCCCAGATCATCTGCAGCATCAGCAGTTTATAGAAATCGGTATCGAGGAGGCTGCGAACGATCGGATCTAGCTTCCAGGTGTGGTTGTATACCCGCCGGGCAATGTCGGTATAAGTCGCCATGGTGGTCCCCACTGTCAGGCTGGCTTTTAGCGTGACGCGCCGATGATTGAAAGCTTTGAACCGGCCGGAGGCAAAATCGCTCCGGTGGAGCGATTTTAGGTGAGAAGGCCATGAGGGCTGCGCCCGAATGGCGGTCGTTTGCCCGTTTTGGGTACGGCGGTTTCGGAGTAGCCTGCGCTTCCGATTCCGAACGCGAGCGTACCATGAGCCATCCGGACTTCAGCCTCTCGGGCAAAGTCGCCGTCGTGACCGGCGCCAGCATGGGCATCGGCTATGGCCTTGCCAAGTCCGTGGCCGCAGCCGGCGCGCGGGTGGCCGTGGCGTCGCGCGACAAGGGCAGGCTCGACCGCCTGGTCAGCGAAATCGAGGCCGCGGGTGGCGAGGCTTCCGCCTTCACGCTCGATGTCCGCGACGTCGCCTCGATCGGCCCGACCTTTGCGGCGATCAGGGCGCATTTCGGCTCGGTCGATATCCTGGTCAACAATGCCGGGCTGGGCGACAACCACCCCGCAGAAGACGTGACCGAGGCCGATTGGGACACCATGATGGCGGTCAATCTCAAGGGCAGCTTCTTTGTGGCGCAGGCGGCGGGCCGCATCATGCTCGCGCAGGGCGCGGGCCGCATCGTCAATATCAGCTCGCAGGCCGGCAGCGTCGGCATTCGTGACCACGCGGTCTATTGCGCGACCAAGGGCGGGGTGGACCAGTTTACCCGCGTCCTGGCACTCGAATGGGGCCATCGCGGCGTCACCGTCAACGCAGTGGCGCCCACCTATGTCTATACGCCCGGCACGGCGGAGCGGCTCGACCAGCCGGACTATCTCAAAAGCGTGCTCGACCGCCTGCCCATCGGCCGGGTCGGCACCATAGGCGATGTCGCCGGGGCCGTGATCTATCTCGCCTCGCCGGCCGGCGGCATGGTCAATGGCGCCGTGCTGATGGTCGATGGCGGCTGGACGGCGCAATAGCGCGGTCAGTCGCCGAGCTGGAACCGCTCGAACCGCTCCAGGGCGGCTTCGACCGCTGCCTTGCCCTCGGCGCCGACATCTTCGAGCCAGGTTTCCTGCTGGATCAGCAGTTTTTTGGCAGCGCGGTCGGTCTTGAGATCGAGCGCAGCGACGATGCGGTCGCCCAGCAGCACCGGCAGGGTGAAATAGCCCAGCTGGCGCTTGGCGGCCGGGATATAGGCCTCGAAAATGTGGTCATAGTCGAAGAACAGCTTGAGCCGCTTGCGCTGGATGATCAGCGGATCGAAGGGCGAAAGAATGTGCACGAGATTGGGCGGCTCGCTGCGCACCGCGTCAAGCGCGGCGGGCTCGGCCCAGTGCGTCACCTTTTCGGCGCCCTCGATGGCGACGGGGACGAGCAGCTTGCGGCGGACCCTGGCGTCGATCAGCTCCTTGACCGCAGCCTTGCTCGGGGCGTCGAGATGGCAGATGGAATCAAGGCTCACCAGGCCCTGGCTGCGCAGGGCGCGATCGAGCTTATAGGCGGTGACCTGGCGTTCGGTGGCCGGTTTGGGCTGGCCTGTCCAGCCGAAATGCCGCGCGGTCAGGTCATAGGTCTTGAGCATGCCCTGGCGCGCGCTGACCACGACCAGGCCCTGGATGAACATCATTTCGAGCACCCGCTTGCTCGGCTTGCGGCTGGCCCAGGGATGGTTCTTGTCGACCAGTTCGTCATCGCCGATATCGCGGATCGACAGCGGACCCTCCTTGCGCAGGCGCTGCAGCATCTTTTTGACTTCGTCCGATGTCACAGAGCCGAACCAGCGGCTGGGCGCCTCGCGCTGACGTTTCATGGCCGGCACGAAGACGGGCAGGTCGGCCACTGGCACGTAGCTCAGCGCATGCGTCCAGTATTCGAATATCGACTTGTCGACGGACTGGTTGTGGCCCAGGTCGGCGCGCCGGTAGCCGGGGATGCGCGAGAACAGGATGTGGTGATGGCAGCGCTCGATGACATTGATGGTATCGATCTGCACATAGCCCAGATGGGCGATGGCGGCTGATGTGGCCGCCGGGCCGGCGCCGAAGGGCGCTGCTGTGTCGAGGCGTTGCGCCGCGATCCAGATGTGGCGGGCGGCGATCTGGCTGAGGGCAAGCGGGGCTTTGGGCACGGGATATCCGAATCTTGGAGCAGGGTCAGAAGAACCCTGACCCGTCCCAGCGTCAATCGATGGCAGCAGGACCGTCGCGGCCGGGCACCGCTCTTGCGTGGCTGCGCCAGCGGCTTATCTAGGAAAGAAACGCGAAAGGCAGGTGTGGAAATGACCGAGACTATGCGCAAATCGATCGTGTCCCTGCGGGCGCAGGTGCCGGACACTGCCTTCACGGCCTCGACGCTGGGCACCGTGCGCGAAGGCAGCGGCGTGGTGATCGGCGAGGACGGCCTGATCGTCACCATCGGCTACCTGATCACCGAAGCCGATGAGGTGTGGCTGACCACCCATGACGACCGCGTGCTGCCGGCCCATGTCGTCGGCTACGATCAGCAGAGCGGCTTCGGCCTGGTGCAGGCCATGGGCAAGCTCGACCTGCCGGCCCTGCAACTGGGCAGTTCCAAGGACATCGAGCTGGGCGACAAGGCCACCATCATCGATGGGCAGGGTCACGCCGTGGCGACCGAGATCGTCGCCCGGCAGGAATTTGCCGGCTATTGGGAATATCTGCTCGATGAAGCCATCTTTGCCGCACCCTTCCACCCCTCATGGGGCGGGGCGGGACTGGTGGACAAGGACGACCGGCTGATCGGCATCGGCTCGCTGCGCCTGCAAATGCTGCAGCTGGGCAAGAGTACCGATATCAACATGCTGGTGCCGATCGACCTGCTCAAGCCCATTCTGGGCGACCTGATCGCCGCCGGGCGGCCCAGGCGGGAATCGCGGCCCTGGCTGGGCGTGTTCTCGGCCGAGCAGAGCAACGAAGTGGTGGTGATGAGCGTCGCCGGTGGCGGCCCCGCCGAACAGGCCGGCATCCGCAGCGGCGACATTATCAGCGAGCTCGACGGCGACGAAGTGACCGGGCTCGCCGACTTCTACCGCAAGCTGTGGAGCAAGGCACCCTCGGGCAGCGAATTCTCGATGCGCATCCTGCGCGACGGACGGGAAAACTGGGTGCGGATCAAGACAGCAGACCGGGACGCGTTCTTGCAGAAGCCGCAGTTGCAGTGAGGGGCTCATGCGGTCATCCTCATAAAGCGGCTTGGAAGGAAAATGCCATCAGCCGCTTTTGGATTGTTTTGACCAGCTGAGATCTCTCCAGATGTTCGCGCACAGCAGGCGCTCCCAAACCCTGCGCGCGTCCTGACCAACCGTCCATGCTTGGCGCTTGACTGCCGCCATAAGCAGTGATGATCTGCCGCTTAAATATATATGCCATTAATACTGACGTTAGCGCATACCGGTCATCGTTGTTGGAGGGAACAATGTGGACTAGACGCGAGTTCGTATTGTTTAGCGGCGTCGGCGGACTGGCATTGACCAGCTCCATGGGCAAGACGTTCGCCCAGGAAGAGTCATTTTCGATTTGCGGTACTCTCGATATTGACGAGGCCGACGGATCGCCGAAGCCCAGCGTCGGCAACCCCAATCAGACTTTCTCGATTGATCTTAAGAGCGGCACGCCCGCGCCGTTCACCATCACCAACCACGGTCTGTCGGCCAGAGCCAAGCGCTGGAAAAAGAGCGACGGGCGCACGCCGAATACGGGCATCATTACGCTTGGTGTGCACTTCATGAACGGTGTGCCGTCCGACTACGCCCTCGTGGAGGCCGGCGCACGCAGCTGGCTGGTGGGCGGCATCGAAAAGGTCATCGACTTCCGGTTCGGCGTTCCGCAGGCGGAGGCGGAAATATCGGTGCTGTTCAACGACCAGATCAATGATTCAAAGATTGGTCGCGACAGCCTGGCCTTCGCTCGCAAAGAGCACTCGATGCGGATCCACGACAAAAAAGTCCACATGATCGCGCATGAATTCGGTCACGCGCTGTGCCTCAAGCACGAGCACCAGCATCCCGCCAGCGGCATCGTCTGGGACGAGCCCAGGGTGCTGCACGATCTCGCCCCGCTCAAATATGACGAGGCGGTCATCCGGCGGAGTATCTTTGACAAGCTGGATACCAGTCTCGTCTGTGCGGCATCCCCGGCTTTTGATCCCAACTCGATCATGTCTTACGTGATACCACCGGGGTGGGACAAAAACGGCTTCACCTCCCGCGTGCCCGAACAGATCAGCGACGGCGACATTGCCTGCGTTCTGGGTGTCTACGGTGGGTGACGCCTGGAAATTCTGGGTCGTATTGGCGGCTATGGCGCTTGGCCTGTGCAGCCACAGTCAGGCCGACGACAGGGCCGTGACCTACATTGAGATCCTGCGGGCGCCGGAAACGGGCCAGGCCGCCGATCCGACTGTCCTGGCGTTCGGATCAGGTTTCCTGATCGACAAGCTGGGCCATGTCATCACCGCCGGCCACCTGATAGCCGACGTGGAAATTCCTGAAGACAAGCTCCGGGTGCAGGTCCGGTTCGGCAATCGCGAAGAAACGGCCCTGCGGGCCCAGATTGTGGATTGCAGCGATGGCAACATCGATATCTGCCTGTTGCGCGTCAACAGCATCAGTACGCTCGATCCGATCCCCGATCCGTTTCAGCCCCTCTGCAGGCCGTTCTTCCAGGACGAGTCCGTCACCGTAAAGGGGTTCATGCAGGGCGACGACAATCCGATCCTGACCCGCACAGGTGAGGTTTCCTCGGAGATTGCGTCGAAGCTGAAATATACCTCTACGGTCGAGCTTGATGACGGCATGAGTGGCGGGCCGGTCATTGACGGCGAGGGATTTGTCATTGGCCTCAATACCGGCTCTTCGGGAAACACCACGTTCCTGCAGCCGCTGAGCTACGGCGTCGATCTGGTGTTGAAGGTCGGCACCAACTGCTTTGAGAGCAATCCGAATTTTGGCGGGCAAACATCCGCTGACGATCTTGCTGATCTCCCCGTCTGTACGCCGCGGAAAGACGTGATCCCAGCTGAGAATTTTCTCCTTGCCTGGAGTAACCACCGACCGATTGACTACATATTCCTCGAGCCAAGCCCAGGTTGCCAAATCTACGAAGTACTGACCTCGGGTGTCGCCGAAGGGTACGTTCCGCAACCAGGCATAGAAATACTTCCCGACGGCACGGCCGTCATAAAGTTCAGCCTAAAGACCATAATGGACGAGACCAGGGCGTATGTCGGCGAACAGTTCGTGGTAAATTCCGCGGAGGCGGCCGACGTCTTGTCAGGAGTGCTGCTCATGGCGATGCAAAGGCCATCGGAAAAATCACAGTAACGGCGGACTGTGGCGCGTTCTGTAGTCAACCCAAGAAGATCGCGGCGGGCTTGTTACGGTGGCGCTACAATCTCTTCTTCGCGAAGGCCCGCCCGGAGGCCGACTTGAGGTATTTCTCGAAGGCCCAGGCCTGAGCCTTGTCGTCAAAGGCCACATAGGTCTTGATGCGCCAAGGCATGAATTTGGACGTGTGCGGCACCGCGCCGGCATTGTGCGCGGCGAGTCGCGCCTTTAAGTCAGCGGTCGTGCCAACATAGTGACGCTCGGGATCGGCTTGGCTGCGTAGGATGTAGACGTACTGCATGGCGCGAGCTTAGCCGGGCGCAGAGCAGGATCAATCGCGTTTGAAGGACATCAGCCCGTCTATGTTGCTGCGCAACTACGACGTGACAGCCTTCGCTAGATTATGTCCGCAAACTTCGGGCAGAGCCACGAGGGCTTGCCGAGCCGAAGCTGCGGAGCAGCGAAGGCTGGTGGAGCCAAGCGGGATCGAACCGCTGACCTCTTGCATGCCATGCAAGCGCTCTCCCAGCTGAGCTATGGCCCCATTCCATTGGGTGCTTGGAAGGGCTAACCCGTCCGAAGCGAGGCGGAACCTATTGGATGATCCGCCCCCATGCAAGTGCCTAAATGACACTTTTTTATCCCGTCGGACCCGTGGGGAGCCCGACGGAAAATGCGTGTCAAATCAACGGTCTTCGTCGCCGCCGACTTCAAAGCCGAGTTCGTCGTCTTCGTCTTCGTCCTCTTCGAGGAAGACGTCGGCATCATCGTCGCCGAGCTCTTCGTCGACTTCGACGTCGTCGGTCTCGGGGATTTCCTCGTCGCCGGATTCTTCGGCATCGGCATCCTCGAGCGAGACGATTTCGGG
The DNA here is from genome assembly GCA_965650055.1 of uncultured Devosia sp. Classification (GTDB taxonomy): domain Bacteria; phylum Pseudomonadota; class Alphaproteobacteria; order Rhizobiales; family Devosiaceae; genus Devosia. The sequence continues at coordinate 14,402 of CBFGMY010000094.1, forward strand.
CGCTGCTGCGTCCTCAACCTCTTCTTCGACTTCCTCTTCGTCCTCGTCGTCCACCTTGCGGGCGGCGGCGGGGGAGGGCTTGCCGGCAAGCACCTGCTCGAAATAGGAGCGCGGGTAGCTCTTGCCGGTATAGGGCGACACGATCGGGTCGTTGCCGAGGTCGTAGAACTTCTTGCCCGTTTCGGGATCGGTGCGCTTGGTGCCGCGTTCGGAACTGGCCATCGATGTTCCTCGTCGTAAGGTTTTGCAGGGCTTCTGGCCCTGGTTCGGTCAGTCCGGTTATGGACAAACACCGCCCCTGTCAAACCGAAAATGTGGAGAGCTGGTTCCCGCTGGCCAGGGGTAGTGGCCTTGCCGCGGCGGGCCGTGCTACAGCCGGCTCGCCCATGACCGAGATCGCCCACCCGATTCCTGCCGATAGCGCCCCGCTGGCCAGCCACGGGGCCAACCCGTTGTCCGGGCGGTTTGCGACGCCCGGCGACAGGGCCATTTCCCACCGTGCGCTGATCCTCTCGGCGCTGGCCGTCGGCCATAGCAGCATCGAGGGTTTGCCTGACGCCGAGGATGTGCTGGCCATGGCAGCGGCTTTGCGCCAGCTGGGCGTGCATATCGAACAGCGCGACGGCGCCTGGCATGTGCATGGACTGGGCGTGGGCGGCCTGTTGGAGCCGCAGGGCCCGCTCGCGCTGGGCAAGGCGGGCGAGGGCGCGCCGCTGCTTCTGGGGCTCCTGGCCCCCTACCCGTTTTCCGCGCGCTTTTCCGGCGGACCTGATCTGACCCGCCAGCCGTTGCTGGACGCGCTGGCGCGGATCGGGGCGACCGCCACGCTGGGCGGCGGCCTGACGGTGACGCTCAGGGGCCCTGTCATCCCGCTGCCGTTGCAGCATGTGATGGCGGTGCCGTCCGAGACGATCAAATCGGCATTGCTGCTGGCCGGCGCCAGCATGGCCGCCACCGCCACCATCTACGACCGGTTGGCGCCCGGCGA